>CAZRZA010000006.1:0-25745 GCA_964604515.1 uncultured Gammaproteobacteria bacterium | reverse complement strand
GTAATAGAAGTAAATTTAGTATTACAAAGTAAAGATATAGCTCGAGGAGTAGATATCGGAGGAGCCGGTGATCAAGGTATTATGGTTGGTTATGCTACTTCAGAAACTAAAGAGCTATTACCACTAGAACATGTTTTAGCTACTAAATTAGTAAGGCAATTAGAAAGGTTAAGATTAAATAATAAATTATCTTTTTTAAAGCCCGATGGTAAAGCACAAGTTACTTTAAAAAATAATAAAGTAAATAGTATAGTTATTTCTACTCAACATAGTAATAATATATCTTTAGAAGAGTTAAGGAAAGAAGTAATTAAAGAAGTAATTAAACCAATAATTACTGAATATGATAAAGTATATATAAATCCTGCTGGTCCTTTTATCTCTGGAGGATTTGAAGCAGACACAGGCTTAACAGGAAGAAAGATAATAGCAGATAATTATGGTCCTCAAATTCCAGTTGGTGGTGGAGCTTTTTCTGGTAAAGATGCTACTAAAGTAGATAGGTCTGCAGCATATATGGCTCGGTATTTAGCAGTGGAGTATTTAAAGAAATATGAAGCTCAGAAAGTATTAGTAAAGTTAGCTTATGCTATTGGCAAAAAAGAACCAATTATGGCTATTGTAGATATTGATGGTAGAAAAGAGATTATAAAAGATTATGATTTAACACCTCAGGGTATTATTAATTTCTTAAATTTAAGAAAACCTCAATTTCAAGAGAGAGCTCACTTGGGTCTCTTTAAGGGCTTTACATTATAAAAGTAATAGATTATACTTCACAAAGCTTAATAAATATGATATATTATTAGCATAATTAATAATTAAAAAAATAAGATTATGGCAATGACAAAATCTCAACTAATGGATTCTCTTTCCGAAATGAGTGGAATGAGTAAAAAAGATGTTAAAGATTTTATGGATAAGTTTGCAGAATTAGCTTATTCAGAAGTTAAAGACGCTGGAGAATTTACAATTCCAGGAATTGGTAAATTAGTAAAGAAACATAGAAAAGCTAGAATGGGTCGTAACCCAGCTACTGGAGAAAGTATTCATATTGCTGCTAAAACTGTTGTAAAGTTTAGAGTAGCTAAAGCAGCTAAAGACTCTGTATTATAAATTAATAGTAGATAAACTAAAAAAGAACCCTCTTAAAGGGTTCTTTTTTTATTGACTAAAAAGATTGAGGTTGTTATATTTATTTTGTAGTTACTATTTTAATAATTATGTAGTTCTTTAATAATTTAATAAAGGAGGAAAATATAATGGATAATCAAAATTCAATACCGTTTATACTTTTTTTTAGAAGAATATGAAGGTGCTGAGTCAGTAACAACATGTGGCACATGGGATGATATTGATGCTGCAGATGGTCAATGAATGATTAACAATAACAATAGAGAGGTGATTATTAATTACCTCTCTATATTTTTAGGAGATTTATAATGATTTTAGCAATTGGAAATAATAGTATTTATGAAGTGGATTCTTTTAAAGAAGTTAAGAAATCTTTAAATAAACATGGTGAAGATATAGTTTTATTTAAACAAGATAATTGTTTAGTTGGTGAATATTTATCTTTTTCTGTTAATAATGGGCAATGTATTTATAATATAATAATTGATGGTATTGAGTATGATATAGCTGATTTTTCAGCTATATGGTATATTAAACCTCGTTTGCCGAAAGAATTATTTTCTTATGAACCTATAGAGCATAGAAACTTTATTCACAAGCAATTTTTTGAAATGAGACGTACTATTTGGAGTATGTTTAATGATAAAAAATGGTTGAATAATCCCTGGTCTATTGATAAAGCAGAAAATAAACCATATCAATTATTAGTAGCCTTAGAGTCTGGGTTTAATACTCCGGATACAGTAATAACATCTGATCCAGAATTAGTTATGGATTTTTATAATAAACATAGTAAAGATATTATTGTGAAGTTATTATCTTCATCTATAATACCAGACCACGTTATTTATACTAATAAGGTTACTGATGAGTATATGTCTGAAATTTCTTCAGTAAAGATGTCACCATCTATTTTTCAGGAAACAGTAAAAAAAGACCATGAACTTAGAATTACTGTTGTTGGAAATAGATTGTTTCCTGTAAAGATTTACTCACAGGAAGATAGTGAAACCTCTCTTGATTGGAGAAAGAAACCAAAGTTTAATGACTTCAAGGTAAGGATGGAGAGTGCTGTATTACCTAGAGAGGTAGAAACAAAAATTTTTGTTTTTATGAATAAATTAGGCTTAGATTTTGGATGTATAGACATGATTGTCGATGAAAATGGTGATTATATTTTTTTAGAAATTAATAGTAATGGTCAATGGTACTTTGTTCAGTTAAATACTGGTGCAAAAATAGCAGAAGCTATTGCTAGTGAATTGATTTCTTAATCAAAATAAAGGGAGATTGTAAAATCTCCCTTTTCTTGTATAATAATATTATGAATAAAGATTATCTAAAACAATTAAAAGAAATTTTTAAAGTAGACCAAGAGGTTAGACTAAAGTGTAAGCCAGGACTCGAATTACCTAGCTACTTAGTATATACCATTGATATAGCTCATAATTATCGTATAAGATTATTAATAAATCAATACGGCTATCCTAATATTAAATTAATAGGTAAGAAGGGAATGAAAGTATTTCATTTATTAATATTGCATCAGTGGTTTGATATTAAGCTTCAAGAAGAATGTTTAGAGAATTGTAATTTCTCTTTACCATCAAAAGCAGAGTTAATAGATCGAATAAGATATAATAAAGGAGAGAAACAATTATATGGTACTATGTTAATTGGTGAAATAGAAGATAAAAAGAATGTTAATAAAAGAAGAAAAGAAGCTGGCTTAAATACTTTAGAAGAATATTTAAAATTTAGCAAAAGGGAAGAAAAGAAAATAAAGAAATTAAAGAAATTTAAGTACTATGATATAAAATAGTATTAGAGAAACTAAAAAAGAAATCTCTTAAAGGGTTCTTTTTTTATTACCTATTATAGATAAATATATAATTAAGACCATTATCTACTAGAATATGGTTATCAGAACCCTCTAAACCGTCTGCTATGGCTGTTTTAGCTGAATGCCAGTAATTATTGACTACAAAGTATAGTTTATTTACCTGAGCCTTATCCATGGCCTTTAAGGCTTCTTCTTTACTAGCTTTATGCTCTATCATATTTAAATAATTTTGGTAAATATTGTTATTTCCTAAAGGCATAGAGTAATAAAAGTTATTATTGTAATAATGAGCAAAACCATATTTTTTAATAGCCGCCGCACCAATCATTTGATTAGCTAAAACTATATAAGGTTCTTGAGAATGATTTTCTATTAATTGTACTGTTTTTATATCAGTTTTAGTAATATTAAATATTTTACTATTCTGATGTTTATTATAGACAGGATAAGAGAAGTAAATGCTAGTTAATATTATTATAGTAAAAATAATAATTAGGAATATTTTTTCTTGATAATTATTTTTTTTCTTTATTATATTATTAAACCAGAAGTAAAAAGAAGCTAATAATATTGGTAAAGAAACAATAGTTATCATATATATAATACGATTAGCATAAATACTCTTTTCATACTCTATTTGCATATTAAAGGATAGAAATACTTTAGTAATTATTAAATTAATTAATAATATAAATATAAATAATAAATGATTCTTAAAAATTAAAGTCTTTTTATACTTAATAATATAATATAAGCCTAATAAAATTAAGATTAAGATAAAATAAGATTTATTTAAACCTATATTATGAATTAAGTCTAAAGGCCAAGAATAGCTTTGGGCTGTGAAGAAGGCTGGTAAAGAAAAGAAAGAAGTATTAAAAGTAAATATATTATTAATATTCTCTCCTTTCATAATATTATAAATAATAAAGAAAAGAGGTAAACTTAAAGAAGAGATAAATATAATTAAATAATATAATATCTTTTTAATTATACTTTTAGACTTATAAATACTTAAATTAAGCAAGAGAACAAAGAAGAATAAAGGAATGCCAACTAAAGGATGAATAGTTAAAGACATTAAAGCTAATAAATAAGCAAAAGAGATATGAATATTTTTTTTATTAAATTCTGGTAAAAGAAAAATAAAAATAGCTAAACAAAGAAAAGATAAACCCTGGGGGGTAGTCATAATAGCAAAGTTAAAGCTGATAATTAAGCTTAAGAGAGTAATTAAATAACTTATTTTAACAGGCCATCTTAAACCATATCTTAAACCATAATAAAGACTAGTTGGCCAGAGAAGACTGAATAAGAGTGGTAATAATAATTTATTAGCTACTATTAAGGGTAGAGAAAATATTTGACTAAGAAAGAAGGTTAAGCCATATTGTCCTGTATATAGTAATAGTCTGGGTTGTATGGTTCCTAAAGAAGCTATTTTATCAATGGTAGCTTGATGGATAAAAGAATCGTAACCATAACCTATTTGATATAAAATAATACCCAAAGAAGATAATAAGAAAAAATGATAAATGATAATAAATATATTTTTACCAGTATGTTTATTTTTTAAGAAATGAACTATTAAGGTAATATTAGAAATAATTAATAATAACCAAAACTTATAACTTACTAACTCCCAAGGAGATCTAATAAGGTCAATGCTCATTTTTCGATAAAGGTAATAAAAAAGTAAGCTATCAATAATAAATACTAATATTCTTAAATAAGTATTCTTAAAACCAGTACCAAATAAACGATTAAGATTAAGATTTTCTAAAAAATAATGTTTAATATTAAATTTCCAAGAGAGTATTTCAATAATAATTGGTATAGAGATAATAATATAAATATATAAGACTATATTTATTAAGAATAAATGATAAGCTAAAGTATAAATAATACTAACATAAGCTAGAATAAGTATTAAAGCTAGAATATTTTGTAAGAATTTCTTTTTATAAGGATCCTTAAGATTATCTAAAATATTTTGTTTAAAGAAAATATCACCTAATTTTTTACTATTAGCTATTAAATATATTAAACCAATTAAAATACCAGTAGTATTAGAATGTAAATAAGTAGTATTAAAACCCATTATTAACAAAATAATAGCTTGATAGATAATATGTTGTATTCTAGTAAAAGTAATCATAGTCAATTTTATTTTAGCATAAAATATATTTTTTTGGTATAATATAAATATGAATTTAAAGAAACATTCTCTATTTAAATTTTTCCATTATTTATGGATTATTTTAGCTAGTCTCTTAATTATTTATATAATTAATAAGAATATTGTAATACAAAGAGAATTAGTTTACAAGTTAGACTTTGAAGAGTCTATTACTAGAGATATTACAGGTTGGTACCCAGACATTAGAACAGTAACTATTAATAATGAATTACATATTTTAGCAGAACCTTTATATTTAAAAGTATATACTCCTGTACAGTTTAATAATTTAATAATTAAAGGAGAAATAGACTTTGCAGAAGAAATAATTAAAATAGGATTAAAACAAAAAGATAATAGTTATTTATATAAAGATATTAATAGTAAGGATATTAATTTAAATTTTGATTTAGAGAATGCTTTAATTAATGGTAATAAATTAGAATTAATACTTTCTCTTCCAGATTTAGTAAAAACTTCTAATATTAATTTAAGAAATTGGGAGCTAATATTAAAAAGATGAAATTAGTGTATAGAATAGTAAAAGACTTATTTAATATTTCTTTAATAACTTGGTTGATTTTAGTTATTTTAGAGTTCATTAAAGTAGGTCTGGTACAAAGATTTATTAATTTAGAATATTATTTATATTATTTAATATTACTTTTTATAATATATAGAATATTACCAAAATATTAATTATATGAAAGAAAAAAAAGAAAAAATGAATATAATTGCTGTTGATATGGGTTATGGTCATCAAAGGGCTGCTTATCCATTTTTAAAGAATAGTAATGATGGCATTATTAATGCTAATAAATATCAGGGTATATCTAGAAAAGAGAAAAGAATTTGGCAAACAAATAGAAAATGGTATGAAAGGATTTCTCGTTTTAAAAAAGTACCTATTTTAGGTAATTTAGTATTTGGTTTTATGGATTATTTACAAAGGATAGAACCTTTTTATCCACATCGAGATTTATCTCAGAATTCTTTACAACAAAAAACATTTTTTAAACAAGTAAAAGGTGGTATAGGAAAAGAATTAATTAAAGGATTAAATAAAACTAAATTACCAATGGTTACTACTTTCTTTGTTGCCGCTTATGCAGCTGATTATTATAAATATAATAATAAAGTATATTGTATTGTTTGTGATGCTGATATTGCTAGAGCCTGGGCTCCTGTTAATCCTCAAAAGAGTAAAATAAATTATTTAGTACCTAATAAAAGAGTTAAAGAAAGATTAAAATTATATGGAGTTAAGGATAGCAAAATATTTATAACAGGCTTTCCTTTACCTAAAGAAAATATAGGAGGACCTAATCGTTCTATATTAACTAAAGATTTAGCTACCAGAATATGTCATTTAGATCCGCGTGGTATTTATAGAAAAAAGTATGGAAAAATTATTGAAAATTATTTATGTCCTCTTAATAAATTAAAAAAGAATCATAGACCATTAACTATAACCTTTGCTGTTGGTGGAGCGGGAGCGCAAAGAGAAATAGGGGAGGTTATTATTAGAAGATTAAAAAAGCATATTAAGAATAATAGGGTTAGAGTTAATTTAGTAGCTGGTGTTAAAAATGATGTTTTTCTTTTCTTTCAGAATGTAGTTAAAAAGAATGGTTTAAGTAAAAATAAGAATATTAATATTTTATATAAAGAGAATAAAATAGATTATTTTAAAGAATTTAATAAAATATTAAGAAGTACTGATATTTTATGGACCAAACCTTCAGAATTAACTTTTTATTCTGGTTTAGGATTACCAATTATTATGTCTGAACCAATAGGGTATCAAGAAATATATAATAGAAAATGGTTATTAGAAATAGGAGCTGGTATAGACAGTGAGAACCCAGAATATGTTGATGAGTGGTTATTTGATTGGTTAGAATCAGGTTGGTTAGCAGAAGCGGCTATGCAAGGATTTTTAGATGCTCCTAAAATGGGAACATATCATATAGAGAATATAGTTTTAAATAATAAAATAAGTGAAATAGAAGACATTCATTTACTATAATGAGAATTAAAAGAACAATAATTAGAAATTACAAAAGTATTAAGAAAGAAATTAACTTAATAGGTTTAGATTTGAATATTTTCATTGGTCAAAATTCTTGTGGTAAAGGTAATATTTTAGATGCTTGTGAATATATTTTAACAAATAATGAAGATTTATATTATCCGCAAGCAAATATAGAATTAATCTTAGAGTTTAGTGAAGAAGAAAAAATTAAATATCAATTACCAAGTAAAGAAGGGTCTTATATTTTAAAAGAAGAAGAAAGATACTTATATTTTGCTGAACAGAAACTAAAACATAGTGAAACATTAGAAAAGATTTTTAAACCTAAAGTAAAAAGATTAAATAGTTTAGCTTTTTTAGACTTTAAACAAATAGAAAAAGACTTTTCTTCTCTTTTTAATTATCCAGATAAAATAGAGGCTTTTAAAAAAAATTTAAAAGATCATTTTCCTAAAATACATGCCGATCAAAATGCTTTAGATATAAATTATGATCATCAAGGTTTATATGAGGGAGAGAAAAGAGTTACTATAGATAGAATGGGATCTGGTTTTAGAAGAATATTTATTATCTTATTATATATTTTTCATCCTCAATATGAAATTATTTTGATAAATGAACCAGAAAATTATTTACATCCAGCTCGAATTAAGAAATTACTATGGGCTATGGAAAATAGTTCAGCAGGACAAATATTATTTACTACTCATTCTCCTTTATTTATAAAGAGCATTACTCTTTATCAGATTATTAGAGTTATTAAAGAAAATAATAATACCCTAGCCTTTCCTTTGCATAATAAGAAATATGATTATAGTCGTTTAATGAGAGAATTAAATGCAGATAATTTAGAAATGTTTTTTGCTGACAAAGTTGTTTTAGTAGAAGGAATGTCAGATCGTATATTATTAAGAGGATTATTAGATAAATTCTATTCTGGTGAAAAAGATATTAAAGTAATACCAACTCAGGGTAAAGGAAATATGAAACCTTATATTGATGTTTTAAGTATGGCTCATATACCTTATTTAATAATGCTAGACAGAGATATTATTAAAGGTAATCTCTTAAGAGATTTGTTGAATTATTTAAAAATATACTTACCTAAAATGAATAGTAAAGATTTAATAAATTCTTTAAGAGAATATAATATTTATATTCTAGATAATGGTGATTTAGAGAATAATTATCCTCGTCATTATCAAAAAGAAGATCGTAAGTCATTAAATGCTTTAAAAGCTGCTAATTTAATTACTAAAGAAGAATATAATTCTTCTAGGATGAAAAACTTGAAAAATATAATAAATAGTTTATAATAAAAGTTATTAATTATTAAAGAAAAAAGTATGTCAGAATCATGTCCAAATTGCAATGCAAGTCCTTGTACTTGCGAATAGTATTAAAAGATCTTCAGAGCATTATACTTTGAAGATCTTTTTTATTTTCTATTTTATTTAAAAATGCTATAATATAATTATGTCTTGGATATTAATTGCTATCATTGCTTATCTCTTATTAGCTATTGTTGGTTTAGCTGATAAGTTTTTGTTAGAAAAAGTATTACCATCTGCTAAAACTTATACTTTTTTAGTTGGTGTTTTAGGCTTAATCATTTTAATAATAGCTCCTTGGTTTTTAAGTTATCCTGGTTTATATTTAACTTCTTTAAATATAATTATAGGAATATTATTACCCTTTGCTTTAATATTGCTATATACAGCCCTAAGACTAGGAGAGGCTTCTAAAATAATTACCTTAATAGGTGGTTCTGTTCCTATTTTTACCATCATCTTATCTTATCTTTTATTAGGAGAAAGATTTACTGATTCACAATATATAGCTTTCTTTTATTTAATATTTGGTACTTTAATAATATCTTATTTTCCTAGTGGACATGATTTATGGACCAAAGTATTTATTTGGTTCGGTTTAGAGAATCAAAAAAGAATAAAGAGTATTCTTATTGCTTTATTATCTTCTTTATTATTTTCTTTATTCTTTGTTGGTTCTAAATATTTATATAATAATCAAGAGTTTCTTTCTGCTTTTATTTGGATTAGAATTGGTAGTTTTATAGCTGTTCTATCATTCTTAATATCTAAAGATAATAGAAGGGAAATATTTAGGAGTATTAAGAAATTAAAAGGTAATAATAGACTATTATTCTTTGGTAATCAAAGTTTAGCTGCTCTGGGGTTCTTTTTACAGAATTATGCTATTTCCTTAGGTTCTGTAGCTTTGGTTAATAGTTTGCAAGGTGTACAATATGTATTTTTATTAATTTTAGCTAGTTTCTTTACTATATTTTATCCTAAAGTAATTAAAGAAAAAATTTCTAAATTTATTATTCTGCAGAAATTAATTGCTATTATTTTAATTACTATTGGTTTATATTTTATTATTCAATAATATGTTTTCTAAAAAAAGAAATAAATATTTAGTTATAATTTTAATATTAATAGCTATTTATTTTTTTAAATTTGCTAAGCATTATCCGCAGGATATTAATTTAATAGCTCCTGATAATTTTTGGGGCTTAACTTTCTCTACTAAATATAGTAGAGAGCTTAATTTAAAACCTTTAGAAGTATATCAGGCTATTTTAGAAGATTTAAATATTAAGAATATTCGTTTACCTATTTATTGGGATGAAATAGAAAAAGAAGAAGGTGTTTTTGATTTTACTGTTTTTGATGAGTTAATAGCTTTGGGGGAAGACTATGATATTAATTATATTATTAATATTGGTTGGCGTTTACCTCGTTGGCCAGAGTGTCATGCTCCTCAATGGTCTGAGGGTCAAGAAAAAGAAAAAACATTATTAATGCTTAAAGAAGTTATTAATCATTATAAAGATAATGATAATATTATAGCTTGGCAAATAGAAAATGAACCTCTCTTAAATACTTTTGGTATTTGTCCTAATGGTAATGAGGGTTTTTTGAGAAAAGAAATAGATTTAGTTAAGAGTTTAGATCAGAGAGATATTATTATTTCTGCTTCTGGAGAATTATCTTCTTGGAAAAGAGAGGGTAAATTAGGAGATATATTTGGAACCACAATGTATAGAGTTGTTTATACTCCTTTTTTTGGTTATTTTAAATATCCTTTACCAGCTTCTTTTTATAGTTATAAAGCTCAGTTTAATAATATAGAAAGGAAAATAATTTCTGAATTACAATTAGAACCCTGGGTACCCAATGATAATGGTATTACTAATTTAGAAAAAGAAGAAAAAGATAAATCCTTAAACTTAGAGCAAATGAAAGCTAATTTACAATTTGCTATTAATACTAATTTTTCCCAAGCATATTTATGGGGTGTAGAGTGGTGGTATTATGAAAAAGTAAATAATAATCCTATTTTTTGGGATTTAATTAAAGAATTAGAATAAATAATAGAAGCTCTTATTAAATAAGAGCTTTTCTTGTTTTTAAAGTATATTTTTGTTATAATTCAATTAAATTATTAAATAAAAAATAAAGTGTTTAGAAATAAAATAAATATAATTTTAATTATTGTTTTTTTATTAATAGCTAAGTCTAGTTTAGCTTTTGAACAGGATTATACTCCTAATGATTCTAATATGATTTATCAGAATTATTTTAATTTAATAAATATTGAACCATCTTGGTCTAATGATTTAGAAAATAATAAAGAAATAATAATAGCTGTTTTAGATTCTGGTATAGATTTAGATCATCCAGATTTAATAAATAATTTGTGGATTAATATAGATGAAATACCAAATGATGGTTTAGATAATGATAATAATAGTTATATTGATGATTATTATGGTTGGGATTTTATCGATAGTGATAATATACCAGAACCAGAAATAAATAGTGATTATGACTTTACAGCTGTTAATCATGGTACGGTAATATCTGGTGTCATTGCTGCTGAAAAGAATAATACAGGTATTATTGGTATAGCTCCGGAAGCTAAAATAATGTCTTTACGTATTTTAAATGAAAAAGGATCTGGTAATACCTTGGTATTATCTCAAGCTATTAATTATGCTATAGAGAATGGAGCAGATATTATTAACTTATCTTTAGTAGGAGAGGCTTATAATGATGATTTAAAAGAAGCTATTATTAATGCTTATAATAAAGGTATTATTATTATAGCTGCTTCTGGCAATGAAGAAGATGAGGGTTTGGATTTAGATAATAATCCTCAATATCCAGTTTGTGATATTGATGATATTAATAGGGTTTTTGGAGTAGCAGCTTTAGATAATAATAAGAAATTAACTTCTTTTTCTAATTATGGTCAAGAATGTATTGATATCTCAGCACCAGGCACTGGTTTTTATTCTACAGTTTATCAAAATAGTAATAATAATAATTTCTCTAAATACTATTCTTCTTCTTGGTCTGGTACTTCAGTAGCAGCACCGATAGTTTCAGCTACTGCGGCTTTGATAAAAATGAATTATCCTCATTTAAGACCAGATATTATTTATACTATTTTAGAGAATTCAGCTAGTAGTTTAAAATCTTATAATCCTTTAACTTATAGAGACTTGGGTTCAGGATTAATAAATATTGGTCAGGCTTTAAATTTAGCAGGGGAATATGTTAATCAAGAAATTAATTTAGTCTTAGCTCCGGAAGCTGGTTCTCAGCCAGAAATATTAATTTTAGATGAATTAGGTGATTTTAAATCTTCTTTCATGGCTTATGATCCTGGTTTCCGTGGTGGAGTCAATATCGCTATTGGTGATGTTAATGGAGATGGTTTAAATGAAATAGTAACTGCTCCTTTAAGAGGAGGAGGACCTCATATTAGAGTTTTTGATAGAACAGGTAAAGTATTAAATCAATTTATGGCTTATGATCCTGGTTTCCGTGGTGGAGTTAATATCGCTATTGGTGATGTTAAGAATGATGGTCGAGAAGAAATAGTAACCGCTCCTTATAGTAATTATAGTCCAGAAATAAAAGTATTTAGAAATGGTAGACTAAAACATAGATTTATGGCTTATGGTTTAGAAATAAATAAGGGAATTAAATTAACAGTAGGTGATATTAATGATGATAATTGGCAAGAAATAATAACTGTACCTGATAATGATAGTCCAGAAATTAAATTATTTAATTTTAAAGGTAGATTAAAAGGTCAGTTCTTAGCTTATAGTGAACATTTGAAAACAGGCATAGATATTATTGCTAGAGATTTTTCTGGAGATAAAAAACCAGAATTATTAACCCTACCTAATAAAGGATCAACAGCTTTATTAAAAATATATGATTCTTTAGGATTAGAAAAAGATAGTTTTTATTTATCAGAAATAGATGATAAGGGTGGTTATCATTTTGATGTTTTAGTTTATTAATTTATGGAATGGTATAAGAGTTTAATAATTAATTATTTAAATAAAAATAAAGCAATTAAACATTTTATAAAGTTTTGTATTGTTGGTTTATTTAGTACTTTAATAGATTTAAGTTTTTATTTATTCTTAGAAAGAATATTAGAAGTATATTATCTTTTAGCAGCTGGTTTAGCTTTTGTAATAGCTTCTAGCTTTTCCTTTATTTTTAATCGTTTTTGGACTTTTCGTATTGATCATGGTCAAAAAAGAACTCAATACTTTAAGTTTATTATAGTAGCTAGTGGGGGATTAATATTAACAGAATTAATACTATATACTTTAGTAGATAAATTTCTTTATTATGATATTTTAGCTAAATTAATAGCTATAATTATAGTTGTTAATTGGAACTTTATTCTGCAAAAGTATTGGGCTTTTAAAAAAGAGAATAAAAGAAATATAGAAAATATAAAAGGTAATTTAGATATTAGTATTATTATTCCAGTCTATAATGAAGAGAAAGTAATTCTAAAAACTATTTCAGAAGTAAAGGAGTATATTCAGAGTAACTTTAATACTTGGGAAATAATAATTATTGATGATAAGTCTGAGGATAATAGTTTAAATATCTTACAGAAAATAAAAGATATTAAATTATTAAGAAATTTAAGAAATCATGGCAAAGGATATAGTATAGTTAAAGGAGTAAAAGAAGCAAAGGGCTCCTTAATACTATTTATGGATGCTGATAATTCTACTAGAATTAAAGAATTAGATAATTTTATAAAATATACTTCCAATTATGACTTAATAATAGGTTCTAGAGCTTTAAAGGATTCTAAGATTAATATAAAACAAGGTATTTTAAAAAGAAATTTAGGTAAATTAGGTAATTTATTAGTTAGAATTTTTATTTATCCTAAAGTATATGATAGTCAATGTGGTTTTAAATTATTTAATAATAAAGTTAAACCTTTATTTAGTAAATTAACTATAGAAGATTGGGGTTTTGATTTTGAGTTGCTTTTTTTAGCTAAAGAATATAATTTAAATATAAAGGAATTGCCAATAACCTGGACTAATAATACTGATTCTAAGGTTAGGGGTATAGATTATCTAAAAACATTATTACAAGTTTTTAAAGTTAGATTTAATAATTTAATAAATAAATATAAATAATATGAAAAAGTATTTAGAAAATAAAAATATCTTAATTCTCGGAGGAGCTGGATTCATTGGTTCTCATTTATGTGAATATTTAGTACAGGAAGGTCATAATGTAATTTGTGTTGATAATTTTGTTTCTTCTGATGTTGAAAATATTAGAAATCTTTTAGCTTATCCTAATTTTGAATTTATTAGACATGATATTACTTTAGATATAGATTATAAGGAATTACCTGATTTAAAAAAATTTAAAGTAGAAGTACAGGGTTTTCAAGAAATATATAATTTAGCTTGTCCAACTTCACCAAAAGATTATTCTAAATTACCAGTTAAAACATCCCAAGCTAATTCTATTGGAGTTATTAAAAGCTTAGAATTAGCCAGAGAGAATGAAGCTAAATTTCTTTTAACCTCAACCTCTGCTGTTTATGGTAATCCTCCTGAAGATGGTAGTCAGGTTAAAGAAGATTATTATGGTTTATTAGATTTTTTAAATCCTAGATCTTGTTATAATGAGGGTAAAAGATTTGCGGAAAGTACTATTATGACTTATCATAATTTTTATAAATTAAATACTCATATTGCTCGTATCTTTAATACCTATGGTACTAATATGTTACAACATATTGGTAGACAGATTCCAGATTTTATTAAAGCAGCAGTTAATAATGAAAATATAGAAATTGCTGGAGATCAGAATACTATTTCTTCTTTTTGTAATATTAAAGATATTATAGGTGGTTTGATAAAATTAATGGAATCAGATATAGTTGAGCCTGTTAATTTAGGAGACTCTAATCCTCGGAGCTTAAAAGAAGTAGCGGAGAAAATAATAGAAATAGTTGGTTCAGATTCTAAAATAACCTATTCCTCAGCTTATGATTTTTCTGTGAAACCTGCTATACCTAATATAGATAAAGCTAAAGAAAGTTTAGATTGGATTCCCTTGGTATCTTTAGAAGATGGTTTAGAAAAAACTATAGATTATTATAAGAATACAGTTATTATTCGTAGAAAAAGAGTAGAAGAAACAGAAGAAATAAAAGAATAAACATATGAAGATTATCGTAACAGGAGGAGCTGGATTTATTGGTTCCCATTTAGTAGATAAATTAATAGCTAAAGATCATCAAGTATTAATACTTGATGATTTAAGTACTGGTTTAGAAGAAAATATTAATAATAAAGCTGATTTTATTAAGATAGACATTAATAATAAAGAATTAGGTCAGATTATAAAAGATTTTAAACCAGATGCTATTTATCATTTAGTAGCTCAAAAAAGTGTTGGAGCTTCTTTTGCTAATCCTAAATTTGATGCACAAATAAATATAATGGCTTCTTTAAATTTAATTCAAGAAGCTATTAAACAAAAGATAAAGAAATTTATATTTATTTCTTCGGCAGCTATTTATGGAGATGTTAAAGAAATACCTACTTCAGAGCTAGCCTCTAAAGAACCTTTATCTCCTTATGGTTTAACTAAATTAACTTTAGAAAAATATTTATATATTTTAGCTACTAATAAATTAGATTGGACTATTTTTAGACCAGCTAATGTCTATGGACCAAGACAAGATCCTCAAGGAGAAGCGGGGGTTATTGCTATTTTTATTAATAATATTATTAATAACTTACCTTTAAATATTAATGGTGATGGTGAACAGACTAGAGATTATATTTATGTTGAAGATGTCGCAGATGGCCTAGTAAAGGCTTTAGACAATAAAGGTGGTATCTTTAATATTTGCACTGGTCAAGAGAACTCTCTTAATAAATTAATAGAATATTTAAAAGAAATAAGTAAAAAAGATATAGAGATAAAACAGAGAGCTGCTCTAGAAGGAGAAATAAAGCATTCTTGTTTAAAATTAGATAAGATAAAAAAAGAATTAAATTTTGAACCTAAGATAAATCTTAAAAAAGGTTTAGAATTAACTTATAAATGGTTTCAGAATAAAAAATAATGAATACTTATATAGTTATTGCTGCTTATAATGAAGAAAAGAATATTAATAATGTTTTAAAGTCTTTGCTTAATTTTAATTATAAAATAATTGTTGTTGACGATGGTTCAGAAGATAAAACTAAAGAAATAGTTAAAAAGTATCCTGTTATTTTATTAAAACATAGTTTAAATAGAGGACAAGGAGCTTCTTTAGTAACAGGTATGGAATATGCTTATCAAAAAGGGGCAGAAATAGTAGTTCATTTTGATGCTGATGGACAGCATTTAGCTGCAGAGATAAAAAGATTAATAGAACCTATTATAAATAAAGAAGTAGAAGTAGTTTTAGGCTCTAAATTCTTACAAAAGAATAAGATACCTTTAATAAAAAAATATTTTATTTTGAAACCAGCTATTATCTTTAATAATTTATTAACAGGTCTTAAATTAACGGATGTTCATAATGGTTTTAGAGCTTTGTCTAGAAAAGCTATTTCTTTAATTAATATTAAGCAAGATGGTATGGCTCATGCTTCAGAAATAATAACAGAAATAAAGAGGAATAAATTAAAGTATAAAGAAATACCAGTTACCATAATTTATAATGAATTTGGTCAAGGATTAAGAGGTGGTTTAAGGATTTTAAAAGATTTAATATTAAATAAATAATAAAAATGATAGTCTTAAAAGTAATTATAACTATTTTTGTTATCTTGAGTATAATTAAGTTAATAAAACAAAAGAAAGATAATAAAATAACTTCTTTTTCTTTCTTGCTCTGGTTTATACTTTGGTTAATAGTAGCTTTAGTATTTTATATACCAGAAGCTACTTCTTATTTAGCTAATATAGTTGGTATTGGTAGAGGAGTAGACTTAGTTGTCTATACTTCTATTATAATTCTTTTTTATTTATTATTTAGAATATTTGTTCATTTGAATAAAATAGATAGAGAAATAACAAAAATAGTAAGAGAGAAAGCAATAAAAGATGAAGAATAAAGTAATTATTATTATACCTAATTATAATGGTCAGAAATATTTTTCAGACTTATTACCTCTTTTAGCTGTAGAGAAGTATAATGATTTTGATTTAGAAATAGTAATAGTTGATAATAATTCTAAAGATGGTAGTAGAGAATATTTAGAAAATAATTATTCTCAATTTACTTTAATAAAAAATGAAGAAAATACTGGCTATGTTGGTGCTAATAATATAGGCTATCAATATGCTTTAGAAAAAAAAGCTAAATATATTTATTTATTAAATCAAGATACTATAATTAAAAAAGGTTTTTTACAGCCTTTATATGATTTTGCAGAAGAAAATAACTTTGGTTCTTTACAAAGTAAAATTAGATTATATCCTGCTGAAGATAAAATAAATTCTTTAGGCAATATTATTCATTTTTTAGGATTTGGTTATACTGATCAATATTATAAAGTAGATAATAATGATCAAGAAATAAAGAAAATTAATTACTCTTCAGGAGCTGGAGTATTTATAGCTATGAAAGCTTTAAAAGATTTAGGATACTTATTTGATGAAACTATGTTTATGTATTTAGAAGATTTAGATTTAGGTTGGTCTTTGAATCTTTTAGGTTATGATAATTATATAATACCAGAAAGTATTATTTATCATAAATATGAATTTAAGAAAGGTATAAAGCAAATTTATTGGTTTGAAAGAAATAGATTGTGGATTATTTTAAAGAATTATAAATTAAAGACTTTATTATTAATATTACCAGCTTATTTATTAATGGAAATTGGGCAATTATTTTATGCCTTTCAGAATAAATATCTTTTTAGAAAATTAAAATCTTATGCTTTTTTATTCTCTTTTCAACAATTAAAATTATTAAAAAAGAAAAGAAAGTATATACAAAAGAAAAGAAGAATATCTGATAGAGAAATGTTTAATTTTTTTTCTGGTCAAATATTATTTCAACCTTTAAGTTCTAAGGCTTTACAAATAGCTAATTTTATACTTAATATATACTATAGACTAATTAAATTAATTATTATTTGGTAATGAAAATAGCAGAAGTAACATCAACCTTCCCCCCCTATAAAGCAGGCATTGGTAATATTGCTTATCATAATGCTTGGCTTTTATCTAGATTAGGTCATGAAGTAACAGTATTTACTCCTCGCCAAAGTTTTTTTATTAAACATATAGATGAATATCCTTTTCAGGTTAAGAGATTATATCCTTGGTTTAAATATGGTAATGCTGGTATTTTACCACAATTATTATATAAATTACCTAAATATGATGTTGTTCATTTGCATTATCCTTTTTTTGGTGGTGCCGAAATGATTTATTTATTAGATAAAATAAAAGATATTAAATTAGTTTTAACTTATCATATGGATGTTGTTGGCACTGGTTTATTAAAGAAATTCTTTGATTTTCATACTAAAAATGTTTTACCACATATTTTGAATAGAGCAGATAAGATTATAGTTACTTCTTGGGATTATGCTCAGAATTCTAATATTAAAGAAAGAATAAAAGTAGAAGAAGAAAAGTTTTATGAAGTTCCTTGTGGAGTTAATCATTTATTATTTAAACCTCGTTTTAAAGATAAAGAGTTAATTAAAAAATATAATTTATATAATAAAAAAATAATTCTTTTTGTAGGATCTTTAGATAAAGCCCATTATTTTAAAGGAGTTAATGTTTTGATACAAGCTATTAAGAAAATAGCAGATAATGATGATTTTAGATTATTAATAGTAGGGGAAGGTGATTTAAAGGAGAGCTATGAATCTATGGTTGATTCTTTTGGCTTAAATAATAAAATAATATTTGCGGGTTATGTTTCAGATAAAGAATTGCCCCGTTATTATAATTTAGCTGATTTAGTTGTTTTACCATCTACTGATAAATCAGAAGCCTTCGGTATAGTCTTAATAGAAGCTATGGCCTCTGGCAAACCAGTTATAGCGGGAGATTTAGCAGGAGTAAGATCAGTTGTTGATAAAAAGAAAACAGGACTATTAATAAAAACAAATGATATTGATAATTTAGTTAAAATGATTAAATTTCTTTTAGCTAATCCTCGTATTGCTAAAGAATATGGTTTAGCTGGTCGTCAGAAAGTATTAGAATCATATACTTGGGAAAAAATAGGTTATAAATTAGATAGTATTTTTAATAGTATAAAATAATGAAAATAGGTATTATTACAAATTTATACCCCCCTTTAATAAAAGGAGGAGCAGAGATAGTAGCTTCTATACAAGCTGAAGGCCTTAAGGAGAACTTACATCATGTTTTTGTTATATCTACCAAACCTTATAATTATATAGGTCAGAGGAAGCTAGAGAGAGTAGGAGAGGTAAATAATATTAAAGTATATCGTTTTTTTCCTTTAAATATTTATTATTATTTGCATGGTTATAAGTTTCCAGGATTTATTCGTTTCTTATGGCATTTGATAGATATTTTTAATCCTTGGTCATATTATTTTACGAAAAGAATATTAATTAAAGAAGAACCAGATATTATTATTACTCATAATTTAATGGGCTTAGGTTTCTTAATACCTCGCTTATTAAAAAAATTAGAAATTAGACATATTCACATAGTTCATGATGTTCAATTAATCACACCCTCTGGTTTAATTATTAAAGGTCAAGAAAATAATTGGAAACATAAATTTTTTGTAAAAATAGGTTATCTTAAATTAATGAGAACTATGATGGCTAATCCAGAGATAATAATATCTCCTTCTAAGTTTTTAATTAATTATTATGTTAAACATAAATTCTTTCCGAAATCTAAAAAATATGTTTTACCAAATCCTTTGAAGAATTTAATAGAATTTGAAAAAGAAGGTGATCAGAATTTAAATATTCTTTATTTAGGACAAATATATAAAGAAAAAGGTATTTTAGATTTAATAAAAGTATTTAAAGAATTAAAGTTTAAAAATTCTTTTTTACATATAGTTGGTAGTGGTAAAGAGCAAGAAAAAGCTTTAGACTTAGCAGGGGATAATAAGAAGATAATATTCTATGGCTGGCAATCTGGTAAAAAATTATTGACTATTCTTTCTCGTATAGATGTTTTAGTAGTTCCTTCTTTATGTTATGAGAATTCACCAACTGTTATTTATGAAGCCTTAAGTATGGGTATACCTGTTTTAACTTCTCGTATTGGTGGTGCGGGAGAATTAATTATTGAAGGAAAGAATGGTTGGACTTTTCCTCCTGGTCGTTTTGATATTCTGAAGAAAAAATTACATCAAATATATAAACAGAGAGAAAAGCTTCCAGCTTTAGCTAATAATTGTCGTCGTTCTGTAGCAGGATTTTTAACTTCTTATTATATTAATAATTTATTAGATATTATAGATGAAGAATAGAGAAAAATATTATAATATTAGTATTATTATTTTATGTTTTATTTTCTTTTTAATTTATTCTTATACTACTCTTAAAGTTCATTTACCTAATTATTTAGAATTAAAACATTTAATTTTTAATTGGCCAGATGCTAATGCTAATTATTTTTTTGCTACTCTTTTTGCTAAATTTAATACTCTTAGTCTTTATGAACCTTTAAATTCTTTAACAGATAATTTACTTCATACCAGAAGTATGAATGTTTATAATAGTAATTTAGTACCTATTACTTTTTTACCTAGTATATTAATCTTTGGCTTATTCTTTAAAGTATCAGGATCTTTAGGAATATTATTTCTAACTCCTTTTTTAGCTTCTTTAACAGGATATATTATTTATCGTTTAACATATTTAGTTTTTAAGGATTTAGATTTATCTTTTTTAATTACTCTTTTCTTATTAGCTTTAGCTCCTTGGATATTCTTTGCTAATATGATTATGCTGCCTAGTATTTTATTTATTTTCTTATTAGCTTTAGGTTTTTTATTATATAAATATAATTATATTTTAGGATCTTCTCTGATATCTTTAGCTATTATTATTAGACCAACAGAAATAATATGGCTTTTAGCTTTAATATTATTAATAGCTTTATATAATAGAAAGAATATTAATATAAAAAAGAATATAATTTCATTTTTTATTTTTATTATCTTTTTTCTTTTTTTTCTCTTTCTTAATAAAATAATATATGGTAATTATTTATCTTTGGGATATTTTAATTTAGAAACTAATAATTTACCAACTGAATTCTCTAATTCTAATAATAGTATTTTAAATTATTTAAGAATATTATTTATACCATTTGGTTTTCATCCTTATTTAATATTAAAGAACTTTTTTAATTATTTTATTCAATTTTCTTATCCTTATCTTTTTGCTTCTTTAGCTTCTTTTATTATTTTACTTTTTAAATTTAAAGTTAGAAAAGATTTTAAAGAAAGAAGAATTTGGCAATATTATTTATTATCTTTATTTATTATCTTTCCTCTTATTTTAATATATTATGGTTCTTGGGATATAGCCGATCCTTTAATTAAAGAATTAAATACTATTTCTATTTCTTATGTCAGATATTTTTTACCTTTATTCATCTTAATTTTACCTTTAGCAGCCTTATTCTTTAATATATTAACAGTTAAGTCACGGGGGTTTAATAAGGTATTTAATATGATTATTCTATCTTTAGCTTTTCTTATCCCTTCTTTTTCTTTATCTTTTTTAGCAAATAATGATGGACTCTTTAAAAATGAAGAGAATTTAAGAAAGTATTATGAAGTTTTTAAAGAAGTTAAAGAAATAATATCTGAAGATTCTGTAATTATCACCGAAAGATCTGATAAAATATTCTTTCCCTATTATAAAGTAATAGTATTTGAAGATAATGATACTTTTTGGACAAGAGTAGACAAAATAAATGAGAGAGAGGTATACTATTATACAGAGAGAGAAATAGATTTTGAATATTTAAATATAATTAATATGAATAATAATTTTAAATTAATTAAAATAAAATAAATGGCTTGTTTATTCTGTCAGATAATAAAAAAAGAAATACCCGCTCATATTATTTATGAAGATGATAATTATTTATCCTTTTTAGATATTAATCCTAATACTAAAGGACATGCTTTAGTTATTCCTAAAAAACATAGTCCTAACTTTAATAATTTAACAGATCAAGAAGCAGGTTCTTTAGCTTCTAAAGTACATTATATTGCTTCTCGCTTGACTAAAGCTTTAAAGACTGAGGACTATAATTTAGGTCTTAATAATGGTTTGCAAGCCGGACAGATAATAAATCATATTCATTGGCATATTATACCTCGTTATAAGGATGATAATTTAAAGCATTGGGCTAGTAATAAGAAAGAAAAAGAATTATTAGCAGAAACTTTTAAAACATTAAAAGATCAGATATGAATATCTTAATAACTGGCGGAGCAGGATTCATTGGTTCTAATTTTATTCATTATCTTCATAATAAATATCAGGATTATCAAATAATTAATTTAGATAAATTAACTTATGCTGCTAATTTAAATAATTTGAAAGATATAAAAACTAATTATACTTTTATTGAAGGTGATATATTAGATTATAATTTAGTAAGTAGAATAGTTAAAGATAATAATATAGATTTAATAGTTCATTTTGCTGCTGAGTCTCATGTTGATAGATCTATAGAGGGTCCAGATATATTTATACAAACAAATATCTTAGGAACAGCTAATTTACTTAAAGTAGCTTTAGAGAATAATAAAATTAGATTTCATCATATTTCAACAGATGAAGTATTTGGTTCTTTAGGTTTAAAGGGTTTATTTAATGAAGAGACACCTTATGACCCTCATAGTCCTTATTCGGCTTCTAAGGCTTCCTCAGACCACTTGGTGAGGTCCTATTATCATACTTATGATTTACCAATTACAATATCTAACTGTTCTAATAATTATGGTCCTTATCAATTTAAAGAAAAACTTATTCCTTTATTCATTACTAATCTTCTAGAGCAGAAGAAAATACCCTTATATGGAGATGGTCAGAATATTAGAGATTGGGTTTATGTTGAAGATCATTGTCGGGGTATAGATTTAATTATTCAGAAGGGTCAAATAGGGGAAACATATTGTCTGGGAGGGGATAGTGAAAAAACTAATAGAGAAATAGCTAATATATTATTAAAAAAGTTAAATCTTAGTGAAGAAATGATTGAATATGTTGAAGATAGAAAGGGTCATGACTTTCGTTATGCTATAGATTCTAGTAAGATAAAGAAAGAGTTAGGATATAAAATAGAAACAAGTTTTGAGGAGGGCATAAATAAGACAATAGAATTTTATAAGAATATATGAAAAAAAGTATGAGAAAAGAAATAATTATTTGGCAGTTAATAGTTTTAACATTAGGATTATTTTTTATAATTACTATTAAAATATTTTTACAGAACAGAAACATAATTAATGCTACAACAAATAGAGCAGAATGTTTAATTAATAATTACAGAGAAAGTACTGAACTTACAGCTCCTTGTGCAGATATTTTAAATTATAAGAATATATGAAAATATTAATAATAGGTCAAGGATATATAGGAAAGAGATGTCAGGAATCTTGGTCTGATTCTGTATTAACAGGCAAGATAGTAGAAAGTGTAGAAGATGTTCTTGATTTAATAGAGGAATATAAACCAGATTGTATATTAAATGCAGCTGGTATAGTAGGTAAGCCTAATGTTGATTGGTGTGAAACTAATCAAGTAGAAACAATAAAGGGTAATACTATATTACCAATAATAATTGCGGAAGCTTGTCAAAAAAAGAATATTTATTTATTACATATCGGAACAGGTTGTATATTCTATGGAGACTCTCCTCAGGAAGGTGGTTGGCAAGAAAATGATTATGCTAATCCTATCGCAGTATATACCAGATCTAAATATGCAGCTGATTTAGTTTTAGCTACTTTAGATAATGTCGGTATAGGCAGAATTAGAATGCCTATTGATTCTCAGCCTCATCCAGCTAATTTAATAGATAAATTAATAGCTTATAAACAAATAGTAGATGTTAATAATAGTGTTACTATAATGGAAGATATGATTAATACTTTTTATCAATTATTAGAAAAAAAGAGTAAAGGTATATTTCATATTGTTAATCCTGGTAGTATTAGGCATAAAGAAATAATTGATATGTATCATAATTTAGTAGATGATAAACATAGTAATGAGTGGATTACAGAAGAAGAATTGGTTAAATCTGGTTTAGCAAAAAAGAAAAGATCAAATAATATAATGAGATCTGATAATTTAGAAAAATTAGGCCTTGAAATGAGACCTGTTAAAGAAGCCTTAGAAGATACATTAAAGAAGTATAGAGAAAATTTATGAAAGGAATAATATTAGCTGGAGGAGCGGGTAGTAGATTACATCCTTTAACTAAAGTAACCAGTAAACAGTTATTACCTATTTATGATAAACCAATGGTCTTTTATCCTCTAGAAACTTTAATTAAATCCGGGATAAAAGATATTTTATTAATTTCAGATCCAGTTAATATTGATAATTTTGTTAAATTACTAGGGTCTGGTAAAGATTTTGGTATTAGAGTATCATATGAAGTACAAGATAAACCAGAGGGATTAGCTCAAGCTTTTATTTTAGCAGATAATTTTATCGGTACTGATAATGTAACTATGATATTAGGTGATAATCTTTTTGTCGGAGATAATAAATTCTTAGAAAATGCTATTAAAGACTTTAAAACGGGGGGAAGTGTATTTGCTAAAGAAGTAAAAGATCCGCAAAGATTTGGAGTAGTAGAGTTTGCTAAAAATAAAAAAGCTATTTCTTTAGAAGAAAAGCCAAATAAGCCAAAAAGTAATTTTGCGGTCACTGGTTTATATGTTTATGATAATTCTGTAATTAAAAAAGCAAAATCTTTGCAGCCTTCTCCGAGAGGGGAATTAGAAATAACTGATTTAAATAATTTATATTTAAAAGAAAATGAATTAAAAGTATATATTTATGATGGTTATTGGTTAGATACAGGTACTTTTGATTCTTTATTAGAAGCAGGTAATAAAATAGCTAGTTTAAAAGAATAATATGAATAAGAAAATAGAAAAAGTTTTAGATACAATAAGACCCGCCTTACAAAGAGACGGGGGAGATGTACAATTAATTAAATATCATCCTCAGAAAGGATTAGTAGAATTATCTTTAATTGGTGCTTGTTCTCATTGTCCAATGTCTGATTTTACTTTAAATAATTTGATAGAACAAGAGCTTAAAGCTAAGATACCAGAAATTAAAGAAGTAAAGGCTGTTTAATTAAAATTCTTGTATATTTAAACCATTATTATCAGGAGAGATAATTAATTTTAAAGCAGAATTTATTAGATAATCATCAATTCCCCAATGTTTTAAAGAGGGTATTGTTTTTTGATATTCTTCTGCTAATGGTAAATAAGTAATTATTAAATTATTTAATAAAGCAGAATTAATTACCATCTTAGCTGAATTAGGTCCAGTAATATGAGATAATATTATAGTTTTAGGTTTTTCTTTACTAATATTTTGTAGACTTTGAAAAACAGAGGTATCATTAAAATTTTCTAAAGCTTTTTGTTTAATATTTGGTAAAGAGTAATTTATATAATCTTCAATAGTAAATATATTTAGATTTTTATTTTCTAAAAGATGATGCATTAAAGAATATAGTATTTTATTTTTTTCTAAAGGTTTAAAACCAGTTAAGAGTATCAAGCCCTTGTCATTTAAAAGATTATCAGAAATAATCTTTACTTGCTCTGAATTTAATTTTAAAGAAGCTAAACCTAAATTATTTTGTTTATTAAAGTTTAAAATAGCTTTTTGGCCAAAAATAGTTTGAAAGATATTTAAATTAATAAAGACAGATCTTTTTTTATCTATTAATAAAGTAAAATTATTATTTTTATCTTTTCTTTTTTGAATATACTTTATTAATTTATCCCCTAATTCAAAAGGTATTTTAGCAACTGCTTTTAATTCATTATCAATTCTATATCTAATATGATAATGATAGCCATGGGGCTCTAAATGAATATTAAGGGCCTTATTCTTTAAAGCAATATTAATAATATTTTTTAATAATTCTGAAATACTTTTAGCTTTTTTAATATTTCTATTTAAAGTTTGTTTTATAAACATATTA
>CAZRZA010000005.1:37918-40183 GCA_964604515.1 uncultured Gammaproteobacteria bacterium | reverse complement strand
AATTTATTTAAATATCAAGATAAAGAATTTGATGAAATAGTTAATTTAAGTGTAAATCAAACTATTATTAGATCATTAAATACTTCTTTTACTACTTTATTTGTTTTATTAGCTATTTATATATTTGGTGGAGACTCTATAAAGAACTTTGTTTTAGCACTAATATTAGGTGTTTTAATAGGAACATATTCTTCTATATTTATTGCTTCACCATTATTAACTTGGTGGAATAGAAAATCTTAAAACTCTTTAATAATAAATAAACTTTAAACAACCCTATTTCTTCTGAATAGGGTTGACTTATTTTTATAAATATGTTATTATATCTTAGTTATTAAAATATTTAGAAAAATTATGTCTTCAATATTAGACAAAGTTATTACATCACAATATAAAGAAAAGTTATCTAAATTTAATCCCCATCAAGTTTTAAATAGTATTTTAGATATCCTATCAGAACGTGAACAAGAAATTATTAAAATGCGTCATGGTTTATCTAATTATCCTAAAAAAACCTTAGAAGAAATAGGTAATAAGTATAATATTACTAGAGAAAGAGTAAGGCAAATAGAAAAAGCTTCTCTAAAGAAAGTAATAGATAATTTTGATAAAACTTACTTAAAAGAAATAGAAGACGTTGCTAATGGTTCTTTATCAGAACATGGTGGTTTAATGTCTGAAGAAAATTTAATTTTAGACCTATTAAGTACAGCTGGAAATACAGAAGAAAATAGAGCAGCTATACACTTTATATTAAGCCAATTATTAAAACATAGATTTCATTTCAATAAAGAGAATAAAGAAATTAATAATTTTTGGAAAACTCCAGAAGCATCTTTAGATTACTTTACCAAAGTAATTGATAATATTCATAATTTATTATCAGAAAATAAAGAAGTCTTAAAATTAAATGATTTAATTGAAGAAATTAGTAAAAAAGATTTCTATATTAATGATGATAATTTAACAGAAAGAGTGATAATTAATTATATTGATATTACAAAGAAATTAGCTGAAAATCCATATGAAGAATGGGGCTTAAAAGAATGGGCTAATATTACCCCAAAAAGAATGAATGATAAGATTTATATTATTTTACAAAAGAAAAAAGAACCAATGCATTTTACTGATATTGCTGATCATATTAATAGGATTAAATTTGATAATCGTAAAGCCTTTCCGGCTACAATTCACAATGAATTAATCTTAGATAAGAAATATGTTTTGGTTGGTCGTGGTATTTATGCTTTACAAGAATGGGGTTATGAACCTGGTGTTGTTTCTGATGTTGTTGCTGATATATTAATAAAAGCAGATATACCTTTGTATAAAAAAGATATTATAGAACAAGTATTAAAGAAAAGATTGATTAAAAAAACAACTATCAGTTTAGCTTTAATGGATAAAGATAAATTTATTAAAGATGAAAAAGGTAGATACTGTTTAGCTTAATAATAAATATTTAAAGTTCTCCTCTCACTAAAATAATTTGTTTATTTTAGAGGGGAGTTTTTATTTTATATTAAAAATGGTATAATAAATATAAAAGAAAATGGATATACTATTAGATTTTAGTTTTATTTATAAATGGTTAGCTGCAGCAGAGAATGGTGCCCTATCTTTTGCTTGGTATCTTTTTAGCAAAGGCTTTTGGTTGGCCTTTGTTTATGTTATTATTTGGTATTTACATAGGGAGTGGACTATATCTAAAGCTATAAAATGGTTTAAAACACAAAAGTTTGTTTTATTAGCTGTTGATATACCTCGAGATACAGAGCAAACACCAAAAGCTATAGAGCAGTTATTTGCTACTGTTTCGGGGGCTCATACTCCCTTAGAATGGATAGAGAAGTTTAGAGGAATGTTTCAATTATCTTTTTCTTTTGAAATAGTAAGTATAGATGGTTATGTTCAGTTTTTAATTAGAACACCAGTTCAATATCGTAATTTAATAGAAACCGCTATCTTTTCTCAATATCCTGATGCTGAAATTACAGAAGTAGATGATTATGTATATAAAGTACCAGGGAAATTCCCTAATGATGAATATCAAATGTGGGGTAGTGAAATTATTTTAGCTAATGATGAGGCTTACCCTATTAAGACATATAAAGAATTTGAAGATAAGGTATCTGGAGAATTTAAAGATCCAATGGCTGCTGTTTTAGAAACACTTAGTAAAATAGAAAATGGAGAACAAGCTTGGATACAAATAATAGCTAAACCAGCAGACTTTGGTTGGGAAAAGAGATCACAAGCTTTGGT
>CAZRZA010000005.1:33631-37838 GCA_964604515.1 uncultured Gammaproteobacteria bacterium | reverse complement strand
AATTTATCAAAAAATAAAATAGTAGATTCTTTTGTAGCTATTGTTGATGATGTCTTCGGTACAGCTATTGGTCCTGAGGAAATTCAAAAAGATAGTAAATTTGATACTACTATGTGGAATCTTACTCCTGGGGAAAGAGATGCTATGGAGGCTATAGAAAGAAAGGCTAGTAAAATAGGTTTTAATTGTAAAATAAGATTAATATATTTATCTCCTCATGAACAATATAATCCAGCTAGAGTTATAGCACCTATATTTGGTTCTATTAAACAATTTACAACTTTAGATTTAAATGCTTTTAAGCCTGATAGTAAGACAAAAACAGGAGCCTATTACTACTTAACTACTTTACGTAAGGATATTAGGAGAAATAACCTTATTAAAGGCTATAGGGGTCGTAGTGGCACTAGAGGACATGCTTATTTTCTTTTGAATATAGAAGAATTAGCTACTATTTGGCATTTTCCTAATAAATATATAAAAATTCCTTTATTACAAAAAACAGCTATTAAAAAAGCCGAGCCGCCTGCTTTCTTGCCATCCTCTTCTTCTTTAGAAGAAGAGGGGGAAGAGTTAAGAGAGAACTTAAAAGAACAATTAAGTAGTAGTAAAGATTTTGAAGTTGATACAGATAATAATTATTTTGAAGAAAGATTTGCTAAAGACGAAACTATTAAAAAAGATATAAAAAAAGATAATAATAAAGATAAACCACCAAGTAATTTACCAGTATAATAATATGAGTAAAGAAATAGTATTTTTTGCTAAAACAAATTATAGAAATAATAGTCAAAAGTTTGGAATAAAAACTGACGATAGACGTCGTCATATGTATTTCATTGGAAAAACAGGTATGGGAAAATCTGTTGTTTTAGAGAATATGATTATTCAAGATATTAGAAGTGGCAAAGGAGTAGCTGTTATAGATCCTCATGGAGATTTAGTAGAAAAGGTTTTAGATTTTATTCCTCCAGAACGTATTAATGATGTTGTTTATTTTAATCCTGCTGATTTAGAGAATCCGATTGGTTTTAATGTTTTAGAACATGTTGGTATAGAACAAAGACATTTGGTAGCTTCTGGCTTAATAGGTGTTTTTCAAAAAATATGGGCAGACTCTTGGGGACCTCGTTTAGAATATGTTTTACACAATGCTATTTCTGCTTTATTAGAATATCCTGGCTCTACTCTTTTAGGTATTATGAGAATGTTAACTGATAAAGGTTTTCGTAAAAAAGTTATTTCTAAAATATCAGATCCAGTTGTTAAATCATTTTGGGTAGAAGAATATTCTAAATATCCAGATCGTTTTCAAGCGGAGGCTATTGCTCCAATACAGAACAAAGTAGGTCGTTTCTTATCTTCAGCTTTAATTAGAAATATATTAGGACAAGTTAAATCTTCTTTTGATGTCAGAGAAATAATGGATAATAAGAAAATATTATTATTAAACCTTTCTAAAGGAAGAATCGGAGAAGATAATTCTGCTTTAATAGGGGCGATGATGATTACTAAAATTCAATTAGCAGCTATGTCTAGGGTGGATATGCCAGAAAATGAACGCCAAGATTTTCATTTATATGTTGATGAGTTTCAAAATTTTGCCACAGAATCTTTTGCTAATATATTATCTGAAGCTCGTAAATATAGATTAAGTTTAGTATTCGCTCATCAATATATAGAACAATTAGAAGAAAAGGTAAGGGCTGCTGTTTTTGGTAATGTTGGTACCTTAGCCATGTTTAGAGTAGGAGCTGCTGATGCTGAATTTCTTGAAAAAGAAGTTTATCCTACTTTTGTGCAAGAGAATTTAGTTAATTTACCAAAATATACTATTTATATTAAATTAATGATAGATGGTATTACTTCTGAAGCTTTTTCAGCCACTACTTTACCACCTATAGAAATTGCTAAAAACAGTTTAGTAATCAGAGATAAGGTCATTAAAGTTTCTCGAGAAAGATATACTCAATCTAGAGCTATTGTGGAAGATAAAATAATGAGATGGAGTGAGTCTAAACCCAGCATAGAAGATGGTGAGGATAATAATATAAAAGAAAAGAAAGGTCATAAAGCTCAATGTTCTTTTTGTAATATAGCCACTACAGTTCCTTTTGTTCCTGATCCTAACCGACCTATTTTCTGTCCTAAATGCCTTAAACTATCTAAAGAAGGTAAAATACCAGCTCCTAATACTATTAAAAAAGTAAAGAAAAAAGAAAATAAAGTAAGTGATAATAAAGATAATAGAGAAGTATTAAAATCTTTAGCTAAAACTTTAGAAAAAAAAGGAGAAAAGAAAGGAGAAAAGAAAGCTAATAATTTAATAGACTTATAATGCATTACTATTTAAAAATAAAAAAATTAGACATTGAAACAGGACAAGCTAATATCGTTCTCCTCAATGAAGAAGAAGCTATTATCTATGGTATTAGAGCAGGTGATAAAGTAAGGGTATCCTGGGAAAAGAAATACATAATAGCAGAGGCTAATACTACTAAAAAAAGAGTGAAAGCTGGTCAAATAGGATTATATAAAGATATTTGGAAAAAAAAGAATATAGTAGATAATACTATTGTTGAAATAAGATTTTTAGAAAAAGCTAAATCTGTGCAAGCTATTAAAAAAAGATTATTAGGTAAAAAATTAACTTATCAAGAATTTTATCAAATATATGCTGATATATCTACCGGTGTCTTAACCAGAACAGAAATAACCTATTTTGTTGCCTCTAGTTTTATGAGAGAATATAGTAATGAAGAACTATACTTCATGACTAAAGCTATGGCTGAGACAGGAGAAACATTAAAGTTTCCAGGAATGGTTGTTGACAAGCACTCTGTTGGTGGTTTAGCAGGCAATAGAACAACCATGATTGTTGTCCCCATTATGGCCTGTTTAGGATATACGATACCCAAGACATCTTCTCGAGCTATAACCTCTCCTGCGGGCACCTCAGATACCGTAGAGGTAATAGCAGATGTATCTTTTTCTGCTCAAAAAATAAAAGATATAGTTAAAAAAACTAATGGTTGTTTAGTTTGGGGTGGAGGCTTAAATTTAGCTCCTGCTGATGATAAGATATTAAAAGTATCATATCCATTATCATTAGAACCATATAGTAAAATGTTAGTCAGTATTATGGCTAAAAAAGTAGCTACCGGGGTAACTCATTTAGTAATAGATATGCCAGTTGGGCCAACCACTAAAATACCTAATATGGAAATAGCTAAAGAATTAGAAAAGAAATTTAAATATATAGCACGAAGATTTAAAATAAAGATCAAGGTAATAATGATAAAAACTGAAGATCCAATTGGCTTGGGGATAGGACCTGCTTTGGAAGCTAGAGATGTTTTAAGAGTCTTACAACAAAAAGATAATTACCCAGCTGATTTAGCTAATAAAGGAATACATTTAGCAGGAGAATTATTAGAATTAACTACTAAGGTTAAGAAGGGTCAGGGAGCTAAAATAGCTTGGGAAGTATTAGAAAATGGTCAAGCTTGGATTAAAATGCAAGAAATTATTAAAGAACAAGGTGGTAATCCTAATATACAATCTGCTGATATTACTTTAGGTGCTCATAAGAAATACTTTATTTCTCCTAAATCAGGTCGTATTACCTTTACTGATAATAAAGCAATTAATACTATAGCGAGAATATTAGGAGCTCCAGCAGATAAATTAGGAGGAGTATATTTGAATAAAGAATTTGCTGATAGAGTAAAGAAAGGAGAAAGATTATTTACTCTTTATTCTAGTCATAAAGAAAAAATAAAATTAGCTAATAAAGCTTTAGGTAAATTAGCTATCTTTAAAATAGGTAAATAATATGAAAATATATTTTAATAATAGATGTAGTAAATGTCATAAAGCTAAAGATTATTTAGAAAGAAATAATATTAATTTTAATATTATAGAGTATTTAGAGTCAGGTTTAAGTAAAAAAGAAATTACTGATGTTTTGAAAAAGGGTAATTATAATATTTTAGATATTCTGAGAAAGAATGAAGAAGAATATAAATTAGATATTAAAGATAAAGATTTATCTGAAGATCAAATTATAAATATACTTTCTAAATATCCTAAATTATTACAAAGACCTCTTATAGTTGATAAAAAAAGGGCTTTGATTGCTAGAGATGAAGAGGCTCTTGAGTTAATAAAGAATTGGTAATAATAATTGACTAAAGAATTTATTATT
>CAZRZA010000005.1:0-33579 GCA_964604515.1 uncultured Gammaproteobacteria bacterium | reverse complement strand
AGGCAATGTTTAAAAAGAAAAAAGAAAAAGTATTACTAGGATTATCAGGAGGAGTAGATTCTGCTGTTTCTTTATATTTATTAAAAAAAGAAGGCTATGAAGTAGAAGCAGCTTTTATGAAAAACTTTTCTGAGCCAATTAATAAAGAACATAAATGTCCCTGGCAAGAAGATAGATTAGAAGCATATAGAGTAGCCTCTTTCTTGAAAATACCAATTAGAACATTTGATTTTGAAAAAGAATATAATGATAAAATAGTTAATTATTTATATAATAGTTATCAAAAAGGATTAACTCCAAATCCAGATATACTATGTAATAGTGAAATTAAATTTAAATTATTTTTAGAGAAAGCAGAAGAATTAGGATTTTCTAAAATAGCTATGGGTCATTATGCTGTTATAAAAAAAGATATTAATGGTTATCATTTATTAAAAGGTAAAGATATAGTTAAAGATCAAAGTTATTTTTTAGCTTCTTTAAATCAAGAACAATTAAGTCACTCTTTATTCCCTTTAGGTAATTTAAAAAAAGCTAAAGTTAGAAAAATAGCTCAGAAAATTAATTTACCAAATGCCCAGAGAAAAGACAGTCAAGGTATTTGTTTTATTGGTAAAGTAAATTTAAAAGAATTTTTAAAAAAGAAAATACCCAAAAAAGAAGGGAATATAGTAGATAGTAAAGGTAATGTATTAGGTAAGCATGAAGGAGTATATTATTATACTATCGGTCAAAGAAAGGGAATTAATATTGGTGGTACTGGTCCTTGGTATATTATAAAAAAAGATTTAAAAAATAATATATTAATAGTTGGTCATGAAGATGATTTAGAATTATATAAAAAAGAAATTATAGTAAAAGAATTACATTATTTAAATAAAGAATATAAATTACCATTTAAGGCTAAAGGACAAATAAGGTATAATCAAGAAGATCAAGATTTAAAAATATTTAAAGAAAATAATAAATATAAAGTAGTATTTAAGAAAAAACAAAAAGGTATTGCAGCGGGACAAATCTTAGCTATTTATAAGAAAAAAGAGTTGATTGCTTCTGCTGTTATTGACTGATAAAAGATAAATTAATATAATACAATGATGAAAATAAGTATAAGAAAATCTATTAATTTAATAAGTTTAACTATTATTTTTATTGCTTTATATTTTTTATTAATAAAGCGTAATATATTTATAGCTTTAGGTTATTTATTATTCTCTTTAGTTCTTTTTTTACCAAGAGTAATTTATAAAAATTTAGATTTAAAAGAAAAATTTAGTATTAAGTTATTAGATTATTTAGAAGTAGTATTTTCTGTTTCTATGATCTTATGTGTTGCTGGTTATTTATGGTTATTTGATAAATTATATAATTATGATGCTTATGTACACTTTTTTACTCCTTTATTATTTTTCATTGTCATAGCTATAATAGTTTCTGCTTTCTTACAATATCATAAAATAGAAAGTATTAAGTCTGATATTATATTATTAACCTTAGTAATAGTAATGTCTTCTTTAATACTATGGGAATTATTTGAATATATAGTAACTATAAAATTAGATAAGAATATGTTTTTTACTCCGGAGCAACCTAATGATACTCTCTATGATATAGTAATCGGCTTCCTATCCTTACCAGTTGGTTCAGTAATAATATATAAATATCATGATCTATTCTTTAATAGTATAAAAAATAAATAATATGACTAATACAGAATTAAGAAATAAGTTTTTAAAATATTTTGAAAATAAAGATCATAAGATAATATCTTCTGCTTCTTTGATTCCAGAAAATGATCCCACCGTTCTCTTTACCACAGCTGGTATGCAGCCTCTAATACCTTATTTAAGAGGAAAAAAACATTCGGATGGTAAAAGGTTAGTTAATGTTCAAAAATGTTGGAGAACGAATGATATAGACGAAGTTGGTGATAAGACACATCATACCTTTTTTGAAATGCTTGGTAATTGGTCTTTAGGAGATTATTGGAAAAAAGAAGCTATAGAGTATTCTTGGGAATTCCTTATTAAAGAATTAGGGTTAAATAAAGATAAAATAGCTATTTCTATATTTGGGGGTAATAATGATATTAAAGAATATGATAAAGAGTCTGAAGAATATTGGTTAAATTTAGGTATAGCTAAAGAAAGAATACTTAAATTAAGTGATAATTGGTGGGGACCAGCTGGAGAAACAGGGCCCTGTGGACCAGACACAGAAATCTTCTATTGGACAGGAGAAGAAGCTGCTCCAAAGTCTTTTTCTGCTGAAGATGATAATTGGGTAGAGATTTGGAATAATGTCTTTATGGAATATAATAAAGATAAAGAAGGTCAATATACAGAGTTAGAACAAAAGAATATAGATACTGGTATGGGCTTAGAAAGAACCTTAGCTATTTTAAATAATTTAGATGATAATTATTTAACAGATTTATTTAAACCAATTATAGAAAAATTAGAAAGTATATCTAATTTAAAATATGAAGATAATAAGAAAGAATTTAGAATAATATTAGACCATATTCGTTCCGCTACCTTTCTATTAGCCGATAATAATAGTATTGTTCCTACTAATACTGGACAAGGTTATGTTTTAAGAAGAATAATAAGAAGAATAATAAGATTGTCCAAAAAACTAAATATTACAGAATCTATTTTAATTAGTTTAGCAAATATTATTATAGATAAATACCAAGAAGAGTATTCAGAGTTAAAAGATAATAAAGATTTTATTATTTCTGAATTAGAAAAAGAAGAGGCTAAATTTAAAAAAACTTTAGATAAAGGATTAAAAGAATTTAATAAATTAATAGAAAGTAATACTTTAAATGGTAAAGAGGCTTTTAATTTATTTGCTAGCCATGGCTTTCCTTTAGAAATGACTTTAGAATTAGCCTTAGAAAAAAATATAAAGCTTTCTGAAGAAGAATACAGAAAAGAATTTAAAAAGCATCAAGAACTATCAAGAACAGCTAGCGCAGGTATGTTTAAAGGTGGTTTAGCTGATGATAGTATTATGTCAAAAAAATATCACACTACCACTCATTTATTACATCAAGCTTTAAGAAGTGTCTTAGGTGATCATGTTGAACAAAGGGGAAGTAATATAAATGAAAAAAGATTAAGATTTGATTTTTCTCATTCAGATAAAATGAGTTTAGAAGAAATAAAGAAAGTAGAAGATTTAGTAAATGATAAAATAAAAGAAGAATTAGATGTTTCTTTTAAAGAAATGAATGTTGCCGAAGCTAAAGAATTGGGAGCTATTGGATTATTTGATAATAAATATGATCAAAGAATAAAAGTATATACTGTCGGTAATTTTTCTAAAGAAATATGCGGTGGTCCTCATATAGAGAATACTAAAGAATTAGGAGTATTCAAGATTAAAAAAGAAAGTTCTTCTGCAGCAGGAATAAGAAGAATAAAAGCAATATTAGAATAAAAGAAAAACCCTTGTTTTGAAACAAGGGTTTTATTATTTATTATACTTTTTTATATAAATAATCTTTTAGTAGTAAAATACTATTTAATAACTTTAAACTAAATAAAGTTATTATTAGTGTCACAAATAAAGATAATTTAAATAGATAATATGAAATTACCATAAGTATAATAAGGGTAATCATCAGGGTATATCTTATAATAACTTTCATTTTTCATCCTATTTACCAAGACAATTAGCATCTAATTGTCTCAAGAGCTCTATTCTCTCTCTATTCTTTTTATTAATAAAAAGAATAGACGAGGAAATAAAAAATAAACTTATTATTATTACAACTACCATTATCTCTCCTTTTTGTTTAAATGAACATATTAATTAGAATAATTAATAGTTAATATAATACTATATTATATATATTATGTCAAGGTAGTTTAGGGTTTAAAAGGTTGATTTTTATTCATATTTTTGCTAAATTATAGTTAAATAATATTTAAATAAAAAAATAATATGGAAATGCAAATACACAATAAAAACTTTGACTTAACAGATCCATTTAAAGAATATTTAAAAGAAAAGTTTCAAGATGTAAAAAAGTATCAAGACACTATTACTAACTTTAAAATTCATTTAGCGAGAGATCAAAGACATAATAAAGGTGATGTTTTTATTATCAAAGTAGAAGTACATGTTCCCCAAAAAAATATAGTTATTGAAGAAAGACATGCTGATGCTCGCGCTGCTGTAGATATAATACAAGATAAATTAGCTCGTCGCTTATTAAAGTTTAAAGAAAAAAATACTAGTAAAGAAAAAAAGAGTTGGAAAAGGAGATTTAGATTGTGGAAAAAAGAAGAATATTAAAAAAATTAAATGGGAATTTTAAGTAAATTATTTGGTGATGCCAATCAATCTTTTTTAAATAGTTTAAAGCCTCAAGTAGAGGCTATTAATAATTTAAGAAAAGATTATCATAAATTAACTGATTCTGAATTAAAAAATAAAAGTTTAGAGTTAAAGAAAAAAGTTAAAGAAGGAAGTAAATTAAATGATATTTTAATAGAAGCTTTTGCTTTGGTAAAAGAAGCTGCTTCCCGAACTCTAGATCAAAGACATTTTGATGTGCAGTTAATGGGTGGCATTATTCTACAACAAGGACAAATAGTAGAAATGAAAACAGGGGAAGGTAAAACATTAACCTCTACTTTAGCTGTTTATTTAAATGCTTTAGAAGGCAAAGGTGTTCATGTTATTACAGTTAATGATTATTTAGCTAAAAGGGATGCTATTTGGATGTCCAAAATATATGATTTTTTAGGATTATCAGTGGGTATTATTCAACATAATGCTTCTTTTATTTATGACTCTAAAGAAGAGAATCAAGAAAGAGCGGTTGAAAGAAAAGAAGCCTATCAAGCTGACATTACTTATGGTACTAATAATGAATTTGGCTTTGATTACTTAAGAGATAATATGGCCTCAGACCTAGATAAACAAGTACAAAGAGGATTGCATTATGTAATAGTTGATGAAGTAGATAGTGTTTTAATCGATGAAGCTAGAACTCCTTTAATTATCTCAGCTCCGGCTGAAGAATCTACTAATCAATATCAACAATTTTCTCAAATAGTAAATACTTTAACAGAAAATGAAGATTATAATATAGATGAAAAAATGAAAGCTTGTACCTTAACAGAAGAGGGTATTAAGAAAATAGAAAAATCTTTAAATATAGATAATATTTATGAAGAAAAAGGTATAATGACCGTTCATCATATAGAATCTGCTTTAAAAGCAAAAGCTTTATTTGTTAAGGATAGGGATTATGTGGTACAAGATAATGAAGTTATTATTATTGATGAATTTACTGGTAGAATGATGCCTGGTCGAAGATATTCTGAAGGATTACATCAAGCTATAGAAGCTAAAGAAGGGGTAGAAATACAAAAAGAAAGCATGACCCTAGCAACAATTACCTTTCAAAACTTCTTTAGAATGTATACTAAATTATCTGGTATGACTGGTACCGCGGCAACAGAAGCAGAAGAAATGGCTAAAATATATAATTTAGATGTTACTATTTTACCAACTAATAATCCCTTTATTAGAAATGATATGCGGGATAAAATATATAAAAATGAAAGAGGAAAAATAAAATCTATTATAAAAGAAATAAAAGAAAGATATACTAAAGGACAACCAGTATTAGTCGGTACTATTTCTATAGAAAAAAATGAATTATTGGGTAAATATTTAGAAAAAGAAGGACTTCCTTTTAATTTACTAAATGCTAAGTTTCATGAAAAAGAAGCAGATATAATAGCCCAAGCCGGTCGAAAAGGAGCAATAACTATTGCTACTAATATGGCTGGTCGAGGAGTAGACATTACTTTGGGTGGCAATCCTTTTAATGAAGAAAAGTATGAAGAAATAAAAGCTTTAGGAGGTTTACATGTTTTGGGAACAGAAAGACATGAGTCTCGTCGTATAGACAATCAATTAAGAGGTCGAGCAGGTCGTCAGGGTGATGCCGGCTCTTCTCAATTCTATATTTCTATGGAAGATGATTTAATGAGAATATTTGGCTCTGATAGAATGAGAAACTTAATGGATAAATTAGGCTTAGATGAAGAAATAGCTATCGAGAATAAGATGATTTCTAATTCTATTGAAGCTGCGCAAAAGAAAGTAGAAGGTCATAATTTTGATATTCGTAAACATTTAGTAGAATATGATGATATTATCAATAAGCATAGACATGTTATTTATAATTCTCGACAAAAATTCTTAAAAACTGAAGAAACTTCTAATTTAGTTTTAGAATATATAAATAAAGAAATAGAAGAAGTGATATCTTTTCATACCTTAGCACAAAAAAATATCGGTGATTTTGATGGTAAAGAAATAATAGAAACTATAAAATCTATTTTTATCTTAGAAAAAGAAGAAGAAAAAGAAATAATAGAATTATTAAATAGACTAGATCAATCTAATTCTCATGAAGCTAGAACAAAATTAATAGAATATGTACAAAAAATAGCTCAAAAGAAATATTTTAAATTAAATGAAAATATAAATTCGCAAAGAGAAATAATAGAAAACATAGAAAATCCAATGAATTTAATAGAAAAGAATGTTGTTTTAAGAGGTATAGATACTCTTTGGGTAGAGCATTTAACTATTATGGATAAATTGAGAACAGGCATTGGTTTGCAAGGGTACGGACAAAAAGATCCTTTAGTAGAATATAAAAGAGAAGCTTATAATCTTTTTAATAATTTAATATCCGGAATTAGAAAACAAATTGTTTATGCTATTTATAAGGTAGGTTTAGCTCAGAAATTAAAGCAAAATAATAACTTTGCTCCTTTTAAAAAACAAGTAGAGAATAGAGAGGAAAATAATAAAGTAATAGTTAATAAAAATAAAGATGAAGCTGGAAATAAAATAGGCAGAAACAATCCTTGTCCTTGTGGTTCAGGAAAAAAATATAAAAAATGTTGTGGTAAATGAGTTTAAATAATCAAGATTATTATAAATATAGAATATTAGAAATTATTCCGGGATTATTAACTTGGTCTACCTTTATTATTGCTATTATATTATCCTTCAATTGGCCTATTGGTGGTATTTATTTTATTATAGCTTTTGATATATATTGGATATTAAGAATATTTTATTTAATGATTTATTTATTAATATCTTGGAAAAAATACTTAAAAGCTATTAAAATAAACTGGTGGTTAAAATTAAAAGAAAAAAGAGCATATAAAGATTATTATCATTTAATATTTTTACCAACAGCTGGAGAACCCTCTAAAGTAGTAAATGAAACTTTAAAAAATTTAGCTAATACTAATTATAATCATAAAAAAATGATTATAATTTTAGCTGGAGAAGAAAAACATCAAGAAGAATTTAAAGAAATAGCAAAAAGAATAGAGAAGAAGTATAATAATATATTCCATAAAATAATAATTACTATTCATCCTACTGATTTAGAAGGAGAAATACCAGGAAAGGGTTCTAATTTATATCATGCTGGTCATAAAGTAAAAGAATATATAGATCAAAATAAATTTAATTATCAGAAACTAATAGTTTCTACTTTTGATATAGACACTTTAGTACATCCAGATTATTTTGCTTATTTAACTTATAAATTTATTAATCACCCTAATCCTTATAGGGTTAGCTTTCAACCTTTGGCTTTTTATAATAATAATATTTGGGAATCTGATTTAATTACTAGAGTAGTAGCTAATTCTACTACTTTTTGGTTATTAACAGATCTGGCTAGACCAGACAGACTATTTACTTTCTCTTCCCATAGTATGTCTTGGCAAGCTTTGGTAGATATTGGTTTTTGGCAAAATAATATTGTAACCGAAGATAGTAGAATATTTTTACAATGTTTTATACATTATAATGGACAATATAAAGTAGAGCCCATGCATATTCCTGTTTCTATGAATACTGTTTATATGGGAAGTTTTTGGCAAAGCATGATTAATCAATATAAACAAATGAGAAGATGGGCCTGGGGCGTAGAGCATTTCCCCTATATGGTTTGGCGTTTTAAAGAAAATAATAAAATACCTTGGAAAAAGAAATTAATTTATATCTGGAATCAAACTGAAGGTGTTTATTCTTGGGCAACAGCTCCTATTTTAATATCTTTAATGGGTTATTTACCATTACATTTAGCTACTAAAGAAACGGAAATTAGTGTCTTAACTCAAAATACTCCAATTATTTTAGAAGGTCTAATGAAGTTTGGTATGATAGGGCTATTAGTTACAGCTATAATGAGTGTTATAATATTACCTCCCTTACCTTCTAAATTTAATAAAAGAAAAAGTAATAAATATTTAAGATATTCATTAATGTTTTTACAATGGATAATCTTCCCAATAACTATGGTTTTATTTGGATCTATACCAGCTGTTGATGCTCAGACTAGATTAATGTTTGGCAAATATTTAGGTTTTTGGGTAACTAAAAAAAGTAATTAAAAAAATATGAAAAAAATAAATATATTAATAGTTTCTTTCTTAATACTATTTTTACAAATTAATACCGTTCAAGCTTTAAGTTCTGAAGAAACTAAAGAAAGATATTCTGGTTCTATTATTCTAGATGATTTTAGTATGACTAATAAATATTGGTATTTAGAGCCAAGTACTCAAGAAAGATTTTATCTTAGAAACGGTAAGTCTATTTCTAGATTATTAAAAAAATACAGTATAGATATTAGTAATGATGAATTAAATAAAATAGCTTTGAATAAAGAAAACTCTAATACAGACTATAAATTAACTAGAGAATTAAGAGGTTATTTATTAAAAACTGTAAATAATAAATATTGGTATATAGACCCCTTAACAGGTTATAGACATCAAATATTAAATGGTCAAAAAGGTTTAGATACTTTAAAAGAGTTAGTCATTAAATTAAAAAAAGAAGACTTAGACCAACTACCTATCAATAATAGTAAAAGTTTTCATTATAAAGATTTAGCTATTATTGATTTAGGATTATATAATAATGTTTGGAATACTTTAAAAAATAATTATTATCAAACAAATAAGATAAAAGAAAAAGAAATGTTTTACGGCTCTTTAGGGGGTTTAGCTAACTCTTTTGATGATCCCTATACCAAATTCTTTGCTCCGGAAGAAAGAAAAGAATTTGATAATAAAATGGAAGGTTCTTTAGAGGGTATTGGCGCTATGGTAGAAGAAAAAGATGGTCTTTTAATAATAGTTTCTCCTTTAGATAATTCTCCGGCTCAAAAAGCTGGTCTCTTACCTCAAGATCAAGTATTAGAGGTAGATAATATAAATATACATAATTTTAGTTTAGAAAAAAGTATTTCTTTAATTAAAGGAAAAAAAGGATCTACTGTTCATTTAAAAGTATATAGACCTAAAACAAATAAAATATTTGAAATAGATATTATTAGAGAAAAAATAATTATTCCTAATATTATAGGAGAAGAATTAGATGACAATATAGCTTACTTTAAGGTTAATCTTTTCTCTCTTAATCTTCATAATGAATTCGCAGAATTAAAAAATAAATTAATAAATGAAAATACTAAAGGTATTATTCTAGATTTAAGAAATAATCCAGGAGGATATACTTCAGCTGCTATTAATTTAGCAGACAATTGGTTAAATAGAGGAGACTTAATATTTCAAGAAAAGTACCCTAATATTATTAAACAATATGTAGCTGGTATAGAAAAGGAAATTGATTTACCCACTATTATCTTAACTAATAATGGTACTGCTTCTGCTTCTGAAATAGTTACTTCTGCCTTAAAAGAGCATCAAGAAGTAACTGTAGTAGGGGAAACAACCTTTGGTAAGGGTACAGGACAGGGTTTATCATATTTTAATGATGGCTCTGCTTTAAAATATACTGTTTTTGAATGGTTAACACCTCATAATAATAGAGTAGAAGGTCTTGGTATAGAACCAGATTATATTATAGAAAATGATGCTATTGATAGACAATTAAATAAGGCTAAAGAATTATTAAAGTAATATTATACATTGACAATATTACTTAAATATGATATAATATATATATTAAGTATTTTACTTAATTAGTTCATCAAAAAAAGAAAAGGAGAAGTAATGGGTATAGCTTTAGGTATATCTTTGATAATTACTGGTTTAATTTATAGAGTTACCCCAGTCTGGAAAACTCTTAATTGGGGATTAACAGCAATAGCTGTTGGTATATTACAAATACTAATATTAATTATTATCAAGGGTAATATAGAACTTATAATAGATGGTTGTCTATTAATTGGTCTTGGATCCTTACTACCTGATTTAGGAAATTCTATATCTGGGTGGTTCCGTAGACCACAAACAACAACCTTAATTCTAAAGATATTAGCAATAGGTATTATTATTTTCATATTTGCTAATCCAGAATTATTAAATTCTATTATAGGTCCTTTAATGGGTCTTGTAATAATGATAAGCGTTTTTAATTATTTAAAGAAAAGCTTATTCAAATAAACATAAAACCACTGATTAAAAATTAGTGGTTTTTTCTTTTAAATTAATTTATTACTATAACCTCTTAAAAATTCTTGAGCAACTGTTATTTTTTTACCAGTAACCTGTAATTCTAATATTTCTAAAGCTTGGGTATTAGTACCTATATATAATTTATTATCTTCTATTAATATTTCCTTTTCTTTTAACTCCTTATTACTTATCTTAACTTTTATTATTTTTAAATCCAAATCTTTAATAGTTGTAAAAGTAGAAGGCCAGGGGTATAAAGCTCTAATTTGATTATTAATATTTTGAGCAGTATTACTCCAGTCTATTTGACCATCTTCTTTCTTTATTAACTTACAAAAAGTAGCTTGACTATGATCTTGTTCTTGACTTTTTAATTTATTATTTAAATAATCTTTAATATTATCTTCTAATAACTTAGCACCCACTATACTTAACTTCTTACTTAAGCTAATATAATTATCTTCTTCGTCTATAATAGCTTCTCTTTGCTCTATAATTGGTCCGTGGTCCATCTTTTCATCAATTTGCATTAAAGATACTGCTGTTCTGTTAAAACCCTTTAAAAGAGCAGTTTGAATAGGGGAAGGACCTCTTAATATTGGTAGTTTAGAGGGATGTATATTAAGAGACTGTAATTCTGATAGATTTAATATTTCTTGAGGAATTATCTGACCATAAGCGACGATAATAAAAGTAGCAGGTAAATAATTCTTTACTTCTTGAATAAAGGTAGAATCTAATTTTAGGGGTTGTAAGAAAGGAAGGTCATTCTTTAGGGAATAATCTTTAATGGGTGAAGTAAGTAATTTATTGTTTCTTCCTCCTTTTTTATCAGCTTGTGTAATTACTAAATTAATTAAGTTTAATTTATGTAAAACCTTGAGAGAAGGTAAACTGAATTCAGGGGTACCCCAGAATATTACTTTTTTATTCATTAGCTTCTAATTTATTCTTAAGCTTATCTAATAAATCTTGACCTTTAGTTATTTGAAAAGCTTTATCAATGAATAAGATACCATTTAAATGATCTATTTCATGTTGAATAACTGTTGCTTTTAATCCTTTAATCTTTTCTTTTACTTTCTGACCTTCTAAATCATAATACTTTAAATGTATTTTTTTAGATCTTTTAACTAAACCAAATATATTTGGCAGTGATAAACAACCTTCTTCTTCTATGTCTTTGTCTTTAGAAAAATACGTTATTTCTGGATTAATATATGCTTTATATTCTTTATTATCCATATTCCCAACAATAATTATTTTTTGATTTATATTAACTTGAGGACCAGCTAAACCAATACCATTATCCTTAATCATAATATTATACATATCTTCTGATATTTTCTTTAATTTAGAATCAAAAGAAGAAACTGTTTTTGCAGCTTTTCTTAAGATTATATTAGGGTATTTAATTATTTTATACATAACTATATTATAATAGATTAAAAGATATTTGTCAAGGTAATTGACCTTTAGATATTTTTTGTTATAATACAAATATGAGTAAAGGATTTCAAGATTTAAGTACTATATTTGCTAAAAAGAAAGAAGGCAAGAAACCTCCTGCTTATAAATGGCAAGATTTAGCTTTGAAGATAATAAAAGAATTAGCTGTTCCTAATATAAAGAGAAGCTCTGTTTTTAAGGTTTGTAAAGATTATGATAAGAATAATGTAGAAAAAGCTTTTGATGATACAAAAGAATTATGTGAAGGAGGGGAAAAGTGGAAATACTTTTTTAAGTTAATAAGTGAAGAAAAAAAGAAATAACTCTGAAAGAGCTATTTTATTTTAAAGTTTTGTACTAAATATCCTATACCAAAAGGAGCTTCATAGCTTAATTTCTCTGGTTCATAGTTCATATTCTTCATAATACCCAATAATATAAGTAATGACTTAAAACCACATTCACCAGCCTCTTTTCTTAATTCTTCATCAAAGTCAATTAATTGTTCTATTTTCTTTTGAGCTAATAATTTAATAATTATTTGATCAAATTCTTGTCCTCTTTGAGAATAACCAGTAGGGGAATCTTGATGTAACTTATGTGATAAATCACCAGAGGCTATAATAGCTATTCTTTTTTTAGATTTATTAACTTCTTCTTTAATTATTTCAGCAAACCTAATATGCTCTTTATTACTTAAATCACTATAACCAATTGGTAGTACTTTTATATTAGGCAAATGATTGGTTAATTGTAATAAGGGAATAGAGGAGCCATAGTCTAAGTCTTCTTCTGCAGTTAATAGTATTGGTAATCTTGTTTCTATGGATTCTTTTATTCTATAGCCTAAACCTAATTCATTACTAAATACTTTATTAGTAATTAAATCACCAAAATCTTTAAAATTAACTTTTAATTCTGGATTTTGATTAATAGTAAAGGCTTCTTTATGTAATTTACCATGAGGTGATATTATGATAATAATATCTGGTTTAGAATTATATAATTCAGCTTCTAAATGTTTATAAGCTTCTCTTGTTTTTTCTAATTTAAATAAATTCTCTTTTCCTATTTCAGGATTTAAGAGAGGCGGATGAGGAACAAAAGCAGAAAAAACAATCATATTATTTATTATATATAATTGGTTCTCCTAATTTATGTAATTTAAGAACTCTTTCTGAGACAATATTAATACTTGACCAATTATATCCTAAACCACTAAATGTTTCTTCATTTGACAAAGATCTTCTTAGGCCATTAGAAATAACATAAACAGTACTATTATTCTCACCTTTTACTAAAGTATTATCTATTAATTTAATAGCTTTTGATTTACTATATTTATTTAATTCTTCTATACTAATATCCTTTATTATCATTTTGGGCCAATTAATATCAATTATTTCTTGTGATATTATTGGATATTTCTTATCATTTTTTAAATAATAAACACCATTAGTATTAGGGTCTCTAACCAAAACCTCAAAAACACTAATTTCACCAGAAGTTATATTATCTCCATTAGGTATTAATGATAATTCAGAATTACTTATCTCTTCTAATTCTAAAGGATTAAATCCTAAATCTTTAAATACCTCATCATTTACCATTAATCTTTTCTCTAAATTATCTAATAAATATTTTTTATTATCCGCAGATAATAATAGGGAATAGTTAGGATACTTTATATTATTACCACTAATAAATTTAGCTATTTCTGAACTAGAAACCTTTAATACTTGACCAGGATCAAATCTAGATACTAAGGCTGTTGTATTTTCAAAAGCTAATTTTTGACCATTATGTATTAAAAATATTGTTTCCTGATCTTCGCCATCTTTAGCTTGTACTAAAGCTCCGTCGGGGATAATACCTTCTTCTGTCACTATACCAGCAGCATCAAAATTATACCTATTCCATAATGTCTTAAAAAGACTATTGCCATGAATATGAGGAGTATAAACATACATGGCAGCTGTGATGGTATTATCAGGAGTAACCTTAGTGCCATTAGATGTACAAGGCAACAAATCATTAGGATCACCAACACAAGATAATTTACCAGGCCTAAATCTGTATTGAAATATATTGTCTAAATAATATCTAAATTGCATAGCAGCAGACCTTACTTGTTTACCAAATCCTTTATACCTTGGATTACAACTTTGACCATCATAACAATAATAACCCATAGCAAAACCTAATTGTCTTCTGCTGGGATCATTATCTTCAATTAAACTCATTTCTTTTTGTAACATAGTCATTAGAAATTGAGGATTTATTTTACTCTCATTAGCAGCATTATATATTATTTCAGAAGCATATCTTTTTTTAAAAAACTTCTTATTTGGATTAGCTTCAGCTTCAGAGAATTGTGAGGGACCTGGATTATTACCAGTATACCAATAATCAGCTAAATAACTATCTTTACTTTCTAAAAACTCTTGAATATCATTAATATTCATAATGCTATAATTAGTAGCCTCATAATCAGACAATATCTTGTTATAATCTGTTTGTGCTAAACTAATATTTGGTGATAAAATAATAGTTAATATAGTTAAAAGTATTCTTTTCATATTTATTAATTTAGATATTAATTTGTTTCTATAATTATAGCAAAAATATTAAAGAAAGCAAAGTTAAAAAAGAATTGATTTTTTACAGTATTCTGATAAACTATATACTATTAAATAAATAAAATATGGAACAAAAAAGATTATTCATTAGCATACCAGTTGATACCTTTATTCTGAATAAAATAAATAAGAAATTAGGTAATTTGAACTTACCTTGGGAAAATATTAAAGTAATAAACACAGATAATATGCATATTACTTTAAAGTTTTTAGGAGACACTCCTTTAGAAAAAATACCAACTATTATCGAAGCCTTAAAAGAAGTTGTTAAAGAATTTAAATCTTTTAACCTAGAGGTTAAAGAAACTACTATTTTTAGTGAAAATAATCCTCGTACTTTAGTTCTTAAATTTAAAGAATCTAAAGAATTAGATAAATTACATTCTAGAATAGAAGAAATACTATATGAAGAGGGTATTAGCAATAAAGAACAAAGACAGTATCAACCTCATTTAACTGTAGCTAGGGTTAAAAAACATTCGAAATATAAAGACTTTAAAGATTATATTAACTGGAATATAGGAGGTGATTCTGAGGTTTCATATCTAGAGTTAATAGAAACTGAATTAAGTAAAACAGGTCCAGAATATACTGTTTTACAAACATTTGATTTATGACAGAATATAAACTATTAGGAGTAAAGGTTAATGTAATAGAAAAACATTTATTAAAACAAACTTTAATAAATTTTATTAATTCTAATGAACAACATCAAATAACAACTGTTAATCCTGAATTTATTGTTACTAGTCAAAGTAATAAAGAATTTAAAGATATTATTAGTAATTCTTCTTTAGCAACTATAGATGGCACAGGTATAATCTGGGGTCTGCAGTATAATAAATTTAAAGTTTCTCTAGATGATAGAATAACCGGAGTAGACTTAACAGAAATATTAATTAATTTAGCCATAAATAATAATTATAAAATACTGTTCTGTTTACATAATAATGGTTTTACAACTCCAAATAATTTCTTTATTAAAATAAAAGATAATTATCCTGATTTAAATTTTCAAGTTTCTAATCAAGATACCACCCTAGAAAAAGCTAAAGAATTTAAACCAGAAATAATATTAGTAGGCTTCGGGGCTCCTCTGCAAGATATTTGGATTAATAATAACCTCAAGAGCATACCTGACACTAAAATAGCCATAGGAGTAGGAGGAACATTTGATTTTCTTTCCGGAGCTATTACCAGAGCACCTAAAGTACTACAAAGTATGGGCTTAGAGTGGTTCTGGAGATTAATACAACAACCGCAATTAAAAAGAGTAAAAAGAATACTAAGAGCAATAATAGTCTTCCCTTATTTAGTGATAAAGGATAGAATTAAGAATAATAAATAATATGAAAACAAGAACTAGATTTGCACCAAGTCCTACCGGTTATTTACATATCGGAGGACTAAGAACAGCCTTATTCAATTATCTTTTAGCAAAAAAAGATAAAGGTAATTTTATTTTAAGAATAGAGGATACAGATAGAGGTAGAATAGTAGAAGGAGCTGTTAATAATTTAATAAATACCCTAAATATAATAGGTATTAATCCAGATGAGGGTGTTTTAGAAAAAGAAGAAAAAGGAGAATATAAACCATATACACAGAGTGATAATAAAGAGGAGTATCATAAAAAAGCTTTAGAATTAATAGAAAATAATAAAGCCTATTATTGTTTTTGTTCTGCAGAAAGATTAGCTGAAGTTAGAAAAAGACAACAAGAAAGAAAAGAAGTACCTCAATATGATAGATATTGTCGAGATTTAAAAGAAGAAGAAATTAAAAAGAAATTAGAAAATAAAGAGAATTATGTTATTAGGTTTAAGATACCGGATAATGAAGTAATAGAGTGTTCTGATTTAATACATGGAAATATTAAGGTAAAGAGTACTGATTTAGATGATTTTGTTATCTTAAAATCAGATCAATATCCTACTTATCATTTAGCTGTTGTCGTCGATGATCAAAGAATGAAAATAAGTCATGTAATTAGAGGAGAAGAATGGATATCTTCTCTGCCTAAGCATATATTATTATACCAAGCTTTTAATTATAACCTTCCTTTCTTTGCTCATCTGCCTTTATTATTAAATAAAGATAAGAGTAAATTATCTAAAAGACAAGGAGATATAGCTGTGGAAGATTTTATTAAAAAGGGTTATTTACCTCAAGCTTTAATAAACTATATCGCTCTCTTAGGTTGGAATCCCGGTGATGAAAGAGAGATGTTTTCTTTAGAGGAATTAATTAAAGAATTTTCTTTAGAAAAAGTAAATAAATCAGGAGCTATATTTGATATTAATAAATTAAATTGGTTTAATGCTGAATATATTAAAAAGATAGTAGCAGAAAAGGGGACAGAGTATAATAATTTACTTAATATAGCTAAAGAATATATTCCGGAAAGAACAGAGGATGTTTTAAAATTATTTAGTACTAGAATTAATTATTTAGAAGAAGTTCAAGAATTATCTTCTTTTCTCTTTAACTTACCAGAATATGATAAAGAATTATTAATTTTTAAGAAAAGTGATAAAGAAAAAACTCTGCAAGGATTAGAATTAGTATTAAAAGAATTAGAAAATAATGATAATTGGTCAGAAGAAGAATTAAATATTAAATTAAAAGAATTAACTACAAATAATAATTTAACTCCCGGAGATACTTTTTGGCCCTTGAGGGTAGCTTTATCTGGTTTAGATAAAAGTCCTAGTCCAGTTGAAATATTAGAATTCCTTAAAAAAGAAGAGTCTCTTAAAAGAATTAAATTAGCTTTAGATAAATTAAAATAGATTAGTACTATATTATAATATATGGTATAATATAAATAATAAATTATTTATATTAATGAAAATAAAAATAAATATTTCTAAATTTTTAAATGTACTTATTTTAAGCACTTTTTTAAGTGTTCTTTTTATTAATCCTTCTTTAGCTACAGAATATAGATATGATAATGCTAATAGTGAAGAAATATGGCAAATTAATCAAGATATTAATAATAAGAGATCAGAAGTAACAGAATTAAGAAAACAAGTAGAAGTATATCAAAAAAATATTAAAGCTAAACAAGGTGCTTTAATTAATTTAAATGGTCAAATAAATACCATTAATGATAGTATTGCTAAAATAAATTTAGAAATAAGAACAGCAGGATTAGAATTAGAAACATTAGATTTGAGAATAGAAAATACAGAATTAAAAATAGAAGCTAAAGAAAGAGAAATAGAAGAAAAAAAAGAAGTGGTAGGAGAAATAATTCGTACTGTTCATAGACAGGGTCAAAGAAGTAATGTTTTAGAAATATTATTAATGAACGAAAACTTTTCTGATTTTATTTTAGAATTAGAACAATTAGAGAATATACAAGATACTTTATTAAAAAATGTTGATCAATTACAAGAAGTTAAAATAGCTTTAGATGATGATAAAAAAGATTTAGGTGATAAAAAAGAAGAAATAGATATTCTTAAAAATATTTTAGATAATAAAAGAGAATCTTTAGGGGGGCAGAAAATAGCTAAAGATAATATACTACAAATAACTCAAGGACAAGAAGCGAGTTTTCAACAATTATTAATACAAGCTAAAGAAGAACAAAGAAGATTAAATAATGATTTAATATATTTAGAAAAAGTAGCTAGGGAAAGATTAAGCAGAGAATTAGCATTAGAAGCTATAGAGTCTGATGGATTAATGTGGCCCATAAGTTCTCGTATCATTACCTCTTATTTCCATGACATTGATTATCCATATAAGCATATATTTGAACATAATGCTATTGATATAGCCACAGCCCAAGGAACAGCTCTCAGAGCAGCAGAATCAGGTTATGTAGCTAAAGTAAGACACGGTGGAGCAACAGGATATAGTTATATTATGATTATTCACCCTGATGGCCTATCTACTGTTTATGGTCATGTTAATCAAATAAGCGTTTCTTTAGATCAATTTATTAGTAAAGGACAAATAATAGGTTATACCGGTGGTATGCCTGGTACTAGCGGAGCTGGACCATTTTCAACTGGACCTCACTTACATTTAGAGGTTAGATATAATGGTATACCGGTTAATCCTTTAAATTATTTACCTTAATGAAAAAAATAATTCCTGAACATATTGGTATTATCTTAGATGGTAATAGAAGATGGGCTAAAAAAAGAAATTTAGATACTTTTCGAGGTCATAAAGCTGGTTTTGAGAATCTTAAAAAAATAGCTAATCATGCTTTTGACAAAGGTGTAAAAATATTAACAGTATTTGCTTTTTCTACTGAAAATTGGAAAAGAACTAAAAAAGAAGTTAATTATTTAATGAGTATTTTTAAGATATTAGTAGAAGAAGAGGCTTTAGAATTAAAAGAAAAAGGAGTTCAATTAAGAATATTAGGTGATATTAATAGATTTGATAAAGAATTAAAAGAGGGGATAATAAAGGCTACTAAATTAACTAAAAATGGTAAAGATGGTACCCTTAATGTTTGTTTAAATTATGGTGGTCGAGAAGAGCTAATAACTGCTATCAGAGGTATTATAAAAGATAAAATACCACAAAAGAAAATAAATAATAAATTAATAAATAAATACCTATATACTAAGAATCAAATTGATCCTGAATTAATAATTAGAACTTCTGGAGAATTAAGATTGTCTGGTTTTTTAACTTGGCAAGGAGTATATTCTGAATTATATTTTCCCAAAAAACATTGGCCAGATTTTAAAAACAAAGACCTAGATAAAGCTTTAGCTGAATATAGTAAAAGAAAAAGAAGGTTTGGAGGAAATTAAATAAAAAGAAAAACCCCATTTATATTTATAAACGGGGTTTATTTTTTTAGCTATTAATTCATAGCTATTAGAGAATTACTTTTATTAAGTACTTTCTCTACTTTTTCAACATATCTACTATTATCGATATATTCTTTTTTATAACGAGAGGCATAAACATGACCCTCATTATATCCTACTAGAGCTGTATTAATGTCACCATCGAATTGATTTAACATCTTTTTAAGATATTTAATACCAACAGTTAGGTTGACATATGGATCCTCCATATACTTATGAGGTGTATCAAAGTCTTTAGCTGCTGCATATCTAATTTGCATTAAACCCACAGCCTGTACACTAGATGATACCTTATGTCTCCAAGAGCTTTCTACGGCTATAAGAGACTTAGCTAATTCATAATTAATGTCATATTCCTGACATAAACCATTTAAATATATTAACAAGTGTTTTAATTTACTTGCATTTATATTTGTATTATAAGTAGCAATAATATCTTCTGCTTCTGCTTTGAAATTATGAGAATAATCCTCATAAAAACTTGCTTTTTTAGTATTTTCTAACTCAACTCTTTCTCCGAAGTTAAGATTTAAAATACCTACTATAATTAATCCTACTACTATTAATAGTATCTTTGCTCTTTTATTTAGCTTTTTCACTATTTACTCCTTTTTATTGTTAAAATACAAAACAATCATAATTGATTGAGTATATATAATAACATACTTTAGCTATTTTGTCAATAGTAAATAAAAACCCTAAATATATTATATAAATAGGGTTTATAAGGAATTTATTTTTTAAGTTTTCCTTTATATTTTCTAACGATATGCATTATTAGAACACAAATCATTAATGAACCGAATACTGTTATGAAGAGAAGTATAGCATGAGGATCTTGATGAGGATTAAATCCTGTAATACTATTCTTAACAAAACTAATAATAAGGCCACATAATGTAATAGGTAGTACTATTGTTAGAAAATAATATATTATCTTCTTCATTCTTATCTCCCTTTTTGATTAAAAAAACTAACTATAGTATATAACTATAACATAATATAATAACCTTATCAAAGATTATTTTCTTAAAGGATGAAAATCAGTATGCACTTTTTCTGCAAAACGATTAGAAGCATTAATATATCTAGTAGTAGTATCTAATGACTCATGACCTAATAATATTTGTATAGCAGCTACATTAGCTCCATTTTCTGCTAAATAAGTAGCGAAGCTATGCCGAATAGAGTGTGCTGAAAGAGGAATATTAATATTTAATAATTCTCTATATTTCTTTATTTTAGCTTGTAAATAATTATTTGATATTTTTTTATGTTTTTGAGAATTATTTAAACCTCTATATGGTATAAAGATATAGTCTGATTCATCATTTCTAGTTTTTAAATATTCTTTTAAGGAATTCATAGCTCGAGGAGTGAGATAAACAAATCTTTGTTTTTTTCCTTTACCCATAATATATATTCTACCAGATTGATCTAATTGTTCTCTCTTTAAAGATAATAATTCTGATATTCTCATACCCGTAGCGAATAAAGTTTCTAATATAGCACTATTCCTTAGCTTTATCTTTTTATCTTTTTCAAACTTAAAAGGAGCCTCTATTAATTTAATTAGAACTTCCATTTCAGGAACTTGACCATATTTTTTTTCTGTCTTTAATAGTTTAACAGAATTAGGGGAGAGTGGTGTCTCATGATCTACTTCTTCTAAAAACTTTAAATAAGATCTTAAAGCTGATAATATTCTATTAATTGAATAGCTTGTTAATTGTTTTTTTCCTTTCTGATGAGAGGCTGTTAACCTAGAAGTAGAGGAGAGGTAAGCCTTATACTTGATAATTGATCTTTTAGTTAATTTAGAAAAAGAAGTATTAATATCATCATTAATAAAATCTTCGAAAGTATTAAGATCTCTTTCATAATTATATACGGTTTCAGGAGAATAATTATTAGATTGAATATTCTCTAAAAATTCATCGAGTAGTGGTAGTCTATGTTTCTTTTTCATATCTTAATTATATATTATAATATAATATTGTCAAACTGAGCGTAAGAGTTATTATACTCAGTTCTATTATATAATAAAATAAGCTTTTATACCTATTTTATTTAAAATATACCTTATCACCAAAACTTAAGTCTATATACTCTATTTCTGCTCCGATAATATCTTCTGCTAATACTTTATTTAAGTTATTTAATTGTTCTTTAATATCTTTTTCTTTATTAAAGATAATATTATATCCTAAATTTATTTCTATTTTAAATTCTTTACTATCTTCAATATACATCTTCTTTATCATTATTTTATCACCAATTACCTCATTCCATAGTATATAGATAGTATTTATATAATTTAGTTCTAAATCAGTAAATATTTGCTCTTTATTAGCCTCCTCAGCCCTTAGATCAACTAATATGGGGTAATTATCATGTTTATCACTTATATCGCTTATTTTGCGATTTAAGGCACCTTGAGAGGTTAAGAGGTATAAAGCATCATCTTTTTGCCAAATAAAAGAAGAAATTCTTTCTTGAACTATAATATTTAATTTATTAGGAAATACTTTTTTAATTTCTATATTCTCTAAATTATATTCAGTACTTAAATAGTTTATTAAATAATTTTTATTTAATAAAAAATAATTAGAATTTTTAAAAATAAAGAATCTTTTAGTATTTAAAAAAGGATTAATAATTTCTTCTATTTCTGTCAAAATAATATCTTTATTATTTTCTAGAGATATTTTTTTTATTTTAAAAATAGGTAAATGAAAAATAGCTTGAATTAAAAGAAAAATAAAAATTAAATAAATTATTTTAATAATATATTTCTTTTGTTTTTTTTCTTGATTAGAATAATATGCTCTCTGTACTTTACGAGGCTTATTATATGAATACTTTTGCCATTTTTTACTACTTCTTATTCTCTTCATTACTCCTCTTCTTTCTAGGTATAATACCTAGAGTCGTTTAATATTAAATATTAATTCTCTTGATACCAGAATTAATTCTAGTCACTATTTCATAATTTATAGTATTACTATATTCTGCTAATTCTTCGGCACTTATACTATTATTATTACTCTCTCCTATTAATATTACTTCATCCTCTACCCTAACTTTATCATCAACTTCAATCATTGTTAAATTCATACAAATATTACCTCTCACAAAATACTTTCTATCATTAATTATTACTGAAGATTTATTAGATAATGATCTATTATATCCCTCATTATATCCTATCGGTATTATAGCTACTTTACTATTTTCTTTTACTATATATGTTCTATTATACCCTATGCTTTCTCCTTTCTTTATATCTTTAACTTGTATTACTTTAGTTTTCCAACTTAAAACGGGCTTTAATTCTATACCCCCTCCTCTTTCTTTGGTTTCTTTACTAGGCCATAGTCCGTATAATGAAATACCCAGTCTAATTATATCGCTCTGAGCTTCTCTCTGGCTCAAGGAGGCTGCAGAACAAACTGAATGACTCTTTATATCAAATTTATTTACTAACTCTCTAAAGAGCTTATATTGAGTATTGGTAAAGGTCTGATCTTTAGCTTCTGATTCTGCATAATGAGTATAAATACTATTAATATTTAAATACTTTAATTCTTTTATTTTATTAATAACTTCTTCAGACTCCTCTACTCTCAAACCTAATCTAGTAGTACCTGTGTCTACTTTTATATTTATACTATAGTTCTTCTTTCTTTCTTTTCCTAAATTATTTAAGTATATTGCTGTTTTTAAATCATAAATTGGTAAGGAAATATTATCTATATCTTTTATTCTCTGATCTTCTTTATCAAAATAACTTAAAACTATAATATCTTGAGAAGTTATTTCTCTTAATTTTAGAGCTTCTTCTAAATTAACTACCATTAATCCAGAAATATTTTTATTATCTTTTAATAGTTTAGCTATATTAGTAATTCCATGACCATAAGCATTGGATTTAATAACTGACCAAATCTCAGAATAAGGAGCTATTTTTTTATATACCTCAATATTATAAAAAAGATTTTCTTTATTTATCTCTAGCCAAGTTAGCATTATTTAATACTAATATTTTCTATTATATCCCCTTGCATAATACTATTAACCACATCCATGCCCTCTATCACTTTACCAAAGACAGAGTGTTTACCATCTAACCAAGGTGTTGCTATATGAGTAATAAAGAATTGAGAGCCATTAGTATTAGGTCCAGAATTAGCCATGGATAATATACCGGGTCCATCATGTTTTAATTCATCTCTAAATTCATCATCAAACTTATACCCTGGTCCACCTGTACCAGCAATATGTAATCCTTCAGCATTAGGTTCATATGAGAAATCTACACCCTCTTCTCCTTTAGCTTGAGGATCGCCAGTTTGAATCATAAAGTTTTCTATTACTCTATGAAAGTATACACCATCATATATACCTTCTTTACTTAATTTAGTAAAATTATCTACAGTATTAGGTACTTCATTATTATATAATTCTAATACTATTTCCCCTTTACTTGTTTTTATTATTGCTTGCATATTTTCTACTTCTTCATTAATTATTTCTTCTGTTATTACTTCTGCAGTAATAACTTCTTTATTTTCTTCTTTGACCTTTTCATTATTTACTTTATTATCAGCAAGACATCCTGATAATAATAGTAATAATGCGGGTAAGATTAATATTTTTTTCATAGTTTCTTATTTAATTATTTTTTTATTCATATATTTTTGTAATACTTTAGGTATTTTAACAGAACCATCTTTTTGTTGATTTTGTTCTAAGATAGCAGGTATTATTCTAGAAGTAGCTAAACCAGAAGCATTTAAAGTATGTAAATACTTATTAACACCCTCCTCCTTATACTTAATATTACCTCTACGAGCCTGATAATCCAAAGCATTAGATACACTACTTACTTCTTTATAACCATTCATACTAGGTATATATACTTCTAAATCTATAGTCTTAGCCATAGCCGCAGAAACATCCTTAGCAGCTAATTGTACTGTATTATAGTGTAAGTCTAAGCCTTCTAATAGTTCTTGAGCATTCTTTAATAATTCTTCATACATTTTCCCAGAATCTTCTGGTTTAGAAAAGATAAACATTTCTATTTTATTAAATTGATGCCCTCTAATCATTCCTTTTTCATTAGCACCATATCCTCCAGCCTCTCTTCTAAAACAAGGAGAAAAAGCATAATATTTAATTGGTAGTTCTGTTAGTATTTCATCTCTATGATAGTTTCCTAACATCATTTCACTAGTAGCATTTAAACAAGTCTTATCTTGTGTCCAGTATAAATCATCTTTAAATTTAGGTAAGTGTCCAGAAACATAAGCTGATTCTTCAGTAAGCATAAAAGGAGGAATAATAAAGGTATAATTATTATTTCTATGAAAATCTATAAAATAATTTAATAAAGCCCATTCTAATAAAGCACCGTCTCCTGTATAGGCCCAATGTCCTGATCCAGATATTTTAACAGCTCTTTTATAATCTATTAATTTTAAGGAAGTGGCTAATTCGACATGATCTTTATTTTCAAATTTAAATTCTACTTTCTTATTAAAAGTAGCTATTACTTTATTATTTTCTTTACCACCTGGTAATACATCAGCAGCTGGTATATTAGGTAATTCAGATAATTTATCTTTTAATTCTGTATTTATTTTATTCAATTCTTCTTCTATCTTCTTAATATCATTACCTAAAGATTTCATTTCTTTAATAGTCTTTGCATCAGGTTTAGTTTTAGAAAATTTATTCCTTTTACCCTTTAACTCCTCTACTCTAGTTATTATTTCTTTTCTTTGATCATCTAAATTAATTAATTCATCTAAATTAACTTTATCTAATCTTTTTAATAATGCTTTTCTAATTTCTTCTTTATTTTCTCTTATTTTTTGTATATCTAACATATATTTATTTATATTTCTTAGGTCTCATTAAAGGAAAAAATACAGTATCCCTTAAACTATCTTGTTCTGCTAATATAGTTACTAATCTATCTATTCCTAAACCAACTCCTGAAATCGGCGGCATGCCATATTCCATAGCGATGATATAATCATCATCACCTTCCATAGCTTCTTCATCTCCGGCTTCTTTTTCTATGTCTTGTTGCTTAAATCTTTCTTTTTGATCTTCAGAATCTACTAATTCTGAATAACCTTTAATTATTTCCCAACCATTAATTACTAATTGAAATTGATCAACTATATCTTCATTCTTATTATTAGTTCTGGCCAAAGGTTGTATAGCTTTTGGATAATTGTATAGGAAAGTAGGTCCTACTATTTTTGGTCTACTTACTTTTTTATATAAATAATCTACTAAAGTAGCATAAGACATGGTATTCATATCCGGAATCTTTATTTTTTTCTTCTTTATTAAACTCTTTAACTCTTTTACTTCTTTTACTTTATTAATATCTATACCACAATCTTTTTTAATTAAATCTACATAATTAATTCTCGGCCATTTTTTAGCAAAGTTAACTTTCTTTATTTTACCATCTTTATCTTTAACAGGAATACTACTATTTATTCCTAATTCTTTAATAATATATTTAATCATTTCTTCAACAAAGTTCATATTCTCTTCATATGACCAATATGCTGTATACCATTCAAAATGAGTATGTTCTGGTAAATGAGAAGGATCGACGCCTTCATTACGAAAAGCTTTACCAATTTCAAATATTCTCTCAAAACCACCTAATATTATTTTCTTTAAAGGTAATTCTTGAGATATTCTTAATACTAAATCTAAATCTAAAGCATTATTATGAGTATGATATGGTTTAGCGGCTGCTCCAGTAGCCTTATATTCTAAAGAAGGAGTTTCTACTTCACTAAAATTATAAGACCACATAAATTCTCTAATACTTTTTATTAAATCAGATCTAAGTTTAAATCTTTTTCTACTTCCTTCATTAATTAAAGTATCTAAATATCTTTGTCTAAGTATAGTATCTTCATCAGCTAAACCATGAAATTTCTCTGGTAAAGGTCTTAAAGCTTTACCTAAGAAGGTTAATTCTTTAACCAATAATGTTATTTCACCATGTTTAGTTTTAAAGAGTTCTCCATCTACTCCTATATAATCCCCGATATCTAGTAATTTATCCCAAAACTTATGATATTTTAATTTATCTTCATTTAAACCCTTTACTTTAGTAATACCCTTGATAAAAGAAATTTGTAGGCGACCATCAAAATCTTGTAATTGAGCAAAAGATATTTTACCATGAGAACGATAAGTCATTATTCTACCAGCTAATCTAATACTCTTTTTACTAGATTTCATTACTTTATCAGTATCTTTAACTCCTTTTTTCTGAGCTAATTCTAATACTTCTCTACTACTCTTCTTATCTAAAAACTTAGATGGATGTAATTCTAATCCTAATTCTTCTATTCTTTTTCTTTTTTCTAATCTTTGTTGATATTCATCATTAATCATAGATTCTTTAAAAATAATTATAGCTTAATAATACCTAATATTAATAGTTAAATCAAGATAAATTTATTATCTTTTATTTTACTTCCGGTAATTCTTTATTCCTAAACTTTATTAAATATTTAATAAAGGAAATAATATGATATTTAGCTGATTTAGTGAATAAGCTTTTTATAATATTATCTTGAGCAGACTCTCTTCTATGTAAATGAATTATTTCTGCTTGACCAATATATGCTACTTTATATCCTTTTTCCCAAAATCTTCGAGACCAATCTAAATCTTCCATATACATAAAGTATCTTTCATCTAATAAACCAACTTTATCTAAACAAGATTTTCTAATCATTAAACAGGCCCCAAATAAAGCTGGAACATAATAATTCTGATAATGATTTAAATCTTTCATTAAATAGTGATTTAAATATTCTTGGCCTTTTTTAGTTTTTCCTAAAGCTGTTCTTCTATAAAAAGGTAATTTATAATCTGGGAATCTAGTAGAAGAATACTGTATACTGTGATCAGCATTTATTAATCTGGGACCAGCTAAACCAACCTCTAAATTATTTTCCATATAATCATATAAAATATCTATACCTTTTGAGAGTATAGCTAAATCTGGATTACATATTAAAATATACTTACCCTGAGCTTCTTTAATGCCTAAATTATTACCAGCTGCAAAACCCTTATTCTTTTTACTTTGCAGAAATTTAACTTTATCATGCTTTTTTACTAAGTCCTCTACCCCATCATATGAAGCATTATCTATAACAATAATTTCATAATCATATTTAAGATTAAGTTCTTTAATATTATTTAATAATTCTTTTATTAAATTCTTATTATAATAATTTAAAATGATAATTGATAAATCCATATTACTTAAACCATTTATATATTTCTTCAGCTTTAACTTGCCTTAATTTTTTAATAAATTTTCTCTTTTTCCTTAAAGTAGGTAAAGCTTTAATAAATTCTTTTAAACCAAGTAAAGTAGATCTTTCATATATTAAAAAATAAATAATTTTCTTAAGTTCATACCAAATTACTTTAAAAAAATCTTTAGAGAAGTTTCTCAAAAAAGAATTCTTATAAAGTAACATTAAATGATTACGATATGATAATTTATTAACCGCTCCTCTTAATTTACGATCTTCTTTTAAATTAATAGTACGATGATGATAGGCTTTAGTATTAGTAATTAAATAATTTTCCCAGCCATTTAATCTAAGACGCCAAGCTAAATCTATATCTTCTTTATAAGCAAAAAAATCTTCATCAAAATATTGAAAACCATTATCTTTTAATTCTTTAATATTCTCTAAATTTCTTCTTCTAAATACAGTGGCTGCTCCTGATAACCCAAATACTTCTTTATTATCTAAATCATAATCTTTTTGGCCTTGTTGCCAGTCCTTAACCTGTCTTTTCTGATCTATTATTAAACCAAAAGAATCTATTATCTTACTCTTTTTACCTTCATTAAAATCCCAAACCATTATCTTGCCAGCTGCTGAAGATACTAAAGGATTATTTTCTAAATAATTTATTATTTTTTCTAAATAATCTGGTTCTAAAATAATATCTTGATTAAGCACTAAAATATAATCAGAATCAGACCAATTAATTAATAAATTATGTCCTCTAGCAAAGCCAATATTCTCTTTTTGTTTTATAATCTTTGCTTCTGGTAATATTTCTTTAACTATATTTACTGAATTATCAAAAGAAGCATTGTCTAATACTAATAATTCCCAATTTTTAAAAGTTTGTTTTTTTAAGGACTGTAAAAGCCATGGTAAATATTTTTCACCATTCCAAGTTAATAAATTTATACTAATACTTATTTCTTTTTTATTCATGATTAATTAAAATTGTACTTAATATTAGAAAACCTAATCCTAAAGGATGATTTAAATAAGGACTAAAGATATGAATAATAATTAAAGCTATTAAAAAAGAGTTTAAGGTTAGGAATAAGAGAGGTTTATCTTTTATTTTTTTAGAAGATACATAATATATTCTATATAACCAAATTATTAATATCCATACTAATCCTAAACCACCTTTAACTATTTGGTCAAGGTAACCCCATTCAAAAGAAAAGGTAGTGTATGTGCCTTCGTTCTTAGGATCACTACTTTGATAACTTATTTCTTTCCCAAAACCCTGTCCTAAAAGAGGAGCTTCTTTAATATTATCTATCATCTGAGGTAATAATGCTAATCTAGAATTAGCAGCCGCTTCTATTTTTACTCTTCCTGAAATATCGATAATATTATTAATCTTTGGTATATTAGCTATTATTTGCATTAAAAAGAAAGAAGAGAAGAATATTAATATAAAATTAAAAAAGAATTTAAAATTTATTAACTCTTTTTTATAATTATAGATATTTAATATTAATATTAAAAAAGCAAAAATAAAACCTAAATAAAAAGAACGAGATAAAGATATTATTAAAGCTGTAGTTAAAATAATTAAATAAAATAAATTATAATAATTAAACTTCTTTATTTGTTGTATAAAAATAAAAAACCAAGAAAAGATAATATAAATTTGAGCTGGTATAAATATTCTATAACTACCTATAGTAGAAGTAATTTCTCCTGTTCTGGTATCCCTTAGCCATTTATATATTAATTCTAAATTTAAAAAACTATAATCTTGTCTAAATATATTGAATAGTATTAAAGTTTTTAAAGCAATAATAGTAGTAGCTGCTATTAAAATAGTTAAAATATCTTTTAAGTATTTACTATTATATACTTCATACCAAATTGGTAAATATAATAAATATAAATAAGCATTAGCATCTAAAAATATATTATTAATAAAATTATTATTTAAATAACCTCTAACTATTCCTAAAATAATAAAAAGAAAAAATAATAAATAAATAAATAGTAATTTCTTATTCTCTAATATTTTTAATTTATTTAATTTCTGAAAATATTTAATAAGAAAAATAAATAAAACAGCTAAAAATATAATTAATCTAGTATTAAATATTCCATATATAAAGCTATGCCCTAAAGAGCCCCAGAATAATTCCATTAAAGGAATTAAAAAAAGAAAAGTAGGCTTTCTATAGCCTAAAATAAATACTAAGAGAATTAATATTAATAATATAAATAAATTTAGAATATTAAAATTAAAAGCTAAAAAAGATAATATTTCTAAAGCTATAAATATTAATAAATAATTTAAAAATAATCTATTTCTTTTTAAAGAAAGTAGCATAAAGATAAGTTAAAAAAAGATTAAGAGGTATTAAAGATAATAATATTAAGTATTGATAATATGGTTTATGTTTTTTAAAATAATATAATAAAGATTTATTAAATATTCTTTGATTCTTTAAAGCTAATTGTTGTTCAAAACTAGAACCTCCTTTATGAATAATATTAGCTTCTGCATAATATTTTATTACAAAATTATTCTCTTTAGCTCTTTGACAATAATCTACTTCTTCAAACCAAATAAAGAAGCCTTCATCTAATAATCCTATTTTCTCTAAAGCCGTATTAGTAATAAAGAAAGCTGCACCCATTACTTGATCAACGTTCTCTGTTTTATCATAATCAAAATCTTTAGCTAAATACTTTTTTAAGAATATATTACCTAAAATATTCTTTAACTTTAATAATATTAAAACTTGAGAAAAGAGAGTTGGAAATCTTCTAATAGATTCTTGTTTACTACCATCAGAATTTAAGATTTGCGGACCTAGAATACCAATATCAGTATGTTGATCTAAATAATTAATTATTTTGCTTAGAGAGCCTCTCTGAAGCTCTGTATCTGGATTTAATAAGAGAATATACTTACTATTTACTTCTTTCAAAGCTCTATTATTAGCTTTAGCAAATCCTTGATTATCTTTTAAAGCAAATAATTTAATTTGGGGATAATCTTTTTTAATCATTTCTACAGAACCGTCTTCAGAATTATTATCAATAATATAAATATCTATACTCAAATTATCTGAATATCTTAATATAGAATTTAAACATTTCTTTAATAAATCCTTTACTTTCCAATTAACAATAATTATCGAAAGATCTTTCATTTTAATTTATCTTTTTATTAATTAATTCGATCATTTTTTGGACAGCATTAAACCAAGAGTATTGTTTGATAAATTCTTTTCTTTTTACTTCTTTTTCTGCAGTATTACTTTCTAAAGCTTTATTTACTTTCTTATTAAAGTCTTCATAATCCTGAGCTATTAAAACCATATCTTTTAAGTTATCAGAACCGGCATCTTTAGTAGATACTACTGGTTTACCACAAGCTAAGTATTCATACATTTTCATCGGATTCATACTAGCGGTAAGTTTATCTGCTTTATGAGGTATGATGCCAATATCAAATTGTTGTATATACATTGGTGCTTCTTGATACTTCTTATATCCTAAGAAATAGACATTCTTTTCTTTATCTAATTCTAATTTAGCTTGATCTTGTTCATTCCAAACAGGTCCTACTAAGATAATAGATTTATTAGTATTCTGACGAGCTAAATACTTAATTAAATCTAAATCTACCCTATCTTGTATTATGCCAATATAACCAATTATTGGTTTCTTTATATCAGCTATATCTCTATTGTATAAGTTAAATTTTTGTTTATAATGTTTTAAGTCAACGCCATTGGGTATCCAATAAACATTATCTTGATTGTCAAATAATTCAAATAAATTATCAGAAACAGCAAATATTAAATCTGCCTCTTCTTTAATAATATGGTAAGCTTCTTTTAATTTAGCTTTTTCTTTTTTATATGAAGAATGATTTAACCAATTATCTACAGCATCAAAAATATTTAATTTAGGTTTTAAGATATTTAAATAAGGAGCTATAAAAGGAAAAAAAGACCAAGTAATAGTTTCTTTAAGATCTAAGTCTAAAGAAAGTTTCTGAATACTCTTTAATACTAATTCAGGAAAAAGAAAGAATCTAATATCTGAATATATATATAATTTACTAGAAACTTTAGTAACTTTAGAAAAAATATTACTTTTAATAATTTGAGAATTCTTAATGTTTAAAACATTATTCTCTTTATAATTCCTTAAAGCTCTTTTAAAATTTAAAGGTAAATAATCAACAGCTATTATCTTATTTACTTGTTCATTATGTAATAATTGTTGTAGAACATGATAATTTCTATTAGAAACACCTTCATCCCATTCCGAATAACTAGACATATTAAACATAATTACATCAAACTTTTTCATGACAATATTTCTTTTAATTTATTAGATTGTTTTGGAGAAGAAGAAAATTTTAAAATACTCTCTTTTATATTATGACCTAATTCTTTTCTTTTACTTTCATTAGTAATTAATAATTTAAGAGCTTCTTTTAATTCTTCTTGTTTATCTTGTTCTATTAAAATACTATTACTATTATTTAATATTTCTAAAGGACCTCCTTTATTACCAGCTATAATAGGTAAATTATAGTAACCGGCTTCTAAAAAGACAATGCCAAAGCCTTCTTTATCTTCTTTATCATTTCTTTGTGGTAAAACAAAAATATCAGCTAAACTATAATAATATTGTAATTCTTCATCATTTATATTATTTAATATTTGAATATTATTTAATTTATATTCTTTTATTAGTTTCTTTAAATTATTTTCTTCTGCTCCTTGACCAATAATATAATATTTAATATTTGAGTCTTTTAATTGAGCCAGAGCTTTAATTACTAAATCTTGTCCTTTTCTTTTACTTAATCTAGCAACAGTTAATAATATAATTTCTTTATTATTCTTTATTTCTTTTCTCAATACTGCTAATTTATTATTATCAATATTATTCTGAATATCAATACTAGGATATATTAATTCTACTTTATCATTATATTCTTTTACTCTCTCCCCTGTTTGTTTACTATTAACTATTATCTTTTCAGCTTTCTTTAATATCTTTTTACTTAAATAAGGTCTGTTCTTTAGGGCTAAGTTAATATCTAAGCCATGTAAAGATATTATATAGGGTATTCTTAAGAAATAGGCTAAAGAGCCTAGGGGTAATATATTTGGAGTAAAGATAATTTCTATCTTATTATCTTTAATTATCTTTTTTAATTTAAAAAAAGAAAATAAATAAGAAGGCTTAATAAACTTATTTATTAATTTAATATTAATTATATTATTACCTTTTACTTCCTTCTGATCAGTAACTATTAAATAATCTTCTCTATTAAAAAACTTAAAAAGACTATAAGTATAATTAGCTATACCACCTTTAAAAGGATAATATTCATGAGTTAATAATAATGTCTTTTTCATTCTTTAGATAATAATGATTTCTTGATAAAATAAAAATCTTCTTTAGTCAGTGTTTTACTAAAAAACATTAACATAAAATATACTAAACTACCAGTTAATATAGTTAAGGGCCAGTAAATTATATTCTTGAGGTAATAAACAGATAAAAACATTAAAAAAGCAGCTAAAGTACTATTTAATATTAATTTAAATTTAATTAAATTCTTTCCAGTTAATTTAATAACTTCTTTTAAGTTTAAAGAGAATAATAAGAAAGTAGAAATACTAGATGCTAAGGCTGCCCCTAAAACTCCTAAAGACTGTATTAATACTATATTAAGGATAATATTAATAATCATTATTAAGCCTAAGTTTCTGGTATTTATTCTTTGCCTATTGGTAGCATTTAAAAAACTACTTAAAGAAAA
>CAZRZA010000004.1:52103-52432 GCA_964604515.1 uncultured Gammaproteobacteria bacterium | reverse complement strand
AGTAGCTGCTGCTCCACGACTATAATCAATATTAGCTCTTAAAGTACTTAAAGGTATTTTACCTTTGCTTAAAGTTTCTTGACGAGCTATTTCAACACCATTTAAACGACCAGCTAATATTATTTTAACGCCCTGCCCTCTTGCTTTCATTACTTTTTCAATATTCTGTTTCATTACTCTACGAAAAGGCATTCTTTTTTCAATATCCTCTCTAATAGACTGTACTAAAATAGGGGAAGATAAATTAGGATTAGAAACTTCATTAATATTGATATTAACTTTTGTCTTTATATTTAAGTATTTATTTACTAATTTCTTTTTCAATTCTT
>CAZRZA010000004.1:0-52093 GCA_964604515.1 uncultured Gammaproteobacteria bacterium | reverse complement strand
CACCACGACCAATTATTAATCCTGGTTTAGCAGCTTTAATATTAATAATTATTTCTCCTCTATTTCTTTCTATTAAAACAGAATCAATACCGGCTATTGCTAATTCTTTTTTAATATAATTTCTAATTTCTATATCTTCTCTTAGAAATTGAGCATAATTATCACGAGCAAACCAGCGAGATCTCCATTGCTCACTTAAACCTAAACGAAATATTCTTGGATTTATCTTTTTTCCCATATATTTATTTCTTTTCTTTAACCTTCTTTTCTACTTTTTTACTATCTTTTTTCTTTTCTTTTTTCTTTGTTAAATCAACTGTTTCTACTTCTTTCTTTTCTTTCTTTTTCTTTTCTACTTTAACGCCCTCTTTAGTTGTTAGGGTAACCTCAATATGAGAAGCATGTTTTTTAAAGGGATGAGCTCTACCAAAAGCAGCTGGCTTCCAACGAGACAATGCCACTCCTTTATTAACTATAACACTCTTAATTTTTAAATCTTCTTCTTTAACATTATATCTATCTTTAGCATTAGCAATAGCTGAAAGTAATAATTTAGTAAAAATTGGTGAAGATTTCTTAAAAACTACATTTAGTCTATCTAAAGCTGCCAAAACATCTAAGCCCCTAATAGCATTAGCTACTAGTCTTGTTTTCTTAGGTGTTATTCTAAGATGTCTTAATTTTGCTTTAACTTCTATCATATATTTAATTATCCTTTAGCTTGTTTTTTGGCCATTTTACCACCATGACTAATAAATTTACGGGTTGAGGAAAACTCTCCCAAACGATGTCCTACCATATTCTCAATGATATAAACATTAATATGTTCTCGACCATTATGAACACCGAAAGTATAGCCTACCATTTCTGGAGTAATAACTGAGGGACGAGACCAGGTCTTAATGGTTTTACCATCCTCTGGTTTTATTTTACTAATCTTTTTTAATAATTTAGGATCAGTATATGGACCTTTTTTTAAACTTCTTGACATATTTTAATTATTATTTACTTGTTTGTCTACTCTTACGACGTTTAACGATAAACTTATTAGATGCTTTATTCTTCTTTCTAGTTTTAATACCATAAGCTGGTTTACCTTTATATGTTTTGGGATGTTTTAAACCAATGGGATTAGAACCCTCACCACCGCCATGAGGATGATCGACGGGATTCATTACTTTACCTCTGACAGTTGGTCTAATGCCTAGGTGTCTTTTACGACCAGCCTTACCCCAACGAATATTTCTATATTCAGCATTGCTAGGTAGACCAATGGTAGCTGAACAATTTTCGGAAACTATTCTAATTTCACCGCTTGGTAATCTTAATTGAGCCATACCATCTGACAAAGCCATTAAAGTGGTTCCATTACCAGCTGATCTAGCTAATTGGCCACCTTTACCAGCTATCATTTCTATATTAAATACTACAGATCCAGTTGGTATATTCTTTAGTATTAAACGATTGCCTACTTTAGCTTCTATTTTCTTCTGAGAAGATACTACCTTAGAACCTACTTTTAATGTATCAGGTGCTAAAATATAAGCGCGGGCACCATCAGCATATACTATTAAAGCAATGTTAGTATTACGATTAGGGTCATACTCTAAACTCTCTACTTTAGCTGGAATATCAAATTTAATTCTTTTAAAGTCAATTAAACGGACATATCTTTTAACTCCACCACCTTTATGTCTAACTGTAATTCTACCTGTATTATTACGACCAGCCCTTTGCTTTCTTATTTTAATTAAAGACTTCTTGGGTCTTTTTTTGGTCAATTCTTTATTAACAATAACACTAGTCTTACGACGAGCGGGTGTAGTTGGTTTGTATACTTTAACTGCCATATATTTTAAATACCTTCATAAATATTAATAGTTTCACCTTTTTTAAGGGTAATAATAGCTTTTCTAGTATCTTTTCTTCTACCCTTTTTACGACCAAAAGTAACTACTTTACCTAAACTATTAATAATATTTACTTTAATTGGTTTCAGACCATAAATTTCATTAACAGCTTTCTTGATTTCAACTTTATTGGCTCTACTAGATACTTCAAAAACATATTTACCTTGATCAACACCTAAAGTAGCTTTTTCTGAAATAATAGGTTTTATTAATACTTTATATGCTGTTTTATTATCTTGATGTACTTTTTTTTCTACCTTTTTAACTTCTTTCTTTATTGCTTTTTTTTCTACCTTAAGAGAACCTTCTTCTTTTTTAAGATCTTTATCGTCTTTTTTACTTTTTTTACTGAATAAACCCATATATTTATGAATAATGCTTCTTAACTCTTTCTAATAATTCTTTAGTAATTAAAAGATATTGATTCTTTAATAAGTCTCTAATATTTAGACTAGCATAATTAATAGTATTTACTTTTGGTAAGTTTTGAGAAGCAGTAACTATATTTTCTTCAGCTCCTTTAGTTACTATTAATTGTTTTTGATCTTTACTTGGTAATTTATTTAAAGCTAATTTTAATGTTTTTGTTTTAGCTTGTGGTAAGTCATATGATTCTAATACTATTAAATTATTATTAATAGCCTTATCTGTTAAAACCATAGCCAAAGCTTTTCTCTTTACTTTCTTATTAACTCTTTTGCTAAAATTACGACTAGCGGTAGGTCCAAAAGTTACACCACCACCAGACCAAATTGGAGAACGAGAAGAGCCATGTCTAGCACGACCAGTTCCTTTTTGTTTCCAAGGCTTTTTACCGCCACCCCTAACTTCAGTTCTGCCTTTGGTATGAGCAATAGCTTCTCTGGAATTAGCATCCTGAGCTATTAATACTTGTTGTAGTAATTCTTTATTTAATTCTGTATTAAATAAAGCAGAATCTAGAGCTTCATTTCCAACTTCTTGACCTTCGAAATTATATACTTTTACTTTTATTTCTTTCATATATTTATTTCTTTTCTTCCGTTTTATCTTCTTTAGTCTCAGGCTTTGCTTCTTCTTTCTTTTCTACAACTTTAATATCTTTAGAATCTTCTTTCTTTTCTACTTTTTCTTCAGACTTTACTTCTTTTTTCTTTTCTTTAATTTTTTTCTCAATAAAAGATAACTCTCCTTCTGTTTTAATCATAATTAAACCATTACGAGCACCAGGTACAGCACCTTTAATATATAAGATATTGTTTTCTCTATCAATTTCAATTAATTCTAAATTAGAAACAGTTACTGTATCAGTACCCATTCTTCCTCCCATACGAGTTCCTTTAAAAACACGAGCTGGAGCGGTAGCACCAATAGATCCAGGCATTCTTAATTGATCTTTATGACCATGAGAAGCGGGACCACCTTTGAAACCATGTCTTTTAACAACACCTTGAAATCCTTTGCCCTTAGAAACGCCTGTAATTTTTAAAATGTCTCCGACTTCAAAAGTAGAAACATCAAAGGTTTTTCCTTTGGCTAAATTATCAGTATTCTTTACTTTAAATTCTTTTAAAAAACGAAAATTAGCCAAATCTTTTAAATGACCTGCTAATGGTTTATTTATCTTCTTTTTATTACCAAAACCAATTTGCACAGCAGTATATCCCTCTTTATCACCTTTAACTTGTGTAATTGTACAAGGACCAGCCTGTACAGCAGTAACTGGAACAACAGTTCCATCTTCTTGGAACTTTTGTGTCATATTTAATTTTTTTCCTAAGATAAACTTAGCCATATATTTCTTTTAATTTAAAATCGCGAATTATTCTCAAAAATATAATTTTAAGGACAATTCGCGATCACTAATATATTTATTAGTATTTAATTTCTTATTTTAAATCGAAACGCTTTTAAATCCTTAATATCTTTATCTCCTTAAACACTTCCTAATAAGGGTTATTCAAGTAAAAAAGATATTTTACTTACATTTTAATCTCAATATCTACTCCAGCTGGTAAATTCAAATTCATTAAAGAGTCAACTGTTTTAGGGGTGGGACTAATAATGTCTAATAATCTTTTATGAGTTCTCATCTCATATTGATCACGAGCATCTTTGTGAACAAAGGTTGATCTTAAAACAGTGAATTTCTTCTTTTCTGTTGGTAAAGGAATTGGTCCTACTATCTCCGCACCAGATCTTTCAACTGTTTCGATGATAGTTTTAGTAGACTGATCAATAACCTTATGATCATAAGCTCTAATCTTAATCCTAATTCTATTTTGATTCTCTTCTTTTTCTTTAACAGACATTGAGTTATGTTAATTTACTTCTTATTAATAATTTACTTAATATAAACCCTCCCCCAAAGGGGGAGGATATATTATTTATTTAACAATTTTAGTTACAACACCAGCACCAACAGTATGACCACCTTCACGAATAGCAAAACGAGATTGTTCTTCTAAAGCAACAGGGTGGATTAACTTTACTATAAAAGTAATAGTATCCCCGGGCATTACCATTTCTGTACCTTCTGGTAAAGTAACTTCACCAGTAACATCAGTAGTACGGATGTAAAACTGTGGTTTATATCCTTTAAAGAAAGGAGTATGACGACCACCCTCTTCTTTGTTTAAAATATAAACTTCAGCTTCAAATTCAGTATGAGGCGTAATACTACCTGGTTTAGCTAATACTTGACCACGTTGTACTTCGTCTTTCTTAGTACCTCTTAATAGTAATCCAGCATTATCACCAGCTTGACCTTCTTCTAATTGCTTATTAAACATCTCAATACCAGTAATAACTGTTTTACTAGTATCTTGTAAGCCAACCATTTCTACTTCATCGTTTAATTTAAGTATCCCTCTTTCAATACGACCAGTTACTACTGTACCACGACCTTCAATTGAAAATATATCTTCAATAGGCATTAGAAATGGTTTTTCAGTATCTCTTTCTGGGGTAGGAATATATTCATCTAAAGCTTTTACTAATTCTAAAATAGGTTTAGAACCTTCACCCTTAGGGTCTTCTAAAGCTTTAATAGCTGAACCTCTAATTATCGGTGTCTTATCACCAGGAAATTCATATTTAGTTAATAATTCTCTAATTTCTTCTTCAACTAAATCTACTAATTCTGGATCATCAACTTGATCCATTTTGTTTAAGAAAACAACAATATAAGGAACGCCAACTTGACGAGCAAGTAAAATATGTTCTCTAGTTTGAGGCATAGGACCATCAGCTGCAGAAACAACTAAGATAGCACCATCCATTTGAGCTGCACCAGTAATCATGTTCTTAACATAGTCAGCATGACCGGGACAATCTACATGAGCATAATGTCTATTATCTGACTCATACTCTACATGAGAGGTTGCAATTGTAATACCACGATCTTTTTCTTCGGGAGCATTATCAATTTGAGCAACATCTTTACTTTGAGCAACACCACCTGCTTCTGCTAATACTTTTAACATTGCTGCTGTTAAAGTTGTTTTACCATGATCAACATGACCAATTGTACCAACATTAACATGTGGTTTTTCTCTCTTAAATACTTCTGCCATAATTTTATTTTTTCTTTGGATAGCACCTCAATATTTCATAAGGATTTGTAATCCAGCTATCTTAATTTATTTATTAAATTTATTAATTAAAACACAAAGATTATAGCACCATTTTAAAGTTTTGGCAAGTCTCTAGACTATAAAATAATACTATATCTATATTTTACCTAATATTAGCTAATATTATCCTCTACTGGTTCAATATAATACTTATCCTCTTCTTCCTCCCCTTTTTCTTCTTTAATCAAAGAAGATTTTTCTATATTCTTCTTCTCTTTGCTGTCTACTTTAAACTCTTCTAAATCATATCCTTTAAGTTCTTTGTCATCTTCACTATCATCTTGAGAGGCTTTCCAAATAGCAATATCTCTATTTATCTTACTTAATAATTCTTCTTCGCTTAATTCATTAACCGTTGAAGATCCTCGTAGTATAGAGCTATATTCTTTCATGCTCATCAAGACATAAGGATTATGTTTCTCAGAGACAACAATTACTTTATCCCCTGTTTTACTAATTAAGTCTAAAATTTTATCAAAATTCTTCATATATTTATTAATTATTTATTCCCATATATTATACATTATATATACTATTGTCAATTAAATATTTAAAAGAAGTTATAGAAAATTAATTATTATTATAAAAATAAAAAAGCACTGATAGATGTCAGTGCTTTTACTTTTATTTAATTTATTTCTTCATCACTTCTTCTGCAATGTTCTTTGGTGTTTCTTTATAATTATCAAATTCCATACTATAACTAGCCCTACCTTGAGTCATACTTCTTAAAGTAGTAGCATAACCAAACATTTCTGCTAAAGGAACAATAGCTTTAATAACCTTAATACCGTCTGATCTATCTTCCATTTCTGATACTTGTCCTCTTTTGGCATTTAAATCACCAATAACATCTCCCATATAATCTTCAGGAGTAACAGCTTCAACAGCCATAACTGGTTCTAATAATACTGGCTTAGCCTTAGCAAAAGCATCTTTAAAAGCTAGAGACCCAGAAATCTTAAAAGCTGCTTCAGATGAATCAACTTCATGATATGAACCATCATAAACAGTAACTTTAATATCTTGTATTTGATAACCAGCTATAATACCATTAGCCATTGTTTCTTTAATACCCTTTTCAATAGCAGGAACATATTCTTTGGGAATAGAACCACCTTTTAATTCATCAGTAAATTCAAAACCAGTACCTCTTTCTAGGGTTTCTAATCTTAATAAACAGTGCCCATATTGACCACGACCACCTGACTGTTTAACATATTTAGATTCACCTTCAGAATCAATAGTAATTGTTTCTTTATAAGCTACCTGTGGAGCACCAACATTAGCTTCCACTGAAAATTCTCTTTTCATTCTATCTATAATAACCTCTAAATGAAGCTCTCCCATACCACCAATAATAGTTTGATTAGTTTCTTCATCACTACGAACTGTAAAGGTAGGGTCTTCTTCTGCTAATTTAGCTAAAGCTAAACCCATCTTTTCTTGGTCTTGTTTGGTTTTTGGTTCGACAGCTACAAAAATAACAGGGGCTGGGAATTCCATACTTTCTAAGGCTACTTTTCTTTCTGGATCACATAAAGTATGTCCAGTAGTAGTGGCTTTTAAGCCAACCACAGCAACAATATCACCGGTTCTAATTTCATCTACTTCTTCTCGAGAATTAGCATGCATTCTTAAAATACGACCAATTCTTTCTTTTTTATTTGAATTAGCATTATAAACATAAGAACCAGATTTTAAGGTTCCAGAATATACTCTGATAAATGATAATTTACCAACGAAAGGATCAGTTGCTATTTTAAAAGCAATGGCTGTAAATGGTTCATCATCAGCCTGTTTAACAGCTATTATCTTTTCTTCATCACGAGGATCATTACCTTCAATTGGAGGAACATCTAAAGGAGAAGGTAAATAAGCAGTAATAGCATCTAAAAGAAATTGTACTCCTTTATTCTTTAAAGCAGAGCCCACAAAAATAGGTACTATCTTATTAGCAATAACTCCTTTTCTTAAGGCCTTCTTTAATTCTAATATATCTAATTCTTCTTCATTTAAATATTTTTCCATTAAAGCTTCATCATTTTCAACAATAGCCTCTATTAACTGATGACGATATTCTTCTACTTTATCTTTTAAGTCTTCGGGAACACCTCTCTTTTCAAATTCTTTACCATCTTCGTCTAAATAATACCAAGCTTCTCTCTCTAAAAGATTAATAATTCCCTCAAAATTCTCTGCAGCACCAATTGGTAATTGCATAGGATGAGCATTTTTAGTTAATCTTTCATGAATAGTGCCTAAGTCATAATAAAAGTCTGCTCCCATTCTATCCATTTTATTAATAAAACCAATACGAGGAACATGGTATTTATCAGCTTGTCTCCAAACTGTTTCTGATTGAGGTTCAACACCAGCAACACCATCAAAAACAATAACTCCCCCATCTAATACTCTTAAAGATCTTTCCACTTCTACTGTAAAATCAACGTGACCTGGAGTATCAATAATATTAATATTAGCACTTTCTTCTTTTTCATCTAACCATTTTGGAATAGGCCAAAAACAAGTAGTAGCAGCTGAGGTAATTGTAATACCTCTTTCTTGTTCTTGCTCCATCCAATCCATTTCTGCTTCACCTTCATGAACTTCACCAATTTTATGTTTCTTACCAGTATAAAAAAGAATACGCTCTGTAACCGTAGTCTTACCGGCATCAATATGGGCCATAATACCAATATTTCTTACTTTTTCTAAGGGAGTTTTCCTGGACATATATATTTTTATTTAAGCATAAACTCTCTCAAGAAGAGTTTATCTTTTATTTATCTAGCAAAATGAGCAAAAGCTTTATTAGCTTCAGCCATTCTTTGCACATCTTCTCTTTTCTTCATTGCCTCTCCCTCACCTTTAGAAGCAGCTATTAGCTCATTAGCTAAAGAAGTTGCCATATCTATACCTTTACGAGATTTAGAAGCAGCTATTAACCAACGATGAGCTAAGGTTAATTTTCTATTACCAGAAACAACTATCGGCACCTGATAATTAGCACCACCTATTCTCTTACCTTTAACTTCTAAAACAGGAGAAATATTATTCATAGCAGTATCATATATTTCTAAAGGATCTTGTTTGGTTTTACTAGAAATATAATCAAAAGCTTTATACACTATTCTTTGAGCGGTGGTTTTCTTACCACTAATCATTATTTTATTTATAAATTTAGCTAAATCAACTCTATTGAATCTAGGGTCTGCTTTAATTTCTCTTACTGGTGCTTTTTTACCTCTCATATTATTTATTTCTTATCTTTTTTAGTACCGTATAACGATCTACCTTGCTTACGACCTTCTACTCCCTGAGTATCATATACTCCACGCACAACATGATATCGTACACCAGCTAAATCTTTTACTCTTCCTCCTCTAATTAAAACAATACTATGTTCTTGTAAATTATGACCTACTCCTGGAATATAAGCAGTAACTTCCATACCATTAGATAATCTAACTCTGGCTATTTTTCTTAAAGCTGAATTAGGTTTTTTAGGGGTAACAGTAGTAACCTTAACACAAACACCTCTTTTAAAAGGAGCTCCTCTGTCTAAATCTTTTTTAGTTCTCTTCAAAGTATTAGAAGTACGACGCAAAGCAGGAGTCTTAGACTTCTTCTTCTTTGTTTTTCTTGGTTTTCTTAATAATTGATTTACGGTAGGCATATTAATTATTCTAAATTAAATAAATTTAAAAGCTTGGGCTTTTAAAGTCCTTGATAAAATAGCATAAAAAAAATAAATAGTCAATATTATTACTTAAATAAAGTAATTTATTAAATTAATGAAGTAAGAAAATATTCTGCCAAAGATATTAAAGCCTAAAAAATTATCAGCTATAATTAAAATTAAAAGAATCCAAGGTCCATTAATAGTCATTTTTCTCTTCAGCTCGTTCATACTATTGGGCAAAAAAGCGAATAGTACCTTAGAGCCATCCAAAGGTGGTATGGGTATTAAATTAAAAACTCCCAAAACTAAATTAATAATTATTAAATTACTTAAAAAAATAAATAATAAATTATTAGGAGCTAAATTAGGAGCAAATAATTTAAATAGTATTATGAATAAAATAACACTTAAAAAGTTAGAAAGGGGTCCGGCCATAGAAACTACAGCTTCTCCATATTTCTGCCATTTTAAATTATAAATATTAACTGGCACTGGCTTTCCCCAGCCAAAGCCAGCCATTAATAGCATAATAACTCCTAAAAACTCTAAATGAGCTAGAGGATTTAAAGTAAGGCGACCATTAAATTTAGCTGTACCATCTCCTAAGCTTTCTGCAGCTAAAGCATGAGAAAATTCATGAATAGTAATAGCATATATAATTGCCAGTATTATAGTAATAAACAATTCTGGACTCTCGAATAATAAATTAAAAAGCATAAGTCTTTACAATGATTAATTTTTATGTTATTTTATTTAACATTATACATTATATCTTAAATAGATTAAAAATCAACTATATGTCTAAAGTTTGTGAAATTTGTAATAGAAAAGCCATGTCTGGAAATTTACGTAGTCATTCTAATATTTCTACTAAAAGAAAAATGAGTCTTAATTTACAGAAGAAAAAAATAGCTGGTATAAAAACTAATATTTGTACCTCTTGTTTAAGAACAATAAATAAGAAGAAAAAAGAAATTACAGCTTAAAATATTAAAACCTCTTCATAGAGGTTTTTTTATTAAATATAACATTGACAAAATAATATAAACATGGTATTAAGATATATTAAGTAAATTACTTAATGTTCATTAACAAAAAAAAGGAGAAGAAAATGATAGTAAATCAAATAAAAACTATGTTTTTTACTAATATAGAATTTATTGGTAAAAAATATTTTCACTTAAAGAATAGTAAAGTTAAGTTTAGCAGAAGAAAGCTAATGGCAAGCTTAGGTTATTCTTATTCAGGAGCTTCTTTTATTCAATGGGAAAGTGGTGTTGTTCCTGGTGAAAAAAAACTGGAAAAGATCTGTGGTAAAATTAATACTATTATGCTTGAAAAAGACGGTATAATAATTAATTTAAATACAAAGGATCTTCTTTCAGAAGATTTAAGGGTAGTTATAGAAAGTAAAAAAGATAATGCCTTTAATGATATTATGAATGATCTCTCTAGCCTTCCTCTTAATAGGCCAGAAAGACAAGTCTTAGCTCTCTTGAGAATAAATGATTTTGAAACAAATATTGTTCTTAATAATATAAGACATATCTTATATAAAAAACATTTAGAAAAAGATCTGGAAGCTAAAGAGACAACTAATATTTTAGCAAGTCTCTTGCTAAGATTAAACTCATAATAAAAAACCCTGTAATAAATATTACAGGGTTTTTACTTTATCAATAATTCATTAAATACTTGCCAATCATTAAAACTGGTTAAAGATTCTAAATCAGAAGGCAATTCTGAATTATTAATATTAAAATGAACAAATGGTGTTTCAGAGTTTTTAGCAAAAAGAGCATCTTCATGACTATCTCCAATATAAACAAAATTAGTTTGATTATTATAAACCTCTCTTAAACAATCTAAACTATGACGATGAGGTTTAGGGGTATACCTAGTATTGTCTCCTAAAGCCAGAACATTATCTTTGTTAAATTTAATAGCTAATAGTCTAATTTCAGCAATAGCAATAAGAGGATAAGCATTAGTAATAATAGCTAATTTCTTATTATTATCCTTCAAAGACTGTAAAACACTGTTAACACCAACCATTACTTCTGTTCGTTTTGTCCTTTCTTCTGGTATATCATATTCTCTAAGTTTATGCCAAAATCTATGATAAGGTAATTTAAAGTTATTCCAAATACATTCCCTACCATCTATTTCAGCATACCAGAATTTCTTGGCTAATGCTTTATCAGGAATAATACCCCCTAAATTATTAATAGTTTTTTTAATTAAATTATAAATATAATCAAAATTAGTAAAAACTAAAGTATTATCAAGATCAAAAACAAAAACATCAAAACTATCTATAAGCTTTTTCACTTTTCTTCTCCTTTTTTTTATTATTAATGTACTATAGTGTAAACAAAAAGACACCTATACGTTTTATAGCGATAAGATGCCTTTTTGTCAAATCATTTCAGACATATTTTAGCCTTTAGTTGATTTAAATAGTTCTAGTCTTTTAAATTTGCGAACCCCTTTTAAAAAGGATTAGTACTTGCAAATTAAAACCACGATTCTAATTTATATAAAGTACTATATAAAAAATATTGTAGAATTGCATATATTTAAAGGAAAAGAACCATATATAAAGAATAGCACATTCCTCTAAAGAAGACAATTAAATTAATCTAAAGTTGTATATTTAGTATGTTCTGGTTTATAGTCTTGTAATTCAAAATCTTGAAACCATAAACCAACTTCTAATTTAGCATCTTTACTGTCAGAAGAAGCGTGTATTAAATTAAAGACGGGAGCCCCTTTACCATCTGCATATTGAAAAGAAAGATGAGCATAGTCTCCTCTAATTGTTCCTGGAGCAGCGCTTTTAGGCTCTGTTTCTCCAACCATTTTTCTAACTACCTCTACAGCTTCTACGCCTTCAATAGCAATAGCTACCACTGGCCCAGAAGTAATCATATCAACCATTAAATCTCTTACTTTTTGACCCCTTCTTTTAGCTAAATCTTCATTATAATGTTTTAAGGCTGTATCTTTATCTGACCAAACTAATTTTAAACCAGCTATTTTTAAACCAGTTCTTTCAAATCTACTTACTATTTCACCTATTAAACCTCTATTAATAGCATCTGGCTTTAATAAAACCAAAGTCTTTTCTAATTTATTCATATTTATTTAATTAATTTATTCTTCACAGCTTCTACTACTTCAGATGGTGTGGTATTAGCTTTTACTAAATAACCTATCACTCCTAAATCTTCTCCTCTTTGCATGTCTTCTTCTTGTCCTAAATTAGTTAAAAGCATAACCGGTATATTCTTTGTCTTATTATCTTCTTTCAAAGCTTTCAAAACAGCAAAACCATCCATTTTAGGCATAATAATATCTAAAAGAATAAAGTCTGGTAAGAATTCTTTAGCTTTATTTAATCCTGCTTCCCCATCTAAAGCTTTAACAATATTAAAGCCTTCATTCTGAAACTTAGTTTCATACATATTAGCTAACATTTCTTCATCCTCTATTAGAAGAATTTTTATTTTTTCATCGGCCATATTTTTTATTTAATTTTTCTTTATTATATGTTATTTAGTGGTAAAAATCAAGAAAAAAGAGAGTTATTTTAATAACCCCCTTTTCTTATTCATCCTCAGCATATCTATTATATAATTCTACTGCTAAACCAGTAATTACCATTATAGCTAAAAATATAATAATATACTTCATTGTTATCCATATCACAATATCATTCATTGCTTACTCCTTATATTGGTACTATTGTAAAAGTATTAACTGCTTTTATAATTAATAAAATAGCTATAACAATAGCTACCAAGGCTAAAGTATTCTTTGCAAACCACAACCATGTTTTCATTTGTTTCTCCTTATTTTATTTAATGAACAATATCTTAATTCTAACAAAAGAACCTTAAAAGTCAAACCAATAATCATAACCATTACTAAATAAATTAACAGTACCCGTATTTTGAGTATTGTATATAGTACAATTAATTTCTTTTAGTCTATTAATAGTCTCTAAATGAGGATGCTGAAACTTATTATAGAGACCAGACTGAATTAAGCATATTTCTGGTTTTACTACTTTTAAAAATTCTAAAGAAGAAGACCATTTACTACCATGATGACCTACTTTTAATACTTGCGACTCTAAATCTTTTTCTAATATAGTTTTTTCTAAAAGAGAAGTTAAATCTCCGGTAAATAATAATTTCAAATCATAATAATTAAACTTTAATACTAAAGAATTATCATTATAATCTTCATAATTACTATGAGCTAAAATAATATCAAAATATATATTATCAGCTATTATAAATCTCTCCCCTTCTTCAACAACTCTTACTTTGTAATTATATTCTTTTAATTTCTCTAGCCAAATATTATATAATTTATTATCAGGCTGATGATTAGTAACTAATATTTCTCCTATTTCATATTTATTCAATAATTCAATAAATCCTGTATAATGATCAGCATGATAATGAGAGATAATTAAATAGTCTATTCTCTTTTCAAACCAAAGTAAGCTCTCCCCTAATTGATATAATAAAGAATTATCAGGTCCCCCATCAATTAAAATATTATAATCTTTAACAGATAATAAGATACTATCTCCTTGACCAATATCTAAATATGATACTTTTAAATATTCTGTAGGATAATAATTAAATATCAAAAACATAATTATAATTAATTTAAGTTTCATAGGGCTTTATTATAAATGTTAATAATATTAAGAATAAAAAAGATAAACTTAAATATTTTAAATCAAAATTATGTATTTCTAAATATGCTAAAGGTATATTGCTTAAATACTGTACTATAATAACTATTATCTTTAATAATACAAATAAAGGCCGAGCTATTAATTCAGCTAAAAATGGTATAAAACCAAAAAGAGACAAAAAGATAGCTAAGCCTAATATAAAAGGTAAAAATGGTAATATTAAAAAATTAGCTAAAGGAGCAATAAAAGAAAAGATATGAAAATAATATACTATTAAAGGCCAAGTAAATACTTGCGCAGCTAAGGTAACAGAAAGAACCTCTCTTAACTTATACTTATTAGGTATAAATATTAATACTTTCTGAAAATATTTAATATAGAATAGTAATCCTAAAACAGCTAAAAAAGATAATTGAAAACCAATGTCATAAACTATAATATAAGGATTAATTAATACTAAAAGATCGGCTACTAATATTAGACTATAGAGAGGTTTAGTATTTCTGTTAAGAAAAGGAGTTAAAAGAACAATAATAATCATTAAAGAAGCTCTTAAGGCTGAAGAAGGAAAGTTTAATAAAAATAAATAAAAGAAGAGAATAAAACTAATAAGAAAAAAAGATATTCTTTTATTTAAAGATATTAATAATATTTGTAATAAATATACTATAATAGCTATGTGTAATCCTGAAATAGCTATAATATGACTTAAACCAGTTTTACTAAAAGCAGTTCTTAATTCTAAATTTAATTCTCTTCTTTCTGCTAAAAGCATAGCTTTAGCTAAAGAAGAAGCTGGTTCTCTTAAATAATTATTTAAATTACTAGAAAAGTATTCTTTAATACTTAAAATATTATAATTATTATTATTTAAAAACTTAATTTGAGGATAAGAACATAATATAAATATATTATCTTTAGCTAAATACTTATCATAAAAAAATTGATAACCATAATCATCAATAATAGGCTCAGCTTTTTTTAACTTACAAGATATTTCTAAATTATCATTTAAATTATACTCTGGATAAAGAGGAGTAGATATTAATATTTTACCAAATTCACTAAGCACTAAATATCTATTACCCTTAATCTTTTTTTCTTTTTTAATTATTTGACCAGTAAAAGTATAATACTTATCATATTCAAAAAAAGATAATTCTAATGAATTACCAAATATAATAGGTTTCTTAATTACTATAATAAAAGTAGTAATTAAAAATACCAAACTAAATAAAATAAATAATTCACTTTTCTTCATTTAAATCACTTACTTCCTCTATTTAAACTTAAATACTCTATTCAGTCAATGCTAAATACTTATTTAAATCTTTTTCATACAAATTATTTACCTGAGCTATACTCAAAGCATCTCTATAGATACGAATATCATCGATATAGCCATTCCAAATATCATCATCGAAGACTTCAACTCCTCCTATTTGAAAATTTGTATTTTCTGGCATAAGTATTGAAGTAACAGGATTTAGATTAGAATTAACCTCTTTACCATTAATAAATAATTTAACATATTCACCCCCCTTATAAACACCTGCAATATGTACCCATTTTGAATTAAATTCAATAAAAAAATCATTGTAAACAGCCCATGAAATATTAGCAGCATTTCCTTTTGCTATCTGAAAATAAATATTATTATTACTATGATTTCCACCTAATAACCAACCATTGAAAATAGAATAATCATCACTAATATTGAATAACCCCGAGATATAAGCTTTGGTGCTTCCCACATCAACTGGCTTAACCCAAGCCGAAATAGTTAATTCACTTGTTTCTTGGAATAATAAATTACTATCATCATACTCTAATTTAATATAAGGATCATTACTCTCAGTAAAAGACAAGCATTTCCCTGCTACACAATCAGTTTCTAACGCAGAAAAAACATTATTCACCATACCATTATTAAAATAAGAAGAAGTATCTTTACCTAAGTTATTACTATCATCAAAAGTCCATTCTCCTATTAAATTATAACCTAACTTCAGAGAAAGCTCTTTATCAAAAGATTTCGCTTTACTCAAACGAGATTTCTCTCTAATAGCTGTACCAGAAACTATAAAAATAGTAGATAAAATCATAATAATAGCTACTATTACTAACAGTTCTGTTAAAGAAAATCCTTTTTGATTCATATTATTTCTTTAATATATTGACAGCTAAAGGAAGATTATAAATATTATTCTCTAATAAGTATATTTGTAAATAATCTTCTAATACTTTAGCTTCTAATTTTAGATTTAAGCCTGTTAAGGGTATTATTAAATCAATATCTTCTATGCTTAATTTATTATCTTTAAGGTCTATTTCTATATCTTGATACTTATTATCAATTAAGACCTTTAAATCGCTTAAAGTCCCCTTAAAATCCCATACAAGGCTATTCAACTTAACTTCTTTACCTAAAGATTTAATATTTAAATTATAAATAATATTCTGATCTTCATTTGTAGTATTATCTATGTCTTGAGAAGAAAAAGAAAGAAAAGAATTTTTAATATTTAATTTATTTAAAAAGAATTCTTGTTTTAAATTAATATCTTGAGAAGAAAAGAAACCTTGAGCAATAATATCTATTAAAGAAAAAGAATATTCTCCTTCTTCTAAAATACCAGTAATTTGAAAAGAAGAATCTCTATGGGGATTTAATTTAAAATTATCTAAACTAAATACTATATTATTATTAATAATTTGACCTGTACTAATAATAGTATCATTATTTTTTAAATAAAAAGTACTATTATCTAATTCTGAATCTGAACTAATAATAAATTCTTTTAAATTAATTACTTCTCCCGTACTAGCTATTAAAAAACTAGCAAGTGGTATTTCTGTTTTAGATAATTGTATATTATTATTAGTATTTAAATTATAAATATCAAGATAACCTTTATTTAAAAAAGAAAATAAACTACCTTCTAGAGGATGTATAAAAGAAGGATAAAAAATATTATTATTATAACTTAATATTATATCTTCTTTAGTTTCTAAAGAAAGTTGTATTATATCATTTACTGTTAAATTATTACTCTCTAATATTAAAGAAAAATAATTATCTCCTAATAATAGTGGATAATTATTATTAGTAAAAGAAAGGTAACCCTGTTTATCTTTTATACTAATATTACCTAATTGAGTACCATTGGCATATAATTTTAAATTATCTTCTAAAGAATTATAAAATTCTAAAGAATATAAACCATTTAAATATATTCTTAACTTATTCAATTCTGTGCCTTCTTTATTATTTTCAATATTAAAATTAAATAAATTTAATTGCGGTGTATAAATAGATACTATCTTTTGTTCTCCCCCCAAACTATTGATACTAATATCTGGTAAAGTAGCCAAAGCAATAGCCTTGGGACTATGATTAGCTAAATTAGAAAATACCCCCAAGAATATAGCCCAAATTAGAAGAAAAAAATAAACAGCTAAATCAATAACCTTATTCCTAGCTTTTTTTATCTTAATATCTTTAATTGGAGTTAAATGATCAAACATATATTATATTATATCATAAATTTAGCTTTTCTCTAACTGCTTTTTTATTAATTCCATAATATTACCATTTAATATATCCTCAACATTATTAGATTCATAATTAGTACGATGATCTTTTACTAGCTTATATGGTTGTAATATATAAGATCTAATTTGATTACCCCAAGCTGCTGTTGTATGTTCTCCTAATAAAGCTTTCTTTTCCTCTTCTAGTTCAGTTTCATAGTATAATTGTAATTTACTTTTTAAATAAGACAAAGCTTGTAATTTATTCTGTAATTGAGATCTTTCATTTTGACAAATAGCTATTAATTTAGTTGGTAAATGAGTAATACGAACAGCAGAGTCTGTTGTGTTAACCGACTGTCCTCCATGCCCAGAAGCTCTAAAAGTATCTATTTTTAAATCTTCTTCTTTTATTTCTATGGCTACTTCTTTTAATTCTGGTAATGCTTCCACCATAGCAAAAGAAGTATGTCTAGCTTTATCAGAATCAAAGGGAGATATTCTTACTAATCTATGAACACCCTTTTCATTTTTTAAATATCCATAAGCATATTCTCCTGATACTTTAAAAGTCGTACTCTTAATACCAGCTTCTGAACCAGAAGATCTTGCTAAATAGTTTATAGTATAATTATTATGCTCTGCAAACTTTAAATACATTCTTTCTAACATAGAGGCCCAATCTTGAGCATCTATACCTCCTGCTCCTGCTTTTATGCTTATCAAAGCAGCCTTATTATCATATTTACCTTGTAAATATAATTGCTGTATATTATTAGTATATAAATCCTGAATTATTTTATAATCTTTATCTATTTCCTTTTCTAAAGTAAAAGCTTGTTTGTCTTTAATTAATAACTGTAAATCATTTATCTTATTTACTAAGTCTTGCCAAATATTTATTTCCTTTTCTTTATTCTTATATACTGCAGAAATTTGAGCTGCTTCTTTATTTTGCCAAAAATCAGGAGCAGATATCTGCTCCTTTAATCCTTCTAACTCTTTTCTTTTTTCTGCCAACTTTAATTTCTGAACTGCTTCATTTATCTCTTGAGCTAAGTTTATAATTTTCTTTTTTAATTCTTCCATTTATTGACAAAATTGCTTTATTAATTCCTCTCTAGTATTAGGATCACATATCTCTGCTAATCCTTTATTATTTACAGGTATTAAATTATTAATACTTTTTATATTTAAACTATTCTCGGGAGAAATACGTAAAGCTTGAAAAACAGGTTCTAATATTTTAAAATATTTCTTAACAACAGGCGATAAATAAATAATACCGATAATAATTGGTCCTAATATTAAAATAACTTTAAAGTAACCGGCCATAGTACTCCAAAATAGCTTCTGATGTATTTTCTTAACCTTTTCTTCTATATTATCTAACTTTTCTTTATTATCTACTATTATCTTTTTTAATTCTTCATCCATATTATTTCTTCTTTTTATTTTTTAAGAGTCTATTTAATTCTTTTTGAAAAGTCTTAACATCTTTAAAGGATCTATATACTGAAGCATATCTAATATAAGCAACTTTATCAAAAGACTTTAATTTCTTCATTACTATTTGTCCTAATTGCTTATATGTTATTTCATTATTCTTAACCTTCTTTTGAATTTCTCTTTCTATTTCTCTAATTAAAGAATTAAAATCTTCTTCTAAATATGGTATTTTCTCTAGAGATCTTTTTAATCCTCTAATTAATTTTAAACGACTATAGTTTTCTCGATGACCATCTCTCTTGATAATAACTAATTCTAAAATTTCTATTTCTTCAACGGTTGAATAACGAAAATCACACTTTAAACAAGAACGTCTTCTTCTGATACTAAAACCCTCGCCTACTAAACGAGAGTCTAATACTTTACTACTCTTATTATTACAAACAGGGCAATACATTATCTCTTTTTCATTTTATTTCTTAAAAATGTTGGCATATCTAATTCTTCTTCTTCTCTGCTCTTTGGAACATCAATTGCCTCCTCTTCCTCTTTATGGTCTTTTTTAAAAGCTTTTTTTATAGTTCTTGCTTCTGCTTTCTTAGCAAATATTTCATGATTAGATATAGTTGGTTGAATAGCCCCTGCTTCCATCTTATTTTCTTTAGCCTCTCTAAATCCTGTCGCAATAACTGTTACTTTAATATCATCTTTTAACTCTTCGTCTACTACTGCACCAAATATTATCTTAGCATCTGGATCACAAGCAGCTGTAATTATTTCAGCTACTTCATTAACTTCAAACATTGTTAAGTCTGGACTACCCGCGATAGTGAATAAAACACCAGTAGCACCATTTATATTTAACTCTAATAGAGGGCTATTAATAGCTGCTTTAGCTGCTTCCACAGCTCTACTCTCTCCACTGGCTGTACCAATGCCCATTAAAGCTGAACCAGCTTGATTCATTATTGCTTTAACATCAGCAAAATCAACATTAATTAATCCGGGAACAGTAATAACTTCTGAAATACCTTGTACCCCTTGTTTTAATACTTCGTCAACAATAGAGAAGGCCTCTAAAAGAGATGTTTTTTTATCAATAATTTGTAATAATCTATCATTAGGGATAGTGATAACAGCATCTACTTTATCTATTAAATGATCAAAGCTTCTAGCTGCTATGTCTTTTCTTTGCATACCTTCAAAAGTAAAAGGCTTGGTTACTACAGCCACAGTTAAAGCATTTAATTCTCGAGCTATATCAGCAATAATAGGGGCTGCACCAGAACCGGTACCACCACCTAAACCACAAGTAATAAAAACCATATTAGCACCCTCTAAAGCTTTAATTATTTCTTGCTCATTTTCTTCAGCACTTTTAGCTCCTAACTCTGGATCCATACCCGCTCCTAATCCTTTAGTTGTTTCTCTACCAATATGTACTTTATTAGGTGCAATAGAATGATGTAAAGCTTGAGCATCAGTATTAATAGCAATAAACTCTACTCCTCGTATTTTAGATTTAACCATACGATTAACAGCAGAATTACCTGAACCACCAACACCAATTACTTTTATATTAGCGAAAGTTTCTATCGGTGGTACTATTTCTTTAATATTTTTTCTAGACATTTTTTAATTTAATTAAGGTAATAAATTTTTAAACCAAGAGCTCATCTTTTCTGTAGTTTGTTTAACTGCAGAAAAATTAGAAAGAAAATTATTATTATCTACAATATAATTATTTCCCCAAATAACTAATCCTAAGGCTGTTGTATATTCAGTATCATTTAATTTATCAATAGCAAAGGAATCGTTTTTAGGGAGCCCCATAAATACTGGTAAAGAAAATACTTTTTTAGCTAAATCTATAATCATTGGTAATTTAGCACCTCCTCCAGTTAAAACTAAACCTGCAGGTAATTTACCATTTCTATCTATTTTTTTCAACTCTTCATTTATCATTTTAAATATCTCTTCCATACGAGCAGAAGCAATTTCTACTATATCCTTTTTATAGACATAAGAGCCTTTTTTTTCTTCATCAGAATATTTATGTAAATCTACTTCTTCTCTCTTAGAAATACCTTCTAATAAAGCTTGGGCATGATCTACTTTAACAGCCTCGGCTGTTTCCACAGATGTTTTAAGGCCAATAGCTAAGTCATTGGTAATATGTCCCGATCCAATTGGTAAAACAGCAGTATGTAAAATATCACCTTCTTCAAAAACAGCTAAAGAGGTAGTAGCTTCTCCAATATTAATAACAGCTACTCCTAATTCTTTTTGTTTTTTTGTTAAAACTGCTTCTCCAGTAGCTAAGATAGAAAAAACAATATCTTCTATATCAACACCTGTTCTATATATACATTTATTTAAATTCTTAAGATGAGAAGTTAAAGCCATTATTACTTGTGTATCAACTTCTAATCTTACCCCCGACATACCAACTGGATCTTTAATGTCTTTTTGATCATCTAAATGATAAGAAGTTGGTAAAGCATGAATAACCTCATAATTAGGTAAAGAACTAGTAGTTTCTGCTAATTCTATAGCTCGTGAAATATCTGATTCATCTACCTGAGCATTAGCCTTAGCAACAGCTACTATCCCTTTACTATTAATAGTTTTTAAATTAGTACCATTTATACCAACAATCATTTTATCTATTCTAGTACCGGTCATTCTTTCACATTTTTCAATTGTTTCAGAAATAGAAGAAACACTATCTTCAATACTACTAATACTCCCTCTGGTAATTCCTTCTGAGGGTGTTTCTGCAGCTCCAATAATTTGTAATTGACCATCTGGAGTTTTTTGGCCCATAACAATTCTAACTGCATTAGTACCTATATCTAAGCCGACGATAGTATTTTTATCCATTTTTTATATATTACTTAACTTATTATACCAAAATTATTACTTTAGGCAAAGAATAATATAAAGCCTATAATAATTGCGAAAATAACTACTATTAAAACCATAGCCGCTAAAAGATCTTTAACTTCTTTAGCAAAAGAATGTGTTTTAGGAGCTAGCATGTCCACTAGCCTTTCAATTGCAGAATTAAATATCTCTAAAGCTAATACTATAGCTATTATTAATAATAAACCAACCCACATTATTTTTTCTAAATCTCTATAGAAAGCGAATAAGATTACAATAAATGTTATGAAAAGATGAATACGAAAATTCTTTTCTGACTTTAATACTATTTTAATACCCTGATAAGCATTTTTAAAGCTTTGGTAAATTCTACATTTCATTATTTTAATAAATTTAATATTTCTTTCTCCTTTTCTTCTTGTCTCTTTTCTTCTTTCTTACTCTTTTCATGATCATATCCCAAAAGATGTAATAAACCATGTACTGTTAATAACTTTAATTCTGATTTTATAGTCTTTTTCTTTTCTAAGGCTTGTTTTTTAGCTTCCTCTAAACAAATTACTATTTCTCCTAATATTTCTTTACTATGCAAATTAAAGGAAAGAACATCTGTTACTTTATTTTTTTTCCTATAAACCTTATTTAATTCCTTAATTTCTTTTTTATTGATTAAAGCTAAAGAAATATATTTATTTAACTCTTTTTGATTTAAATCAATACTCTTTTTCTTTACAATTTTTTCTAAATCTTTTAACCAAGTAAAGTCCACCCTATATCCTCTTATATTTAAATCTATTAAATTATTCATTATCTTCTAATAATTCAAAACTATTTAACATCATTTCAAAAGTAGTAGCAAAATTAATAATATCTAATTCTCCTAAAACATACTCCAGAGAATAAACATAATCATTAGTAACCATAAAGACAGCTAAAGCATCATTGGTTATTAAAGCAGGATTGTTTCCTAAATTATAATTTTCTAAACTTACTCCCGGCTCTAAATTTGCCTCCATAATTTCTCTAAAATTATTTAAAGTTAAACCATCTATATTAGGTATTACCTTAAGAGAGAAGAATTCTCCTGTTTCTGAATTATTTAAAAATACTATATCACTATTATCACCCTCTATTAATGATTGTACAACCCAAGGCATTGGTTTTAATATATTATATTTATATAATATATTTGTATAAATAGAAACTAAACCAGAGTCTACTAATTTTTGACTACTAGCTAGAGGATTATATAAACTTATTATCTCTGAACCATCATTATAGCCATCATTATCTGTATCTGAATTATTTTGATTGGTATTATATAAACTCTCTTCAGCTAAGGTTAAGTTATCCTGATCCTCATCTAAATTAATTTCTATTATTACTTCTGTGCTTTCTTCTATTAATTCTTCTTCAGTATTTATATTTTCTTCGAATTCATTTTCTTCTGGTTCTTCTATCATCTCTGGCTCTGGTTCCGGCTCTGGTTCTGGTTCCGGTTCTTCTATAATTATTTCTTTAACAACTTCTTCTTTAATTTCTTCTACCTCTTTCTTTACTTCTTCTTTTTTAATACTAGTACTAGCTATATAGAGCATGGTTCCTAAAACTAAAATCAAAAACATAATAAAAGTAATAACTGAAATAATCATCTTTTTCTTAGTACTCATCTTTTTCTTATCATTTTTTGGTAAAAACTTTTCTGGCATTACATGAATTTCTATATTCTTAGAGTCTATACTTTCAGCATTAGGGTCTATATTATTTTCTATATTATCAGCAACATTTTCTACTTTTTGTTGACTATTATCTATTTCTTTTTCTTTTGGTTTTTCAAACATATTTATTTAATTAATTATAAAGTACCCTCTCCTAATGGATTATAACCATTTTCTACTTCTGCTCCATCCAAATAGCCATCACCATCTGTGTCTGGATTATTTAAATCTGTGCCTAATTCTATTTCTTGAGCATTAGTCAAACCATCCTCATCGTTGTCTAATAAATTAGGATCAGCTTCTATTATATCAAAATTCTCTAAACCTGGTAACTTGCCGTCTCCTAATGGATTATAACCATTTTCTACCTCCACACCATCTAAGTTACCATCATTATCTGAATCTGGATCTAAAGGATTTGTTCCCCAAATCTTAACTTCTTCTCTATCAAATAAGCCATCATTATCTGTATCTGGATTATAAATATCTGTTCCTAATTCTATTTCTTCTGCATTGCTTAATCCATCAGAATCATCATCTATTTTACTTAAATCTATAATTGGCTCTTCAATAATTATCTCTTCTTTAATATTATTAATAGCCTCTTCTTCTATTGTATTATTTTGTTCAATAATCACTTCTTTATTATCTTTTTTAAAGAAAGAAAAGATTAGAATAAATACTACTAAAGATATTATAGCTATAATAAAGAAAATAACTACTTTCTTTATTATACCCGTCTTATTCTCTTTCTCGGGAATAATACTTTCTGTTTCTGCTAAAGTAGTATTGTTTTTTATATCTAATTTACCAGACTGAATAGCGCTAGGTTTATCCCCAGTATCTAAACCAGAAAACATATCATTAATTACTTCTTTTTTCTCTTCTTTTTTTATTTAATTAAACATAATTTATTTTAATATTTTATTATAGATCAGCGCCTGTTACCAGAACATAACGACAATAAATATCTGAACCTGATTCAACCCTAGCGTCCCAGATAGAAACTGCTCCCGGAACCATATGCTTCCAATATGAAGGATGACTTGATAATCCCCAAGCACCACTAAACCATTCTTCTATTGGTGCTTGCCAATCTGAGCTTTCTGTATACTCCGCCTCTTTCCAACCGTCTCCTGGATCAGATCCATGAACACATTTCCAAAGACCGTCTGGTCTAGTTGTAATACCAAAGTCATCTGGTAAACAAAGACTTGGTTTACTATTCGTACTACCAGTAGCCTCCTCTCCACTGTCTAAGGTATAGGTTCTACAATCATTGTTCTCTGTACATACTTGTCCTTCTTTTCCAGCTGCTGGATGCACGCAAGTTCCTTCTGAACAATTTGCATCCGAACTACATATTTCTCCTGCATCACTACCTTTATAACAAATACTTTTACAAGTGTGTTCTTGACAAGAAAATGTACCTATTACACCGTAACCGCCACTAGTGTCATGAGCTTTAAATGCTAAAATATTTTCTGAATTATCAAAAGAAAAACCATCTGCTGCATCTATCTCAAATTCACAGGCATCACCAACTCCCCCACCATCACAACCACCCCAATGATCGCCTGTGCCAATTGAACTACCATTAACCCATAATTCAAAACTATTATCTACTAAAAATTTAGCCTGCAGCTTATCACTACTACAACAAGATGCTGTTTCTGTTACTTGACAAGCATTGCTTGTTCCTGGATCACCACAAGTAACTTGACCCGCTAAATATGCTGAATCATAATCTTTACAACTCATACCAATTTCACAGTCTTCATAATAACTATCAATATTGCCGTCACCACAATAACCACCAAATATCTGACAATTATTATCGCAACTATATTGATCAATGTTTGAAGAGTTTTGAGGTGTTGGTGAAACATAACTGTTAAAATCACACTGCTCACCATAGTTTTCTTGAATATTACTATCACCACAATATCCTCCCGTATACTGACAACTATCAGCATCACACTCATACTCCCACTCTATACCAGATTGTCCTGGAGTTGGTTGACTATGTAAAGTACTTTCACATATTTCAGAGCTCTCAATACTATTGTTACCACAATATCCTCCGGTGTCTGCGCAGGTATTAGAGCAAGAATATTGTGTGCTTAAGTTAGAATTTATAGGAGAAGGTGCGGTATAGCCACTTGGATCACATTCTTCATTATAATTAGCTTGTTCTACTCCATCACCACAATATCCTCCATCTATCTTACAATTAGCTGTGCAGTTATACTGAGTATTACTGTCAATAGCTTCACTGGGACTTGGATAAGCATAACTAGCTGTATCACATTCTTCACCATAACTAGTCTGAATACTACCATCATCACAATATCCTCCAGCGTCTGCACAAATATTAGAGCATTCATATTGTATATTAGGATTAGAATTTATAGGAGTAGGAACAGTATAGTTACTTGGATCACACTCCTCGCCATAGCTAGTTTGTTCTTCGCTGTCACCACAGTATCCTCCCGTATCTTCACAAATATAAGAACAAGCATATTGAGTGTTAACACTATTGGCTAAGGCTGTTGAAATTGGTCCATAACCACTATAATCACATTCTTCTGGTCCCTCAGTAGCTGTATTACCACATTGTCCATAATATGAAATACCAGAACCACTACAAGTAACCTGACAATTATTACAAGAAATATTATCTCCATTAGTACAGTCCCAATTATTTAAACCAGTTGGACTACCAGAATCATCACATTGCTCATTATTAGGATCCCAGTAACCATCATTACAGGAGGCAGCAGCTGAACCATCATCACAAACAGGAAAACAAGATTGGCAAAGAGGAGAATAATAATTATTATTATCATCTAAACAATTAAAGTCAGCTTCATTGACACCTACCTCACAATCTTCATATAAATCATATACTTCAGCATCTCCACAATAACCACCACAATCATAATTATCAGGAGTTATATACCAAGTGCATTCAATTAAATCACCAACACTATTTAAAGACCCTGCTGGATAACAACCAACCGTATATGCTTCCCAATAGTTTTCTGGGCAAATATTAGCTGGATTACCATCACACTCTTCTAATTCATTAACAATACCGTCACCACAAACCTGAGTACTTGGTAGGCCAGCGGCATTATATGTATCTGCATTACAAACATTATCTAAATCAATAATATTAAGGATACTGTTTACTCCTATACCATTATTACCATTTAAGGCATTAGTGAAGCTACTTCCTGACTCAAAGTTAGCACCAATACTATATGAAGTTAAATCATTTTGTTGATATAAATAAATAAGAGAGTTTTGGGGACAAATAAAATTTTGTGCTCCCTCATCCCAACAAGTACTGTCATCTATACCATAGGGACAACCATTAAATTTATTAACCGGATCAACCGGCAAAGACTCTCCGATGGTATTGCCTAATTCTTCATTCCAAGAACCCCATTTAGTAGTAGTCATACCATTAACAAATGTACCTGAGTTTAAAGAAGGATAATATTCTTGACAATAATTACTATCCCCTAAACAATTGCTATCATTAAAACAAGGAGCCATATTTGTACTACAAAACTTATTCTGAGAACCATAATTATCTAAACTATCTTTAATACTAATCAAATCACTTAAACGTTTAGTGTCTCGATGTAATTTAGATCCTGTAGATAAACAATAATCACCTACCCCACAATCATAATCATCAAAACACTCTAAAGTACTTTCTTCAAAACAAGTATTACTATTACCAATAGTTGGTAAATTAGTATTTAATTCAAAATTAGCTATTAATTGATTATAAATATTTATAGTAGAAGGACGAGCCCCAATATTATAAGAAAGGGCATAGATATTTGTATATAAACTAGTATCATTAAAATTAGTACCCGCAATATAAATAGTATTACCAACCCTCAAAGCCTCATAACCAGCAACTTCTATTAATTGTCCCGTAGCATTAGCATTAGGAGCCTGCTGTCTAAACCAGTCTCTAGCTGATAAATGATCCATATTACTAATAATTCTAAGACCAATAATATCAAAAGAAGGATCATCTTCTCCCGCAGTTACTGTTATGGGATCAGTATAATTGCCACCTAAACCAACTCGGTATTCATAAGAAATACCAGTTAAAATATCTTGATCAGTATAACCAAATAAATTAGGAGCTAAATCAGATAAATTTCCAGATACCTCTGTCCAAGATGCTCCAGCTGTTCTCCGTTCTAAATTAAAAGAATTAGCATATGTCTCTGTATCATCTTGCCATTGTAAGCTTATTTGATTACCATCATTTTCTGTAATCATAAAATTATAAACAGCAAAAGACTGAGCTTTAATTATTCTCCAATTAAATATCTTTTGCCACCAAGATCTATTATCATTTCTATTATAAACAAAATTATTATTAATCATAGTTAGAGCTGGATTAATAACAAAAACATATTCTTTTAAAACATCACCACCTTCTTGCATAATAAAATTACTATCTGGTAAGTATGGTAATAATTCACTGCCTTCTAGACCTTCATTTTGACAATAATACATAGAGAAATTAAAGTCATTATTACCATAATCATTATCAGAAAAAATATTAAACTCTCCATTATTACTTGGCCAAGGATTTTCACATAGAAAAGCCTCTACTCTAGCTAAGGAACTGCCTTGACCTATGGCTGGATCAGAATCAGACACCTGAACATTTAAATATGTTTCTCCATTATTATTTAAAGAAGATAAATTAGCTGTTTGACTATTATTATTTTCTAAAGAAAATAGATTAGTGTCAATTAAAGACCAGTTATATGTATCTACATTTAGGGCTATCCCTGAAATATCATAAGCTTGAGCTGTAAAACTTTCTAAACTATTAGGTATAGTAAAGATTAATTCTTCAGGATCTATATCGATATAAGAAATTTGACACAAATCTTCTCCTCCTGAAAAGGTCCATAAATGACCAGGCTCCAAATCTTCATTATGATTAATATATGATAATAATAGGCCCGCACTACTTACTACATTTTCACCAATTAAACCTTTATAAACTCCTCCTGCTTCTAAATATTCATCAGGATTAAATATTACTCTAGTTTCATTATCATCATCACCATTATAATTATCTTTAGCAAAAATAAAGGAACCGCTTATTTCTGTATAATTTGAATCAGCTAATTTATAAACATGCATATTATCTCTTAAAGATTGCTCATTCATCAATTCACTAAAAGTAACAAAAATAGAAGCATTAAGACAAGTATTACTTTCATCAGGATTATCATTTAATATTACTGGAGCCTGATTATTAGGTGGGTACTCCTCATCATCACCATCAGTACCCAAAGAAATGGTCAATGAATCTTGTCCTGCTACTACATTATTGTCAATAATACTAGCTGAAATATTAACCTCTCCTTCTGCCAAAGTAGTAATTGTAGCCTCGGGACCTGAACCAGAACTTAAATTAGCTAAAGTATTATCCAAAGACCAAGACCAAGAACAATTTTCACAATTTAAAGGCTGCCCATTACAGACACCAGTATCTGAATATGGCATAGCCTCATACTCTATAATTTCATTTAATTCTCCAGATAAATAATTATCTGGTTTAATGTCTATACTAGAAAACTCACAATTCTGATTACCAACTGTAAAATACCAATTATGTTCATAACCTAAACTATAGCCATATTCATTTTCTATATTTTCTCCCAAAACAGCCTTGTATAAACCAAGGGGTATATTTAAATTAGTTATTTTAATAATATTATCTGTAATATCCCAAGAAGAAACTAGGCTATCTCCTGAGCAATCACCAACACTATTACAACTATATAATTGTAAGTCTGAGGATACTGCTATATTTGTATTAAATTCTGCCCAAACTTCTGGATTATTACAAGAATCATCACATTGTGGTCCATAGTCCATTAATTCTAAATTAGGAGCTAAAACCATTATATCTGTAGAGGCCGCATAATCCTCTACATTAACCCCTAAAGAAGTATATCCTGGATCACTTATAATGTCTCCTCTTAATTTGGTCCAAAAAATATTGCTTGGATTATTACTAGAAGCTATGGTACTAATATAATCATCGCTACCAAGTAACACTGAAGACCAATTATAATCACTGCCACAAATATTACAATTAGCAGATTGTGGTATAGCTGTATATGTTTTTTCATTACCTAAATAAATATCTCTATTTGGACTTGAGTCTGGTGATAAAGATATGCTATCTATCTGACATAATCCTCCGGCTGTTTTAAAATGCCAAGGATAATTACTTAACTCTAAAGTATCATTACCTATCTTAGAATTAAAACTACCTAATACTACTTGATACCAAGTACTTGGATTTAAATTACTTTGGGGATTAAAAGAAACTCCTTTATTATTATCTATACTTAAATATTCACCATTAATTAAAGTATTACAATTTGAATTATAATCTTCACAACTATATAATTTTAAATTATCTATATTTAATAAATCATCTACCTCTATTTCTCTTGTAAATCTAATACTAATATTAGTATCTAAATATGCATCTTCTGAACTATATTCTTCTAAACCATGAGGCCAAGGAGCGGGAGACTGTGTATTATTGCTACATTCATAGCTCTCTACCAAAGAAAACTCTTCGGAGGCACTAGTTATAGTCCAAGAGGCTTCACATTGATTTGGCTCAATTTCACAACTATCTGCACAATAATTACCAAAATCACCAGAACAACATAATTGATTATCACAATCACTGTCCCCTGAACAAGACCCTACTTCGAATAAGAGAGCATTACTATTAATATCATTAGTATAGTAAACATTTCCTGTTTCTGAATCTTCTGGTACAGGAATATTTAATATTTGTTGCGAATTTATAATAGATGCTCCTAAATCTGCTTCTACATTATCGGTAAAAATAATCCTACTATCTCCTATAAATGAATTTCCATATATATTTACTAAAGAATTTACCGGACCATTATCAGGAATAATGCAAGCTATACTAGGTGCTGCTGATCCTCCTTGTATATTATAATTATATTCATCACTGGCTATATCATCATTTCTAACAATTTTAATCTTTGATCCCTGGTCAGAAAATGCTACTATTATCTGATCATCTTGCCAAAAATTAGAATTACATTGTGTAGGTATTAAATCTATATCGAAAGGATGTTCTGTACCATTAGAATCTATTACATAAACTAAACCACTATTACCAAAATTACCACCATAAATTGTTATATATTCTAAAGTATTAGCAAAATCTTCAGGAATAATACTAGTGATAAAAGGCTTACCACCCTCTGTACTAGCTATAGTAAAAGGATAAGAATTACTATTAATATTATTAGATGAAATAAATACATCTAGATTCTGACTACTCATATTAGGAATACTAGCGGTTACTGTTTGACTATCGGTATAATTAATATCAACAGCCCAGTCATCTCCCCCAAATAAAACCTGATCATTTTCAGAAAAATTAAGACCATAAAAAGTAATAATGTCTTCAAATACTCCCGAATCAGCACTTAAACCACAAATACCTGGTCTAATTACTTCATTTTTTTCAAAAGAACCAGAATTACTTTCTTGACTATTAATATTAACTCTAATGTCTAATAATTCATTATTTAAATCAGGGGGAACCTCAACAACAATAGTATTATTTGTCCAATAATCACTACAATTATTATTAATAGTACTAGGAAAATTAGCAGGCTCCCCTGAATCTTGATCATAAAATGTAACAATTCCCGCTGTCTCTCCAAAACCAGAACCAGTTATAGTTACTAAACTTCCGCCCGCTCCATCAGGAGGATAAATATTACTAATATAAATACCCTCTGGATCATTTTCCATACAAATATCTATAGAATAACAAGAGTTATTATCACAACATCCTGAAGAGCACTCTTCTCCACTTTGACAAGAAACAGTAAAGTATTCACCAGAAGAACTTAACTCTTCTACGGTATTAATACTAATATCACTACTTAAAGCATTATTATTAATACTTATACTTATTTCATTTTCAGACCAAGAAGTACTATTTAATATTATTTCTTCTTCTAAATTATTCACCCAACCATTCATAGTAACATTACCACCTTGATCTCCAAAACCAATCCCACTTATCACTACTGACTCTCCCCCTGGACCAAGGTCTGGTGTTAAACAAGCAATATTAGGGCCACTAGCACCCTCTGAAACAACAAAAGAAGTATAATCAATATTATTAACATAAACACTATATGTAGCTTCATTTATATTAGGAACAACTACTTTTATTTCTGTATCTGTCCAAAGAACATTACCATTACAAGATACTAAATCAGCTGAAGTTGTATTACCAGCATTATTATCAAAAGTTACACTACCCTCTATTTCTCCAAAATTCCAACCTCTAATTGTTACATAGGAACCACTACTTCCATTACTAGGAGAAATAGAACAAATCTTTATTTCATCTTCATCCAGAGGCTCTGGACAGCCCAAACCACCATCAGGGTCTCCACTGCCTGGAGAATCTGTTGTGCTAGTATTAATATCAGACTCTGTTATTCCTGTTGCTTCACTTAAAGAACCAATAATATAAGAAGCTATAGCATAAGATGAAAGGATAATTACCAAACCTATAATAGCAGAGATTATTAATTGTTTAGCCTTGGTAACTTGGTCTGAATTACCTTGAGAAGTCATCCATAAGAAGCCACCATATAATATTAAAGAAACAGCAAGAATACCTAATAATCCTAAGAAAATATTAATAATATTAACTATTATATCTGTTAATTCATTACTACCTAAAGCGGTATCAACATCTTCTAAGCCAAAATTATCCTCTTGAGCAAAAAGACTATGCCAGGGTAAAAGTAATGATATTAAGATTGTATTAAAATATTTAAACATTTTTTATTTAATTTAAATCACAAGGATACCAACAGTTTTGCATTAAATCTTTAATTCCAGAATCTAATTCTGGAATATAATTAGTTGCTGGTAAAAATTTATCATGATTTATATTTATAGTATTATTACAAATTACACCCTCAGTACAATTTAAATTACAATTACTAATACTAGCATCACAAGTATCTGTATTTAACCAATAATTCCAATCCCCTGATTCAGTCATATATAAAGAAATGTTATCTGAATTTAGAGAAGCGGTAGATAAGCTTTTATCAAATACTACTTTTAATGGATTTTCTAAACTAATATCACCGCCCTGACTTCTAGAGATTATCTTAGGTTCTTCTAAATCTACTTCATTACTTGTTGTAAAAGACCAGAGATACTCTTCTATTAAAGAATTACCAGCCATATCTGTAATATTTACAGAAACAATACCGTTTATATTACTGTCTCCTGGTAAACAATATACTATTCCTCCGCAAGAATTCTCTCCGCAAGCAGCAAAAGTATTAAACTCTACTGTTTGATATTGATTAGATATTAAATATTGACCACTAATAGGACTACCATCACTAAGTATAATATTGGTAAAATTATTATTAGCATCTTGAATGCCCGCTGCTGTATTAGGATTAATAGCTTCGCTAAAGTTTATTTGTACTATACTATTTCTAGCATTAGCAGAAGATTCATTAATTGGTATAATAGAAGAAATTTCAGGGGGCGTAGTATCAATATCATTAGAAACTACAAAGTCCCAAGCATATGCTCCGGCAAAGAAAACACTGTTACCATTAACTGTTTCTAAATTATTTAAAACCATAGTATATTCTGTGTTTCCATCAGAATCTAAATAAGTATTACTATTACCATAAGGATTAAATTCAAAAACTTTTTGTTCACTATCATACTTAACCATTAAGTCACCTGCTTCTAATTGATTATCTTCTCCTGACATTAAAATAATATATTCATTATCAATACATTCTGTATATTCAGAATCTAAATGATTACAATCAGTTATAATAAAATCTTCTATATTTAAAGCTTCTTTAAAGGTAATAAATATATTTGTATTCATAACAATATCTGTTGCATCACGAACAGGATAATGACTTTCTAAAATACCAGCTCCTAAGCCCCCACCACTATATGAGCCACCACCATTACCACTTCCAGATCCACCATTATTATCGGTAGCGTCAACTAAAGCACTAAAAACAAAAGAAACAATAGCATAGGATAACATTATTATTATTAAACCAATAATACCATTAATAATAATTTGTTTAGCTTTAATAACCTGATCACCATCGCCCTGAGCAGTCATCCATAAATAACCACCATAAAGCATAATTATAGTAGCTATAATACCCAAAAGACCTAAGAAGATATTAATAATATTAGCTATTATATCTGTTAAATCATTGCCACCCAAAGCAGTGTCTACATCTTCTAAACCAAATTCATTTTGAGCAAAACCTATTTGAGGTAATAAAAAAACAATTGTTAAAAAAACTACAAACATAACAATTGTTTTCTTTTTGATAAGCATGGATTTCATTTTTTTCTTTAAATTTTATCTTTTACTATTTTTTGTACTAAAGCACCGTCAGCTTGGCCTTTAGTCTTAATCATTACTTCTTTCATTATTTGACCAAAATTATCTAAACCAGTAGCTATTATTTCTTCAACTATTTTAATAATATCATCTTCGGACATTAATTCTGGTAAATATTCATTAATAATTTTATATTCTTTTTCTTCCTGAATTCTTAATTCATCTCGACCTGCTTCTTGATAGGCCTTAATAGACTCTGATCTTTTCTTTAATTCTTGTCTTAATACTTTAATTATTTCTTCTTCTTTTAACTCTTCCTTTAAATCTATTTCTTTATTCTTAATATTACTCTTTAAAAGACGTAAAGTTGTTGTTTTAACACTGTCTTTACTCTTTAAAGAATCTTTTAAGTCTTGATCTAATCTTTCTTTTAAATTCATGATAAACTCTTATTCCTGTTTACCAAACTGATAAACAGAGTATAAATTCTTATCTTTTTCTCTTTTTAGGATATTCTTCCCATTTACCAATCTTTTTAAGATAATCTATATTTTTTTCTATTCCTAGAGATCGTAAAGCTTTAGATTTTGCTTTTTTAACATTACTCTTTTTCTTAAAAAATCTAATCTTTCTCGCTTGTAATAATTTACCACTTTGTAATGTTTTTTTAGTAAATCTACGAATTAAACTCTCAAATGATTCATTATCTTTTCTTTTAACTTCTGACACAAAACAGGCACCTCTCTTTCTTAAATATTAATTATAATAATAACACTATTTTAGCATTATTCTTAATATAATAATGACAGTTTTTAAAACAAAAGTCAACCTACTATATTTAGGTTGACTTTTAGTAATATCTTTATTTTTTCTTTTTAATTACCTTCTTTTTAGCTACTTTTAATATTGTACTTTTAGTTATACTTTTAGCTAATCGTTTCTGAATTTCTTTTTTAACTTTATTAATATCAACTATTTCTTGTACTCCGCTTTCCATGTCTCTTATTAAAACAGTATTATCATTAATCTCTTTTTGTCCTAAAATTAAAGTATATTTAACTCCTTTTCTATTAGCAATATCCATTTGATCCTTCAAGCCTTTTTTAGACATATTCTCTATTACTTTAAAATCTTCTTTTCTTAAATATTCAAAAAGTTTTAAAGCTGCTTTACGAGCTTCTAACCCTAATTGAGCTACATAGAGATCTGGTTTATCTATTTTAGGTATTTCTATTTTATTCTTGTGTAAACTTAAAATTACTCTCTCTACACCAATAGCAAAGCCAATAGCTGCTGTTTCTCTACCTCCTAATAAAGAAGCTAAATTATCATATCTACCACCGCCACCTAAAGCTAATAATTTACCACCATCTCCTTTTTCTACTATTTCCCAAGCTGTTTTATTATAATAGTCTAAACCCCTAACTATTTTACTATTTAAATTATAAGTAACCTCTAAATCATCTAAATATTCTAAAACAGCTGTAAAATGGTCCCTGCTCTCTTCATTTAAATGATCTAATATTTGGGGGGCATCTTCTACTAATTCCTGACAAGAGCTACTTTTGCAATCTAATAGTCTTAATGTATTCTTTGTTAACCTTTTCTTACAATCAGTACATAATTTATTCTTTTTATCATTATAATACTGTTTTAATACTTTCAGGTACTTCTTTCTACTCTCTTCATCACCAATACTATTTATCTGAATTTCAATGTCTAGGCCTAATTCTTTTAAAAGTAGAAAAGAAATAGCTATTAATTGAGCATCTATAACCGGATCATCATCGCCCAAAGCCTCAAAACCAAATTGCCAAAACTGTCTATATCTACCTTTTTGAGGTCTATCATGTCTAAAGTGTTGCCCAAAATAATATAATTTAACAGGCTGAGGTAAATTAAGCATACCATGTTCAATGTAGCTCCTAACCACAGAAGCTGTGCTTTCTGGTCTTAAAGATAATTTATCACCACCTTTGGTGGTAAAAGAATACATTTCTTTATTAATAATATCTGTTTCTTCACCAACAGTTCTTTTGAATAAGTCTGTATACTCTACTAAAGGAGTGTCTAAACGAGAAAAACCATAAACAGAGGCTATTTTGTCTACTCTCTCTTTTATTAAATTCCAATAATTTTGTTCATCAGGCAGAATATCTTTCATGCCCTTTACTAAATTTATTTTACTTCTTCTGGCCATATATTTTTAATTATATTCTGGTAAATTAAATGTAGACATTCTATTTAAAGGCCATCCCCTAAACCAAACCTTGCCAATTATATATTTTTCTTTTAATGGCCCAAAAAGACGAGAATCAGAGCTATTATTTCTATTATCTCCTAATACAAAGTATTCATCAGACCCCAAAACAATAGCCCTTCTATTATCACTAGAGAATAATTCTATATATGTTTCTGCTACTATTTCATTATTAATATATACCTGACCATCTCTAATTTCTACAGTTTCTCCTGGTAAACCAATTATTCTTTTTATATAGTAATTACGAGGATTCTTAGGATATTTAAAAACAATAACCTCACCTCTTTGAGGTTCATTAAAACGATAAGTAATTTCATTAATAATTAAATACTCTTTATTATAGAAATTAGGTTCCATAGAAGCTCCTTCTACATAAAATGGTTGTATCAAATACATTCTAACGGGTAATATTATAGCTAAGGATATTAACACTACTTTAACTACTTCAAATACTACTAAACCTATTTTTTTAGCATATCTACCTATAATACTATCTTCGGAATCAGAAAAGTTATTTAAATTAAAATCTTCTTTATTTAAATCATCACTATTACCCTTTTCAACATCATCAGATAAGGAGCTTTTTTTACTTTCTGCCATATTTTTTATATTTATTAGCTTGATTATATATTAATGTTAAATTAAAATCAATACCTAATATATTGACTTTAAGGTCTTTTATTAGTATAATTTATTTAACTTTAAAAATTATTTAAGTACTGAATGAATAATTCTGATTTTAAAAAAAGAAAAGTTAATTTTTTAGAAAATTTAGATAAAAGAGAAAAAAAACCTTATAATAAATTAAATAAAAATAGTAACAAAAGAAAGAAGGTGTCTTCCTTTTTTATACTATTTATTATTATTTTTACTCTATTAAGCAGTATAGTTTCTGCTGGTAATGATGGTTTTTTAGCTGGAGTTAAAAATGGTTATTTGCTTAGACAGATTACTCATATTGTCTCCCCTTCTAAAAAATACTTAATAGGAGAAAAAGAAGATAGAATAAATTTCCTTCTTTTAGGCATGGGCGGCACAGGTCATAATGGTCCTTATTTAACAGATACTATTATCTTAGCTAGCTTCAGACCCTCTAGCCAAGAATTAGCTCTTTTTTCTTTACCAAGAGATATGATAGTTCCTTTAACAAGTAATAATTATCGTAAAATTAATCATATTTATACTATTGGCCAATTAGACGAAAGCACTACTGGAGGAGAATTGATTAAAGATGTTGTTTCTCGAACCCTAAATATGCCTATTCATTATTTTGCAGCTGTTGACTTTAATGGCTTTACTGAATTAATAGATGCTATTGGAGGATTAAAAATAAATATAGAAAACTCTTTTACCGACACTCAATTCCCAACTGCAGATTATAAGTATCAAGAAGTAAGTTTTATTAAAGGAAAACAAAAAATGGATGGTTTAACAGCTTTGAGGTATGCTAGATCAAGACATGGTAATAATGGTGAAGGATCAGACTTTTCTAGAATTAAAAGACAACAAAAAATACTTTTAGCAGCTAAAGATAAATTAACTTCTTTTAATACTCTTTTAAACCCTAAAAAGATTACTAATCTTTTCTCTTTATTTAATAAATATACCACCACAGATTTAGAACCTTGGGAAGCTGTTAAATTAATACATATGAGCAAGGGGTTAAGCTCTGCTGATATTATCTTTAAATCAATAGATGATAGACCAGGTAATTATTTAAAAGCTGGTTTTGCTGAAGACGGAGCATATATACTACAACCAGTAACTGGTAATTATGAACAAATAATAATCTTAGTAAAAAATATCTTTGATTTTAAACAAATAAATGAAGAAAATAGTAAAATAGTAATTCAAAATGGTACTGAAATACCTGGTTTAGCTTTAAAAGCATTTAACCATTTAAGCCAAATGAACTATAATGTAATTAGATATGGTAATTCTGAAGCTCAAGATAAATTAATTACTAGTATTTATAGTTATAATAAAGATAATCCTAATACAGAAGAATCTTTAGAGAATATATTTGAAAGTAAGTCCCAAAAGAATATACCCTTAGAATATTCTAATTATAAAATTACTTCTGCTTGGGATATCAGAAATGAAAAAGGGTCTTTAGAGGAATTAGATTTTTTAATAATATTAGGAAAAGATCAATCTTTAGATGAAACTATTGAAATAGTAAAAACTATAGATATAGAATTATTAGAAGAAGAGGAAGAAGAAATAGTAGAATAATAATTATGGCCACAAATTTATACAAAGTAGCTATTATCGGAAGAGTTAATGTTGGTAAGTCTACTCTTTTTAATAGATTAATTTCTGAAAAAAAAGCAATTATCTCTCCTGTTTCAGGTACTACTAGAGACAGAAATTATGCTGTTTGTTCTTGGAAAAAACTAGACTTTAACCTTATTGATACTGGTGGTTTAGAAGATTCTCAAAAAGAAATGAATAAAGCTATTAAAGAACAAGTTAATAAAGCTATTTTAGAGGCAGACTTAATACTATTTATTGTAGATAGTAAAACAGGTATTATGCCCACTGATAAAGAAATAACTAAATTATTACAAAAAACAAATAAACCCATAATATTAGTGGCTAATAAATCTGATAATAAAAAATTAAGAGACTCCATAGCTGAGTTCTATAAATTAAATATAGGCAACCCTCTTCCTATTTCAGCTCATAGTGGTTCTGGTACAGGTGACTTATTAGATGAAGTGGTTAAAATATTAAATAGTTTAAAAAAACCAAATAAAAGAAAAAAAGAAGTCGAGGATAATAAAATAGTTAAAGTAGCTATTATTGGTAAACCTAATGTTGGTAAATCTTCTCTAATCAATTCTTTAGTCGGTGAAGAAAGAGTAGTAGTGTCTTCTCAGGCTCATACTACTAGAGATTCTCAAGATATAGAAATAACTTATAATAAACAAAGAATATTATTTATTGATACAGCTGGTTTAAGGAAAAAGAGTAGAAAAAGTGTTGATGCTTTTGAAAAACAAAGTGTTGAACAAAGTTTAAAAAGTATAGAAAAAGTAGATATAGTATTGTTTATGAATGATATTTCTAAAAAACTTACTTTTCAAGATAAACATTTATTAGATATTATTATAAGTAAAGGTAAGGGCTTAATACTTTTAGCTAATAAATGGGATTTAATACCTGACAAAGATACTAATACTGCTCAAGAATATATAAAATATTATAAAAGATTCTTTCCTTTCCTTAACTGGGCTCCTCTCTTATTTATTTCAGCTACAGAAAAACATAGAATAAGTAAGGTATTAGAAACTATTATTTCTGTTAATAAAGAACAAAATAGAACCATTACTGAAAATGCTTTAGATAAATTATTAAAAAGTGTAGTTAAAAAACATAAGCCTAGTAGAGGAAAAGGAACTAAACATCCTTATATTTATAGTATAAAGCAGGTAGATATAAATCCCCCTACCTTTGCTGTTAAAACAAATTATAAAGCTATTATGCAAGCTTCTTATTTAAAATTTATTGAAAATAATTTAAGATATAAATTTAATTTTCAAGGAACACCTTTAAAATTATATATAGAAAAATTAAAAACAAACTTATAATATGAAATTAATAATTGGTTTAGGAAATCCCGAAAAAGAACATAAGTATACTCGTCATAACTTTGGTTTTCTTTGTTTAGACTCTTTAGCAAAAAAGAATAATCTTACTTGGCAGAATAATAAAGCTAGTAATAGTTTAATTACTGATTATAAATATAATAAAGAAAAAATAATATTAGCTAAACCACAAACTTATATGAATAATTCTGGTTATGCTGTTTCTTTATTAAAGAAATATTATAAATTACCTACTAATAAGATTATAGTAATTTATGATGATTTAGATCTTCCTTTTAATAAATTAAGAATATCTAAATCTAAATCAGCTGGGGGACATAATGGTGTAGATTCTATTATAAAATATTTAAAATCTAAAGAATTTATTAGAATAAGATTAGGTGTTGGACCTCAAAAAGGTAAAGCTGAATCTTTTGTTCTTCATAAATTTAATAAAGAAGAAAAGAATAAACTTTCTGAAGTATTAGATACTAGCCATTTAGCTTTAGAAGAAATACTAAATAAAGATTATAATTCAGCAGCTAATAAATATAATTAAAAAAATAGAGGCTATATATAAATATATAGCCTCTTTTTGTTACTAATGAACAATGTACTAATTCTGCAATAAATACAGAAGTTTTATTTTTAATAAATTAAAAATAAATTATAATATATACTCTCTAAAATTAGACCTCCCATAATCTAATTCTTAATATATACTAATCATGGCTAACAAACATGGTTTCAAGTAGTTCGTACATCTACAAACACTTATAAAATACCTTAAATAATTAATATTGTCAATTACTTCTCAAGCAAATATTCTAAAAGAGTTCTAATGCCAAATCCTACACCACCCAAAGGTGTGTAATTATTCAAAGGTTTTTCAGCATAAGCTGGTCCTGCTATATCTAAATGAGCCCAACTTATATTATCTTCAATAAAAAATTGTAAAAATAATGCAGCTGTTATAGAGCCTCCATAACGAGTGCTAGCTATATTCCTTATATCTGCAATATTACTTTTATTTAATTCTTGATACTCTTCCGGTAAAGGCATAGACCATAATTTTTCTCCTGCTACTTTAGCTGATTTTAATAAAGAATTATTTAATTTATTATCATTAGCATATAAACCAGCATAATTAGATCCTAAACCAACCATTATCGCTCCTGTTAAGGTAGCTAAATCTATAATAGTTTTTAAGCCTTCTTTTTGAGCATAAGCTAAAGAATCAGCCAAAGTAACTCTTCCCTCCGCATCTGTATTACCTATTTCAATGCTCTTGCCTTGCATATTACTAATTACATCTCCCGGCTTTAAAGCTTTACCAGAAGGCATATTTTCACAAGCCGCAATAATACCATGAACCTCTACAGAGGGCTTTAATTGCCCTAAGACAGAAAAAAGACCTATTACTGTAGCTGAACCACCCATGTCTATTTTCATATCTATCATAGAGTTTCCTGGCTTAATATTTAAACCCCCACTATCAAAAGTAATACCCTTACCTACTAGACCTATTTTATCTTTAATTTTACCTTTTGGTTTATATATTAAATGTATAAATTTAGGATCTTGATCAGAGCCCTGGTCTATTCCTAAAAAAGCATTCATATTTAATTTTTTTATTTCTTTTTTTTCTAATACTTTTACAGAAATATTACTATTATCTTTAGCTATATTTAAAGCTTCTTGAGCTAAAAAAGTAGGAGTCATTATACCTGCTGGTTCATTAACTAAATCTCTTCCCTTCATTGTTCCTTCAGCTAATAATATTCCTTTAGCCCAACCTTTTTTAAAGTTTAATTTATCTTTATCTTTTATTTCTATATTTAGAGTATCTATTTTAACTTTAATACTATCTTTATCTTCTTTTTTATATTTAAGAAAAGAATAATTAGCTAATAATAATCCTTCTGCTAAAGACTGTCCTAAACCATTAATATCTTTATTACCTAATAAATATTGAGAAACTCTTAATCCTATACTATGAGCCTTATATTTTTTTAAATAAGAAATAATATTAGCAGCTATTATTCGCCAATCCTCTTTTTCTAATTTCTTATCTTTTCCTGTTCCTAATACTATAATATTATCTGTAATAAGTAATTGATCTCTCTTCCCTTGAAAATTTTCTAAATCAGACTTCTTTTCTAAAGCTAAATCTTTTATTACTTTTTGAACATTATTAATTAATACTGGTATAATTATCAAATCAAGATCATCTTGGTTTATTTTTTTCTTTAATTTTAATTCCATATATTTCTTTATTTACTTAATATCACTTTTCTTAGTTTATAATATTTTTCTAAGTAAGACAAATATTTGTTAAATAAATAAAACCTACTTTTAAAGTAGGTTTTATTATAATTATCTTTAATTAGTTTTTACTTTTATTCCTGGCCCCATAGAAGAAGCAATGGTAATGCTATTAATAAAAGTATTTTTTAAACTATTAGGCTTAGTTTTCTTTAAGGACTCAAAAAAAGTATTAAAGTTTTCTACCAAGTCTTTATTCTCAAAAGATATTTTGCCGATCATAATATGAACATTAGAAGTATCATCATTTTTGTATGAAATTTTACCTTTCTTTAATTCACCAATCATTTTTTCTAAATCTGGAGAAATGGTTCCTGTTTTAGGATTAGGCATTAAACCTTTTTGACCTAATATTCTAGCAATAACAGATAAGTTCTTCATCATTTCTGGAGTAGTTACTGCAATATCAAAGTCTGTTTTAGAGGTTTTCTTTATTTTATTTATTAAATCTTCTGCTCCTACTAAATCTGCTCCCGCATCTTTAGCTTTTTTAATTTGATCTTCAGGTACAAAAGCAGCAATCCTTACCTTCTTACCAGTTCCTTTTGGTAGTATTACAGACCCTCTTATTATTTGATCACCTTTTTTAGGATCAATACCTAAATTAATATGTACTTCTACAGAAGCATCAAATTTAACTTTAGAAGTTTCTTTTACTAATTCTATAGCTTCTGCTATATCATATAGTTTTCCTGCTTCTATCTTTTCTCTCGCTTCCTTTAATCTTTTACTCATATATTTAATATTTTAGAGGTCAAACACCTTAGAGACTAAGTAAGGTTCCCTCTCTTATTTATTTCTTAATTTCAACACCCATTTGTTGAGCTGTACCAGCTATAATCTTCTTAGCTGCTTCAATGTCATTAGCATTAAGGTCTGGCATTTTAGCTTCTGCTATTTCTGTTAATTGAGCTTCAGTTAATTTACCAACTTTTTCTTGTAAAGGATTACCAGATCCTTTTTTAAGGTTTATTTTCTTTTTAATCATATCTGAAGCAGGTGCTGTTTTTAAAACAAAATCAAAAGTTCTATCTTCATAAATAGATAAATCAACTGGCACTACTTCTCCCATTCTATCTTTAGTAGCTTCATTAAATTGAGAGCAGAAAGTTTGAATATCAACACCATGGGGACCTAGAGCTGTACCAACTGGTGGTGCTGGATTAGCTTTACCAGCTTGTATTTGTAATTTTACTAATTGTTTTAATTGTTTAGCCATATATTTATTATTTTAGAGGTCAAACACCTTAGAGACTAAGTAAAGCTCCCTCTTTTAATTCTTTTTAATTTGTAAAAAATCTAATTCGACAGGTGTTTCTCTACCAAACATAGATACCAATACTTTAGCCTTACCTCTCGCTTCATCAACTTCTGATATTTTACCTTCAAAATCTTTAAAGGGTCCATCTACTATTTGAACATTATCACCCTTAGCCATGTCTATTTTAAATTCTGGCTCATCATTACCCATTCTATCTTTCAAAGATTTAATCTCTTCTTCAGAAACAGGAGTAGGAGTATTGCCCGACCCTACAAAACCAGTAACATTAGGTGTATTTCTAACTACATACCAAGAAGCATCTGTAACAACCATACAAACCAAAACATAGCCTGGAAAGATCTTTTCTTGTACTTTCTTTCTTTTTCCATTCTTTATCTTAATCTTTGTTTCTAAAGGAATAAGGATATCAAAAATCTTATCCTCCATATCCATTGATTCTATTCTTTGTTTTAGATTACGAGAAACATTTTCTTCATAGCCTGAATAAGTATGTAGAACATACCAACGTTTACCTTGTTGTAGGTTTTGTTTAGGCATAGTTTTATTATTTAATAATAGTTTCTAAAACTTTATTTAGAAAAAAATCAATACTACCTAAAAATATAGCAATACTTAAAGAAATAGCAATAACTACTATCGTATGTTTAATAGTAGTGTCTTTGGTAGGCCAAACTACTTTAGCTAATTCTTCTTTAGCTCCTTTTAAATAATTTAATAATTTTTTCATATTATAATTTAAGTTTTTTAAAACAGCCCCTCTGTGCTGTTTAATAACAATAATATATCATAAAAAAAGAATCTTGGCAAGTCCCCTCTTATGATATATTAAATATCTAAATTCTTTACTGATTTAGCATGAGTTTGAATAAACTTCTTACGAGGAGCAACATCAGCTCCCATTAAAGTTTCAAACACTTCATCTGCCTTAGCTGCTTCTTCTATAGTCACTACTTTCATTAATCTGGTTTCGGGATCCATAGTTGTTTCCCATAATTGTCCGGGATTCATTTCACCTAAACCTTTATATCTTTGTATATTTACTTTTAATTTTCTAGTAGTCTTTATTCCTTCTTCCTCTTCTTCTTTAACTTCTAAATCTTCTTCGACAATACCAAATTTCTTTTTAACTTTAGCTAATTCATTATCATCATATACATATTCCATTTCTTTTCCTTTTTGTACTTTGTATAAAGGTGGTTGAGCTATATATATCTTTTCATTTTTAACTAATTCTGGAAAATGACGATAAAATAAGGTTAATAATAATGTTCTGATATGGGCCCCATCAACATCGGCATCAGTCATAATTATAATTCTATCATATCTTAAATTTTCTAAATCAAATTGTTCCCCAATATTAGTACCTAAAGCTATGATTAATGATTTAATTTCATTATTAGCTAACATTTTATCTAATCTAGCTCTTTCTACATTTAATATTTTACCACGTAATGGTAAGATAGCTTGAAAATTTCTGTCTCTACCCTGTTTGGCCGACCCCCCAGCGGAATCTCCCTCAACAATATATAATTCAGACTCTTGGGGATTACGACTAGAGCAATCTGCTAATTTACCAGGTAATGTTAAACCATCTAAGGCTCCTTTTCTTAATACTGTTTCTCGAGCAGAACGAGCTGCTAAACGAGCTTGCGCTGCTAAAAGACATTTACCTAATATAGCTTTAGCATCATGAGGATTTTCTTCTAAAAATATTTCTAAAGATTTGGTAAAAATAGAATCAACAACAGGCCTTACTTCAGCATTACCTAATTTAGCCTTAGTTTGTCCTTCAAATTGAGGATCAGGTAATTTAACAGAAACAATAGCTGTTAATCCTTCTCTAATATCATCCGAAGTTAAGTTAGAATCCTTTTCTTTAAGGAAATTGTTCTTACGAGCATATTTATTTAAAGTTCTAGTTAGAGCTGCTTTAAAGCCTACTAAATGACTACCGCCTTCTAAATTATGAATATTATTAGCAAAAGCATACATTGATTCACGATATTCAGTAGTATATTGAAAAGCTATTTCAACATTAATATTGTCCTTTTCTTTGTTAACATAAAAAACATTATCTTGTTTAACTTCATTATTCTTATTTAAATGCTTAATATAAGAAGCAATGCCTCCTTCAAAGTAATATTTATATGATTTCTTTTTCTTGCTATTCCTCTCATCATAAATATTAATCTTAATACCTTTGGTTAAATAAGCCTGTTGTCTTAAGTGATTTACTATCGTTTTCCAATTAAACTCTGTAACTGTAAAAATACTATCATCAACTAAAAATATTTGTTTAGTACCTGTTTCTTTTGATTTACCAACTACTTTTAATTTAGTAATAGGCTTACCTTCTTTATACTCTTGAGCATATACTTTTTTATCTCTACTAATTTCAGATCTCATCCATTTTGATAAAGCGTTAACAACAGAAACACCAACTCCATGTAATCCTCCTGATACTTTATATCCTCCTCCTTCACCAAACTTACCACCAGCGTGTAGGGTGGTCATAACTGTTTCTAAAGCAGAAACTTTAGTGGTTTTATGTTTATCAACTGGAATACCACGACCATTATCTGTTACAGATACCTTACCTTCTGGTAATAATCTAACTTCTATAGTATCCGCATGGCCAGCCATAGCTTCATCAATACCATTATCAACAACTTCCCATATTAAATGATGTAATCCTTCTTCGGCTGTATTACCAATATACATGCCTGGTCTTTTTCTAACTGGAGCTAAACCTTCTAAAACAGTAATATTCTCAGCACCATAATTATTTTTTTTTGTCTTTTTTACTTCTTTTTTAACCATTATTTTAATTTATTTACTAATTAATAGTAGCATAAAAGTAATAAAAAAACAAGAGAAAACTTGTTTTTTATCTATCATATTATTTGGCTAATATTAGCGAAGTTTAGCCTTAAATTTCTGAGCCAAAACCTTCAAAATACTATTAATTATTTGATCTATTTCTTTCGTAATTAAAGTTCTATCTTTACTTCTAAATTCAATATGAAAAGCTAATGATTTTTTACCATCTTCTACTCCTCGACCACTATAAACATCAAAAGGATTCACTTCAACTATTAGAGAAGATGCTTTATATATTTCTTCTTCTATTTCTTTCCAACTTGTTTTTCTCTCTATAATAACAGCTATATCTCTTTCTATGCTAGGATACTTAGCTAAAGGAATATACTCTTTATGATCATTAATATATTTTATTAAAGTACTAAAGTTAATATCCCAAAAAGCTATATTCTTCTTATCAGGACTTAATTCTTTATTCAATAAACCAAAGTTACCTAAAACTATATCTTGATATTTAATATTATAAGCTAAAGAAGCATAAGATAATGAAGTTTTTTCTTTCTGCCACTCTATATTCCAGTGTTTTTCTAAAGCATTAATAGTCCCCTTTAAAGAAGTAAAGGAGTCCTGGTCACTACCCTCTTTAATTTCTAAGCCCGTTAAATGTTTCTCTTGTTCTGGTAGGAAATTTTTACTATCTTTAGTTAATTTATATTTACCATCTTTTAATTTATTAAATACTCTTTCTAATTCAAATATCTTAAATTCTTTAAAGTATCTTAAATTCTCTTCCGCTTTATTTAAAAGATTTGGTAATAGAGAGATATTTAAAAAAGATTGTTCGGGACTCATTGGATTAATAACTTTAATATGATTGTTCTCTAAATCTAAATTTAATTTCTGAGCCCAAATTATATTGGTAAAAGGATAAGTATATATTTCATTATATTGATGACCTAAGGCTAAATAATATTTAATATCTTTTTCTCTATTTAAAGAAATATCTAAATTAGGTTTTTGTAATTCTACTCTTGGTAATTTAGAGTCAATATTATCATAACCATGTATTCTAGCTACTTCTTCTACTATATCTTCAGCAATACTTATGTCTTTTGTCGCTCTAAAACTAGGTACTTTAATAAAAAAGTTACCAGATTTATATTTAATATCAAATTGCAATCTTTCTAGTATATCTTTAATTTCTCTGGTCGGTATTATAACCCCAAATCTCTTATTAATTAATTCTTCCGAAACTTTTAATTCTAGTTTAGGAAAAGGATTATTATTTACATCTACTACTTTAGAAGCTATATAGGCTTCAGGATTAAATTCTAATATTAATTGCGCCGCTCTTTTAATAGCTAATTCTGCTATAACAGGATCTAAAGACTTTTCAAAACGAGCAGAACTCTCACTTCTTAAACCTAATTTAGTAGATGTTTTTCTAATATTAGAAGCCTTAAAGTTAGCTGATTCTAATATTATTTCTGTACTTCTTTTCTTTATTTCACTATTTAATCCTCCCATAATACCAGCTAAAGCTAAATACTTATCACTATCTGCTATCATTAGAGCGTCTTGAGGTAATTTTCTTTTTTCACCATCTAGGGTAACAAATTCTTCTCCTTCTTGAGCTTTTTTTACTATTATTTTATTATCCACCACTTCTTGAGCATCAAAAGCATGTAAAGGTTGTCCTAATTCATACATGACATAATTAGTGACATCAACAATATTATTAATAGATTTAAGGCCAACAGAGAATAGTCTTTTCTTCAGCCAATAAGGACTATCTTCTACTTTTATATTTTTAATAATTAAACCTAAATAACGATAACAGTTTTCTTTGTCTTTCACAGAAACTTTTAGTTTTTCTTCTTTTCTTATTTCTAATTCTGGTATTTTATATTCTTTTAATTTTAATTTATAAATAGCAGCTAATTCTCTGGCCAAACCATATTGTCCCCAAAGATCTGGTCGATGATTAATAGATTTATTATCTATATCAATTACTGTATCATCTAATTCTAAAGCTGTAGATAATAAAACGCCTGCTCTGGTTCTTAAATGTGATAAGTCTAAAATCTCTCTTTCATTTTCTTGAGGAAATAAATTAGCTAACCCTATTTCTGAACTAGCAACTATCATTCCTCTGCTTTCTACTCCTCTAATTTTAACTTTTTCTAATTTAATACATTCTCCTTCCCCATGCCATTTTACCAAAGAACCAACTTTAGCTACAGCCACTAACATTCCTTTATATAAATTAGAGCCCCCGCATACTATTTGTTCTACTTCATTTCCTAAGTCTACCTTAGTTACTTGCAATCTATCAGCTTGCGGATGTTTTTCTATTTCTTTTATTTTACCTATCACAATATCTTTTAAGGTATTTTGTACCTTAAAAACCTCTTCTACCTCTACAGTAGACATAGTTAAGTCTAAGGCTAATTCTTGATCTGTTTTTTTAGGTAATTTTAAATAATCTTTTACCCATTCTAGTGATAAATACATATTAAAACTGCTTTAAGAATCTTAAGTCTCCCTCTTCTAATAATCTAATATCATCAATCTTGTACTTCATCATTACCAAGCGAGTTAATCCTAAACCAAAAGCAAATCCTGAATACTCTTTGCTATCTATGCCCCCTGCTTCTAATACCTTAGGATGTATTAGGCCACAAGGCATTAATTCTACCCAACCAGACTGTTTACAGACCGAACAACCCTCTCCTTCACATACTAAACATTTAATATCCATTTCAAATCCTGGTTCCACAAAAGGAAAAAAACCAGGCCTTAGTCTAATGTCAACATTAGTTTTAAAAACAGAAGATAATAACACTTTCATGGTGGCTATTAAATTACCTATATTTATATCCTTATCAACCATTAAGCCCTCTAATTGATAAAAAGTATGATCATGAGAAGAATCAGTAGATTCATTACGAAATACTCTCCCCGGAAATATACCTCTAAAAGGTGCTCCTTCTTTTTCTAATGCTCTAACTTGTAAATTAGAAGTATGAGTTCTTAATATATTATTATTCTCTACCCAAAAAGTATCTTGAGTGTCTCGAGCTGGATGATCTTCTGGTATATTCAAAGCAGTAAAGTTATAATATTCTGATTCTAATTGAGGTCCATCATATACTTTGAAGCCTAATTGCTGAAAAGATTCTTCTATTTCATATTGAATAGTAGTTGAGGGATGAATATTGCCTACTTCTTTTTCTTGACCAGGCATACTAGCATCAAAAGAAATATTATCTGAACCATTACCTTTTAATATCTTTTCTGTCTTCTCAAATATCTTAATTAGCTCTTCTTTTACTTCATTAGCTAATTTACCTATTTTAGGTTTTTCTTCTTTACTTAAGTTTTTGACTTCTTTTAATATCTTGGTTAATTCACCTTTCCGACCTAAATATTTAGTTTTCAAATCTAACAATATCTTATTATCTTTAATATTATTTAATTCTTCTTTAACTTTATTTTTTAATTCTTTTAATCTTTTATCCATATTATACTTTTTTACTCTTAAAAGCTAAAATCACAAATTCAAACATAGTCGCTACTATTATTAATAGTATGGTATTCCACCAAGTTAATATTCTGCTAGCTTGTAATATTAAAGCAATGGTAAATACTAAAGAAATTAATATTGCTTGTTGTAATGATTCTAATATTATAACTCTTTCCATATTTCTTTGTTTATTCTTCCAGAAACGAATTTGAGATAATAGTAATAGAAAGATACCAAAGATACTTAAAAAGAGAGTAAAGTAAAAGAAAAAGAATATTAAAGCAGAGGCTTCTTGAGGATCAAAATTATTAAGAACAATAAAAAAAGCTAACCAAGCTAAAATAGTGGTTAAGAGTATAATTAAACTATATTTTTTTTGTCCCATTAGCCTAATAATATCAAAAAAAAGATTATAAATCAACTTAAAAATCTTAAATCTTTAATTATATTATTACCTAATTCTTTATTTAAATGTTTAATAAAGTTATCTTTATGGAATTCAAATTCTTCTTCTATATAGCTATATAATATAGCGATAGTTAAAATATCATTTCTAAAATAAACAACTCTTGCTTTTTTCTCTATTTCTATACCCCAAATCTCTATCATTAAATCATTAGCTAAATCTATTACCAAAGACTCTTGTACTTGTCCTTCAATGCCTTTTGATCTTAAATTCTTATTCAATTGTTCTTTGATACCTTTCCAAGCCATATTAATTCTTTTTAACAGAAGGACATATTTTATTATAATCACAATATTGACACATAAATCCTGGAGTAGCTGTGAAGTCTTGTTTCTTGATATTATTAATAACATCTATTATCCATAATTTAGTTTTTTCAATTTCTTTATCTGTTCCAACAAAAGAAACAGGAGTATTTTCATTTAAATAATAGAAAGTTAAATTCTTTACTTTAGTTTGAAAAACATCTTCTGCTGCTATTTGATATATTAATAATTGTTTTTTGTCTTCAAAAGTTAATTTATCTTTAACCTGACCTGTTTTATAATCTATTATTTCCCATTTATCTTTACCAATAGGATCTACTCTATCAAAAACACCCCTGAGACTATTATCTTTTATTTTAATATTAAAACCTTTTTCTAGGAATAAAGGAATAGGAAACTTACCTTTATACTTTTGATAATATTCTGTTAATATTTCTTCTCCTTTTTGTTTATATTCTTTTTTTTGTTTTTCAGATTCATACCAATCCTCTATCCAAGATTCTTCATAGAATTCTAATAATTGTTTTAGAGAAGGATCTTTTATTTTCTTTTCTTCTTTAAATAAATTCTGTTGACTATCTTCTTTATTCTTTACTATTAATTTAAAGAATTTATGCAGGCTACTATGCATAGCCTTACCAAAAGAAAAAGATGGTTTACCAGCTCCTCTTAACTTAATAACATGAGAATAATAATACTGACGAGGACAAGTATCATAGGCTTTTAATTGAGAAAAAGAAAATGTTTTGGGAATAGAATGTATTGCTTTCTTTGAACCATCATCTATATCTTTTACCTCTTCTATTTCTTTACTACTTCTAATACTTTGATAGGGAATTTCAATTTCGGTAATAAAACGAGAAGGTTTCTTTTTTCTACTACCACCATAATCTTCAGCATAAGTTAAAAAGGCCTCTTCTTTAGCTCTAGTTAAAGCAACATAGAATAATCTTCTTTCTTCTTCTAAATGAGCATCACCTTCTGGTAATGTTTCTTTAATTAATTCTAATGGTATTTCAATAGGATCTTTTCTCTCTATACTTGGAAACCTTAAGTGTACTAAATTAGTAATAAAGACATATTTAAATTCTAAGCCCTTTGAACCATGAACAGTCATGACTTTAACTACCTCTGGACCAGATTCAGCATCATATTGTATGCTACCTAATTCTCCTGACTCTAACTTTAGAGACATAGTTTCTAGAAAATTATGAATACTATCACTGTTTAAAGATTCTTCTTCCCATTCTTTTAATTCTTTAAAGAATTGATTAAGAAAATCTAATTGTTCTTTATTCTTTTGACTATCTTCTATAGTTAAGAGCTTTAAATAGCCAGATTCTTCTAACCAAGTATATATTACTTGATATATAGGTTTAGATTTAGCTAATTCTGTATGATCATCTATCTGTTTTAATAGTCTTTCTATAGATCTTTGATCAGCTATATTTAGTTGAATATGATTCTGATATACTTTTAAAGTATAAAAAAGAGACCAAGCTTTTTTATTAGCTAAATGATTTAAATTAATAATACTTTTAATATCT
>CAZRZA010000003.1:0-57397 GCA_964604515.1 uncultured Gammaproteobacteria bacterium | reverse complement strand
TAGATAGCGCTGCAACAGAAATAGTTTCTCCAGCTACAGAACCAGCAACAGTAGACAGTGCAACCGTTGATACTTCAGTAGTAACCTCAGAACCAGCAACAGTAGATAGCGCTGCAACAGAAATAGTTTCTCCAGCTACAGAACCAGCAACAGTAGATAGCGCTGCAACAGAGGTTCCAGATACCACAACAGAGAATATAGACACTAATCCTGAGGTAGAAGATATAACTAATGCAGCAGAAATAACAGAAAATACATTAACTACAAATGATGGTACTGTATTAGAGTTTGCAGATCAATTCTCATCTTTTGAACAGAATAAAATTTTAGATTATTATAATACAACAAGCACAGAAATTAAAGCATTTCCTAAAATATTAGACGAATGGTCAGATAAATATGGAGATAGACCTAACTTTAATAAATTTAGGGAAGAAGTAATAGCTAATATGAATAAACTTCAAAGTAATTTAAATAGTATTAGCGATAATATTCATAAGCCAGATTATAAGTTAGATGCTAGTAGTTCTGGAAATATGGATCCAGAAGTTAGGGTCAGGATATTAATTGATGCTCTTAGTAGTAAGCATAAAATTTTAACTATAGACGAACAAATGGAAAAAGCATTTGAGAGCTTATAATTAAATTTTAAAAGAAAGAAAAAACCCGTTGAATAAAATTCAACGGGTTTGTTGTTAGAGCCTTTCACTTCAATTTATTTTTCATGGAGCGAGTTCCATGTTTTTTTAGAAGTTTCAGCACTAGATGGTGTTTTTTTAAAAGTAGGTCATTTAGTTTTTTGACCTCTTCATTAACAACGCTCATATTAGCTTTAGAGCTATTCAAACTTGCAATTCTATCATTTACCTTTTTAAGGTTATATTTAGAACTACAGAATAACTTATCCCATTTGTCTGTAGTAGGATTAACAGATATCTGATTAGCTAATTCCCAGGCCTCTTCTTGATCATAACCAAGATTTATAAGTTGAGCTCTTGCTAGGCGATTAACACCTTTTTGAGCAGTTGTTATTCTTGTTTCAACTTTTTCAACTCTAGAATCTAGGTTTGTAACTTCTTCTGCCACCGCAGTAATCATTTCTGCATTAACTGTTGAGACAGATACTAGATTTCTGACCACTTCGCTAGCTTTAACAAACTTTTCGTTTAAGTAAGCTAGTTTTTCATCTAAGAAGCTTATATCCTCTTTGTCTTTTTTAATATCTTCAGTAATAACTATAATTTCTGATTTTAATTCAGAAATTTTACCATCACCGATACTGGCAAATATTAATAATCCAATAAGGGATATAATAGACAATAATATTCCAATGTAAGCTACTTGCTTACTATTATCTACTATTTCTACCTCTTCTTCTAACTCTGGTATTTGAAGTTCTTCAACTTCATTTTCATTACCAGTATTTTCTACTTCTTTTTTTTCTTTTACTTTTTTTGCCATTTCTAGCTCCTTTTTGTTATTGTTCATGAACATAGTCACCATTGACTAATATAGTATTGTAGCATATTTTTAATATATTGTCAATAGGTTATATATCTTTTAATATATTTTCTACTTCTGGAGGGTTTTCAACAGTAACTAATCTTTTTCTTAATTGAGTGGCTTGAGGATGTCCTTTAGTATAGAATAGTAAATGTTTCCTCATTTCTTTAAAACCTTGTGGTCCTTTATCTTCATAAAGCAAATGAGCATGCTTAATAATAGTATCTTTTTTCTCTTTCCAAGTTATTTCTGTATACTGACCAGTATTAAGATACTCTTTAATCTGTTTAAAGAGCCATGGTTGGCCATATAAGGCCCGTGAAAGAGCTATACCATCAGCTTTGGTATATTCTAAGTCTTTAGCTACAGACTCTATATTTTGGAATAAACCATTAATCAGGAAAATAGAATCAGGGAAGTATTTTTTGAATCTAGTATTAGCTTCTTTTAACATTTCTAAATCTACCGGACCCGTAAAAGGTTTTTCATAACTACGGCCATGAAGTATCATAGCTGAGAGAGGATAATCCTTTAAAGCATCAATAAAGTCTAAAGCAGTAATATATTCTCCTTCTTTATTTAAATCTTTAATACTAGCTCTGGTTTTAACAGAAACAGGTATTTTAACAGCAGAAGTAACTTCCTCAACTATTCTTTTAACAGTATCCATGTCTCTTAATAAACAAATACCACCACCATGACTAGCTACTTTTTTAGCAGGACAACCAAAATTAATATCAATGCCAGCAACACCTGTTGCTTCTACTATCTGAGCTGCTTTAGAATACATTTCTGGTCTTTTACTAAATAATTGAACCACAACTGGCATTTCTGCTTTTTGATAAGCAATCATCTGCATTGTTTTCTTACTACCATAGTATAAAGCATCAGCTGAAACAAATTCAGTATGCACAACATCAGCTCCATATGATTTACATATTTGTCGCCAAGCTGAATCAGTAATACCAGCCATAGGGGTGGTTGTAATAATAGGTTTAGATAATTTTTGCCAAAAGTTTTTCATAAAAAAATTCCATTGAATAATGGAATAAGTGTATATTATTTAATGTATTTAGACAAGATTAAAACCACTTTTTTCTTTTAAAGAACATTATAACTACAATAAGGACTAAAAACATTAAAGATATTATCTTGTAGAAATCATAAGGATTACCAATAAAAGGGGCAAATTTAGCATTCATACCAAAAGTAGAGGCTATTAAATTAGCAGGTATTAAAATAACAGAAATAACTGTTAAGATTCTCATTATCTCATTTAATTTATGAGAAATCAAAGCATCATTAGTTTCTTGAAAAGCATTAATATTTTCTTTTTGAGTTTTTAAAATATCCCAAATATCTTTAGTTCTATCTAAAATATTGGATAAATAAACATTTGTTTTATCAGGCATAAAGAATTTAGTATTGGTATTCATTAACTTTTTAATAATATTCTTATGGGCCTGCATTATTTTTCTGAAATTAAGAATATTTCTTTTAACATTTAATATTTCAGTTACTACTTCTTTTTCTTTACCAGAGAAAATCTTCTTTTCTATATCTTCTATATCTTCACTGACATGATCTAGCATCGGAAAAGTATAGTTTTGTAATCTATGTAATATTTCATATAATAAATAGACAGGATGAGGAGACATATACTTTTCTTTATTATAATTATTATCTTTAGTTTCTTCAAAAAGATTATTAGTAATTGGTATATATTCATCACTAAGAGTAATAATATATTTAGAGGAAATAAAAAAATCTATTTCACTAGATTCTATTTCTTTAGTTATTCTATTATAAACAGGAAAAGTTAAAATAAAAAAGATATGATTAGTATATTCACCAATTTGTGGTCTTTGTATTCTAACCAAACAATCTTCTAAATCTAAAGGATGAAAATCATATTTATTCTTTAAATAATCTATTTCCTTTCTCTGAGGTTTAGAAATATGTGTCCAAGAAAAACTTTTTGTTTTTATTTCTTTTATTTTCATTTAATTCTTATCCTTTAATATTATAGCATAAAGTAGTGTTTTAGAAAAACTTATTTTATGATATAATGAGACTATGAAAAAAAAGAGTGAAGATAATTTTTTTACTAAATTATATAATTCTAATTTAATAATAATTATCTTATTTATTGTTTTAGTTTTTTCTTTTATTAAAGTATCTAAAGAAGTTATTTTAAGGTATAATATAAATAAAGAAATTAATAATTTAGAAGAACAGTTTACTAAATTAAATAAAGAGAAAGATAATTTAAATGATTTGGTAGCTTATTTAAAAACAGATCAGTACATAGAAGAAGAAGCTCGCTTAAAATTAAATTTAAGTAAACCGGGAGAAAAACAAATTAATTTAATAAAAGGGGACAATAGAGAAATAGAAATAATAAAGAATGATGATTTAAATAATTATCAAAAATGGTTTAATTATTTTTTTAAATAAAGATTATGGATAAAAAGTTAAAAGCAGGAATAATAATAATTGTTTTTTTAATTATTTCTCAATATTTTTTTATAAAATTAGTATATGCTCATAAGTTAGAAAATAATTTAGGTATATTCTTTTCTAAAGTATATAATTTAAAAGCAGGTAGTATTAAAGAAGAAGAGCAGGAATTAGCTATTCCTTTAGCAGATTATTTAAAATATAAAGATTCTTTAGAAAAGTATTTAGAAAAAAATGAAGAAGAAATTGATATTGAAGAAGTAATTTGGGAAAGACTAATAAAAAATGTTTATTTAAATAAAATAGCTCAGAATAATAATATCTTTATTACTAAAGAAGAGTTTAAGGATTATTTAGATAATTTAGAAGATTTAGATGAAATAAAAGAGATGACTAAAGAAAGCTTTGGTATTTCTTTCGCTAATTATAAAGAATTAGTAATTAAACCTTTTATTTTAGAATCTAAAGTATATAGTTATTTATTAGATAATTATAATGATTTAGATAATATAACTAAAGCTCAAAATGCTTATGAAGCTTTAGAGTCTGGTCAAGACTTTTTGGAGGTAGCTCAAGAATATAGTTCTGATTTAGTTTTTGCAGAAAATAGTATGTATATTCCGGAAGAAGATTTAATTAATTTTTATGAACCTATTAAAGATTTAAATGAAGGAGAATATAGTAAAATAGTTATGATACCAGGAGGTTATATTATTTGGTATTTAGAAAATATTATTGAAGATGAAAATACTATCAGAGAAGTAAAACAAATATTTGTCCAAGCTAAAACTATAAATGAATTTTTTCAAGATTATTTAAAAACAGTTAATATTAATAAAATATATTAAATAAAATGATTAAAATTAGTAATTTATCTAAAAGCTATCAAGAAAATAATTATATATTAAAAGATCTTAATCTTCATATTAAAGCCGGAGAATTTATTTCTATTGTTGGTGAGTCTGGTTCTGGTAAATCGACGCTTATTAAATTATTAATAGCGGAATTAAAATCAGATCAAGGGGAAATAATAATAGGTGGTTGGAATATTAGTAATTTAAAAAATTATGAAATACCTACTTTAAGGAGACAGGTTGGAGTAATATTTCAAGATTTCAAATTATTACCAAAAAAAACTGCAGCAGAAAATATTTCTTTCGCTATGGAAGTATGTGGTTTTAAAAATAATATTATAAATAAAACAGTACAACAGATGATTAATTTAGTTGGCTTAAAGGGTAAGGAAAATAGATATCCTCATCAATTATCTGGAGGAGAGCAACAAAGAGTAGCTATTGCTAGATCTTTAGTACATAAACCCAAGGTATTAATAGCAGATGAACCAACTGGTAATTTAGATCCTTTAAATACTAGAGAAATTATTGATTTATTAAAGAAAATAAATAAATTAGGAACAACTGTTCTTTTAGTAACCCATGATAAAGAGGTTGTTAATAGCTTAAAGGGCAGGGTAATTGCTTTAGATAGAGGAACTATTATCAGTGATCAATCAAGTGGTAGATATTTATTATAAAATTATGCAAAAAATATTAAGAATTATTAAATTTGGTATACAGGGTTTTTTTAGAAACTTTTGGTTATCTTTAGTATCTATTACAATGATGTTAATGGCTTTATTCTCCGTTACTCTATTAATAGGTATAGACTATACTAAAGAAGCAGCTATTGCTGGTGTTAACAAGAAAGTAGATATACTAGTTTCTCTTAAAAAAGAAGTAATTAAAGAAGATTTAGAAATATTAGTTAATAATTTAAATAGCTTAGAAGAGGTCAAGAAAGTATCCATTATTACTCCGGAAGAAAATAAAGAATTATATGAACAATCTGGCTTAGGATTAAAGTCTAAAGAAGCTTTAAATATATTTTCTGAAGAAGATAATCCTTTTTCATATTCTTTAGCTATTCAGGCTTATCAATTAAATCAATATCAAGTAATATTAGATTTTGTCCAAGAAGAAGAATATAGTAATATAGTAGAATATAGTGACTTTCATGATTTTGATCAATTTATAGCTAGTATAGATAATTTTGCTAATGGTCTTAATAAATATAGCTGGTATATCACTTTATTCTTTGGTTTAATATCTTTAGTGGTTATCTTTAATACTATTCGTATTAGTATTTATACTAGAAAGAATGAAGTTATGATTATGAAATTAGTAGGGGCTAGCAATTCATTTGTTAGGGCTCCATTTGTCCTCGAAGGAGTCTTTTATGCTTTAATTAGTGTCTTGGTACTAATTGCTCTTGTTTATCCTCTGGTGAACATTATACAGCCTTCTATAACTAATTATTTTCAAGATAATCATGTTATTAATATAGCTGGTTACTTTAAGGATAACTTCTTTAATATATTTGGTTTACAGTTTTTAGCTTTAGCTGTTTTAAATATTTTTTCTACTATTATTGCTATGAGAAAATATTTAAAAGTTTAAGTAATAATAAAAAAAACTACTTCAGAGAAGTAGTTTTTAGTTTATTTATTTTTCGGGAAGTATATCAATAAATTTAGTATCTTTCAGAGAACCGTCAAATTTTCTTTTCTTGAGCTTTCTAAAATTTATAATACCAGATATTTTAGCAAAAAGAGTATCATCTTTTCCTTTGCCAACATTTTCTCCAGGATGAAATTTAGTACCTCTTTGACGAACTAAAATATTACCAGCTTTAGCCTTTTGGCCAGCAAATAGTTTTACACCTAATCTTTTGCTCTGGGAATCTCGACCCAAGCCTGTTGATCCTCCCGCTTTCTTATGTGCCATATTTTTACTTTATATTTATAACTGCTATATAATAGCTAAAATATTAGAAATTGTCAATAGTTATTAAAAGACCTTTAAATGTAATTTTTTTAATTTGCAACAATAACATTTTCTAAATGTTAATTTATCTTTAGCTATATACTTTCTATACCAGATTTTAATTTTTCTTTTATTTATTTTAAGCATATTTTCTAATTATTGCCCTAACTATGCCTTGAATAGCAGGATTTTTAACATAAATAGGATTCATAGTTTTATTAGCTGGTTGTAATCTAATTCTATTTTTTTCTCGAAAATACTTTTTTAAAGTAGCATAAGTATTGTCTAAAAGGGCCACAACTACATCTCCGTTTTGAGGGTAGAAATTTTTTTCAACAACTACATAATCTCCGCTCCATATACCCTCATCAATCATTGATTCTCCCTTAACTTTTAAAACAAAAGAGTTTTCATCTTTTACTAAATCTTGAGGAACAGCAATGGTTTCTTTTTCTTCAATAGCCTCTATTGGCTCACCAGCTGTTATTAATCCGACTAAAGGTAATTCAATTGATTTAGCAAAGCTTTTCTTAACAATTTCTAAAGAGCGAGAAACATTATGAGAACTAGTTATTAATCCTTTATCTTCTAAGCTTTTAATATGCTCATGAATAGTAGAGGTAGAGGATAGTCCAAAATAATCAGCTATTTCTCTATAGCTTGGAGCATAATTATTACTCTTTATAAAATGAGTAATATATTCAAAAACTTGTTTTTGTTTTTTTGTTAAATTAGGCATATTATTATATATAAATAATTATATATTAATAATAACCGAACAAAAACCGAAAGTCAAGCATTCTCCTGTGGATAAGTTATTATTGTATAGTTATGGATATATTTTCTTGAGGTGTTAGAATAAATAGTCTGTTACCTTTTTTATTAAAGAAATAATGTTTTTTATGGGGATTATTTAAAAGAGAAATAGCATTTCTTTGATCTCTAGTGTCTAATTCAGAAATTATAGTTTCTTGATCTATTTCACTTAAAAAATAATAACCATTAGGATGCCAAATAATATCAGAGACTAAACGAGAAGAGCGATCAATTATTTCTTGCCAATCATCTTTATAATTATATAACCAAATTTCATAGCCATTACTAATTAAAAGAAAATTACCAGATATTTTAGCTAAAGAAGCGGGAATAATAATAATGTCTTTCCAGGTATATTTGATATATAATTTAGAACCAAGAGTAAATATTATTTTTTTATCATCAATGCTTAAGAGCTTTAGAGAGCCAATATTTAAATTATCTATATTAACTATTTCTTTTAAATTATTCTTATCTAATATTAATATTTGACTACTATTAATATTATTTTTTTGAATTATTAAATAATCATCTCTAATAATAAAGTTATTAATACCTTCTAAGACTATATTTGTTTCTTCATTTTCAATATTATATTTAAATAAGTTATTATTTTTTATATACCAAATATAATTAGTAATAAAAGAGGCTTCAGAAATAGTATCTATAGTTAATAATTTTAAATCTTTTTGATTTATATTAAATAAATAAAAGTTATTATTTTTTTCTAATAATATGCTTTGATTATCTACAGACCAAGTAATTAAATTATAAATAGTTTCAAATTGATAAATATTATAATTTTTATTTTCTTCTATATTTGTAATCCATAAATTATTATTTTCATCTAAATAAGAATACTTATCTTTATTATTATTAATTAAAATATTATTAGAACCAGGACCCAGTTCTTTCTTTTTTTGTTCTTTTAAGAACAAGACTATATTCTCTACAAAAGTAGTTTCCCCTTTTCTAATTATTAATTCTTTTTCCCAAGGTATATAATTATCTTTAATTACCTTTATTTTATGATTAGCTGGTTTTATATTTACTATTTGATGAGGTGTTTTTTTGCTATTTAAAATATTATCAATATAAATATCAGCATTTTTAGGATAAGATTTAATATAAAAAGCACCATTTTTTTCAATACTATTAGTAGTGAAGTTATATCTATAACCTAAAGAGTATAGTATTAATAATGGTGAACTTATAAAAAATATAGTAAAAAATATAGAATATGTAATACGTCTCCAAAAGATACTCATCTTGTTTTTAAATCAATTTTATATTATTATATATATAATAATTCATTAATACTATACTATGCCTAAATTTATAATTCAAGGTGGTAATACTTTAGAGGGTAATATTAAAGTAACTGGTTTTAAGAATGCTGCTACTCCTATTTTAGCGGCCAGTATTCTTTCTAAAGAAGAAATTATTCTGCATAATGTACCAGTTATAGAAGATGTTAAGAAAATGATACAGATTTTAGTCTCTTTAGGTTCTAAAATTATTTGGACAGATAGTAATAGCCTTAAAATAGATAATGCTAATTTAGATTTAGCTAAAATGGATATGAAATTAATAAGTGACTTGAGGTCTTCTATACTATTAATGGGTGCTTTAATAGGTAGGTTTTCTAAAGTTAAAACTAAAGCTCCTGGAGGCTGTCAAATTGGTAATAGATCTATGGATACTCATTTTAAAGCTTTTCAAAATTTAGGTATAGAAGTTACTTCTGATGAAGAATATTATTATTTAGAAAAGAAAGAAAAAGGTCAGTCAGAAATAGTAATGTCTGAATTTTCCGTAACTGGTACGGAGAATATAATTTTAGCTGCTGCTTTGAGTAAAGAAGAAGTAAATATTAGCATTGCTGCCTCTGATCCTTCTGTGCAAGATTTATGTTGGTTTCTAAAGAGTTTAGGAGTAGAAATAGAAGGAATTGGAACTCATAATTTAAAAATAAAGGGGAGTAATAAATTAACAGGAACAGAATACTATATAATGCCTGATCCCATTGAAACAGGAACCTTTATTGCTTTAGCGGGAGCTACTAAATCTAAAATAGTAATAGAGAACACAGCTCCTGATTTTATTAAATTAGAATTAGAGAAATTTAAAGAAGTAGGCTTAAAAATAGATATAGAATATTCAGAATTAGCTCCGCAAGATAATTATCCTTTAGCTAATATTATAGTAGATGGTAAAGTAGAATTAAAAGCTATTAATAAATTACATGATATGCCTCATCCTGGTTTTTCAGCAGATATGATGCAACCTTTTGCTGTTTTAATGACTCAGGCCGAAGGTACTTCCTTAATACATGATTGGATGTATGATGCTCGTTTAAAGTATGTTGCTGAATTAAAGAAAATGGGAGCTAATATAGTAGTCTCTGATCCTCATCGTATAGTAATAATAGGACCTTCACCTTTATTTGGTAAAAAGATATATAGTTTTGATTTAAGAGCAGGAGCAACATTAATTATTGCGGCTTTAGCTGCTCGAGGAAGAAGTGTTATTGATAATATCTATCAAGTAGATAGGGGCTATGAAGCCCTAGATACTAGATTATCTAAAATAGGAGCGAGAATAGAAAGAATAAAAGATTAATATGAATCAATTTAAAGATAGTTTTCAATTAAATAAAGAAGAAGTAAAAGAAGCTTGGTATAAAAAAGTATCTAATATTTATTTATTACTATTAATAATAGTAATATCTTTAAGTTTAGGATTTCTATTTGGTTTAAATTTAAATAATAAAGAAAATAAACCAACAGTAGAAATAATAAAAGAAACTACTTCTGAGTTATCTAATTTATTTAAAAACTCCGAAAGTATAGATTCTGCATTATTTAGTGAATTATGGAATATTATTCATGATAATTATTTTGATCAAAACAATATAGTTGATGAAGATTTATTTTATGGCTCTTTAGCAGGTATGATTTCTGCTTTAAATGATCCTTATTCTTCCTTCTTAAATCCTAATAATACAGCAGACTTTAATCAAGAATTAGAGGGTAGTTTTTATGGTATTGGAGCGGAGATAGGCAAAAGAAAAGGATTATTAGTAATAATAGCTCCTTTAGCTAATACTCCTGCTGAGAAAGCAGGACTAAAGGCTGGTGATAGAATAATAGCTATTGATGGTCAAGATGCTACTAATATTTATTTAGATGAAGCTGTTTCTTTAATTAGAGGAGAAAAGGGCAGTGAAGTAATATTAACCATAGTTTCTGAAGATGATACTATAGCTCAAGATATTACTATTATCAGAGGTAAAATAGATATTCCTAGTGCTACTTATAGTTTAGAAGATAATATAGCTTTAATTAAAATGTCTCACTTTAACGGAGATACTGATCAGAAATTTACTAAAATAGCTCAAGAAATATTAAAAGATAATCCAGAAGGTATTATTTTAGATTTAAGAAATAATCCGGGAGGATATTTAAATATAGCTATTGATATAGCTAGTAATTTTTTAGAAGCTAATCAAGTAGTGGTTCGAGAAACTTTTAGTGATAAAAGAAAAGATAAAAGCTATCAAGCCTATGATAAGCTTGACCTAACTAAGTTTAAAACTATAATTTTAATAAATAAAGGATCAGCCTCTGCTTCTGAAATATTAGCTGGAGCCTTACAAGATCATAAAACAGCAACTATAGTAGGAGAACAAAGTTTTGGTAAAGGATCAGTGCAACAATTAATACCCCTTAGTAATGGTTCTTCGGTAAAGATTACTGTCGCTAAATGGTTAACACCTCAAGGAAGAACTATAGAAGAAGAGGGTATAAAACCAGATTATGAAATAGAGCTTAGTTCAGAAGATTTTGAAAATGATTTAGATCCACAATTAGAGAAAGCAATAGAATTAATAAAAGAACAATGAAATTAATATTATTAGAAAATATAAAAGCTTTAGGAAAGAAAGGTGATATTAAAGAAGTAAGCGATGGTTATGCTATTAACTTTCTTTTACCACAACAAAGGGCAGCTTTAGCTACTTCTCTTAATATTAATAAAGAAAAGAATAAAATAAATAAAAAAGAAGAGACAAAACAAGAGGTTAATAATAATTATGATAAAATAATTAAAGTATTAAATAATACTACTATTTCTTTTAGAGCTAAAGCTTCAGATAAAGAACATCTTTTTAAAAGTGTATCTAAACAAGATATTATCAAATATGTTAAGGATAATTTTAATTTAATTTTAAATGAAAAATGGTTTAATTTTAATAAAGGTTTAAAGAGCTTAGGTAAATTTCCTCTCTCTTTAAATTTACCTAATAAAAAGAGACTAAATATTTTTATTGAAATAAAAGAAAAATAGTTTTTAGCTCCCCTTAAAAGGGAGTTTTTAAATAAATAATATGAAAACAAAATATATTTTTATAACTGGCGGTGTCTGTTCAGGTTTAGGTAAGGGCATCGCTTCCGCTTCTATTGGTACTTTATTAAAAGTAGCAAATTATTCTGTTTTTACTTCTAAATTAGACCCTTATTTAAATATAGATCCCGGAACAATGAGTCCCTATCAACATGGAGAAGTATATGTTACTGATGATGGTGCAGAAACAGATTTAGATTTAGGACATTATGAAAGATTTATTGATATTAATTTATCTAAATTATCTAATTTAACAACTGGTAGGGTATATGAAAAAGTATTAAAGAGAGAAAGAGAAGGATATTATTTAGGAAAAACAATACAAATTATTCCTCATATTACAGATACGATTAAAGAATATATTAAAAAAGCATCTCAAGAAAGTAAAACGGACTTCTTATTATTAGAGTTAGGAGGTACAGTAGGTGATATAGAAGGGGAACCTTTTTTAGAAGCTGCTAGACAATTTCAAAGAGAAATGGGTTCAGAAAATGTTCTTTTTATTCATTTAACATTATTACCATATTTAAAGGCTAGTCAAGAATTAAAGAGTAAACCGACACAAGCTTCAGTACGAGAATTATATAAAAGAGGTATACAGCCTGATATTATACTTTGTCGTAGTGATCATAAATTAGATAAAGATATTATAAAAAAAATATCATTATTTGCTGATGTTGCAGAAAAAGCAGTAATACCTGCTTTAACCTTAAAGAGTATCTATGAAGTACCTTTAGAGTTTGAAAAGAAATATAATCTTTCAGAAATTATTTTTGAAAATCTTAAATTACCTAAAAGAAAACCTAATTTAAAAGAGTGGACAAAATTTGTTAAAAAAGTAAAGAGCAGGGATAAGAAAAAGATAAATATTGGTTTAGTAGGTAAATATACAGAGAATATAGATGCTTATTTATCTGTGGTCGAAGCTTTAAATTCTTCTTGCTATAATCATAATTCCTATTTATCATTAACTTGGATAGATGCTGTTAAATTAGAAAAGAGAGATAGAAAAGAAATGAATAAATTAAAGAAAGTAGCTGGTATTTTGGTTCCGGGGGGCTTTGGTCAGCGAGGTATAGAGGGTAAAATATTAGCAGCTAAATATGCACGAGAAAAAAAGAAACCATATTTAGGTTTATGCTTAGGAATGCAAATAGCAACTATAGAATTTGCTCGTCATATTTTAAAAGAAGAAGATGTTAATTCTACAGAATTTGATGCTAAAACAAAAAACCCTATTATTCATATTCTGCCTGGTCATACTGAAGAAGAAGATAAGGGAGGTACCTTAAGATTAGGTTCTTATCCCTGTCTTTTAAATAAAAAGAGTAAAAGCTATCAAGCATATAAAACAGAAAAGATAAATGAAAGACATAGACATCGTTATGAATTTAATATGGAATATAAAGAAATATTAGAAAACAATGGTTTACTATTTGCTGGTATTTCCCCCAATAAAAAATTAATAGAAATTATAGAATTAAAAGATCATCCTTTCTTTATTGCTACTCAATTTCATCCAGAGTTTAAATCTCGACCCTTAAAACCTCATCCTTTATTTAAAGCATTTATTAAAGCTTGTTTAAAGTAAAAGAAAAAGGGAATTCACTAGAATTCCCTTTATATTTAGAATAACTTCATTCTTTCTTTGAGTATTTTATCTTTTAATTCTGGTAGAATATCTTCATTGTAAATAGTTTCGCCATTCATAATAGTATTTACAAGAGAGTTTTCTAGGTTTTCTAAAGATTTATTTAAAGAAAGATTACCAATAATTAAAACATTTTCTCCTGATAAAAAAGTAGTAAGAGAGCTACCAGACCATTTACCATATTCATTTTCTAATAATACTAAATAATTATCTTTATTATTTTTGTGATATTTAATAATTGTTTTAATATCCTTAGGATTAGCAGCTGCTTTATATTTTGTTAAAGTAAATATTTTTTCTTTTATTTCTTTATTATTCATTTTAGCTCCTTTTTATTAATGTACTATAAATAGGCTAATATATTTTATTAATTTTGTAAAGAAAAAGGGAATTCATTAGAATTCCCTTTTTCTTTAAACAGGCATCATTTCTGTTTCTTTTATTTTTTTTCTTAACTTTATTAAACCAAGTTCATTATGAATTGCTTCTCCATTTTTAATAGCTTTGATAATAAACTTACTTTCTTTTTTGATGAGATTATGGGCGGTTGTTTCAGTAATAGTCATTATTTCTTCTCCTGTTAGAAGTTTATTCTCATACCAACAGGAATTTTCATTAACTATTACTAAATAATTAATCTTTTTTCTTTTTTGATATTCAATAATTGTTTCTATATTCTTTCTTGGTATTGCTAAGTTTTCAACTATTAAAGAAATTATTTCTTCTTCTACTTTTTGATTATTATTCATGATACTTTTTGTCTCCTTTTTTTTATTATTAATGTACTAAATTTAGTATAGCACTTTATTTAATAAAACAAAAACCCCCGTCTTATATTTATAAGACGGGGGTGAGAAAGGATATCTATTGCTTCAGCTAACAATCTTCAGACCCATTCTCAGGAGATAAGCACAATGTACAGTGCTTATGGCTAAAGAACATAACAGGCATATCATAACATTAAATTGATATAAGGTCAATAGTAATTGACATTTTGTTTAAAAAAGATTAGTATTATATGCATATTCGGAGATCGTCTAATGGTAGGACACCTGGTTTTGGTCCAGGCAATCGGGGTTCGATCCCCTGTCTCCGAGCCATTAATAAATTATATAGATAGTATAAAAACAAGGTTTTGACCTTGTTTTTGTGTATTAATTTATTTTCTTTAATGAACTAATAAATGAAAGATAGTAGAGGAGTAATAGATAATAATTAAACCAATGATAAACCAGACTATTTGTTGAATATGATGCTTACTTTCTCCTTCATGTAAATGAGGAATAATATCAGACATAGAAATATAAAGAAAAGAGCCAATAGCCAAAGAAGTAAGTAATATTTGTTGTTCTATACTTTGCGCATAGAAATAAGCTAATAGACCACCTAAAAGAGCCATGAGAGCAGAAATAAAGTTCCAGAGTAAAGCTTTAAATTTAGAAAAACCAGAATGTAATAATAAAGAGAAGTCACCAATTTCTTGCGGTATTTCATGAAGAGCAATAGCGATAGTAGTCATAATACCTATTTCGGTTCCTAAAATAAAACTAGTAGCAATAGCCATACCGTCAATAAAATTATGTAAAGCATCACCAATTAAAATATTATAACCCATGGGATGAATACATTTTTGATGATGATCATGATGATCATGACAATGGTGCCAATGTAAATATTTTTCTGTAAAAAAGAATATTACTATAGATAATAAGATATATAAAGAAATAGTTTCAAAAGAAAAATCAATATTCTGAGCTGTTTCTAATACTTCTGGTAATAAATGAAAAAAGACATTACCCAAGAGAACAGCAGCCGCTAAAGAAATAGTGCCTTCCATTATTTTTTTAGTATAACTTTTCTTAAAGAAAATACTTAAACCAATAAAAGATAATAAAGAAACAGCTAAGGTAGCAATAATAATTTGAAATAACATGAGTTTAATTATTAAAATAATAAAATAATTCTTGAATAGCAATTAAAAAAGTAGTTGTAATAATCATTAAACTTACAAAGATAGTAAATAATTTTAAACTTCTTTCATCATTCATAATTATATTATAGCAAAATTAATAATTTTAGCAATTGAAAAAAATATTAAAATATGGTATTTTATATATTGTATTACTTAAATAAAATATGAAAATTTCAGAAGAAATAATTGTTTTATATCAAAAAATAAAGAATATCTATCAACAGAAGCAAATAGATAATGAAGCTGAAGAGAAGATTGAGGTCAATGAAGTAACAGGACATGTTTCTGCTTTTTATGAAAAATTAAGAAATAGCGTTGACTTTAAAGAGGTACATCTTTTAAGGAGATTTGCTATTGAAAGAAATTTAAAAAGAAGATTAGTATTAGAAACTCTTAAGCCTAGTATAGCGCGTAGTTTAATTAAGGATATGATTAGGAGTAGGTATTTATTAAATAATACTGTGCCAGATAATAAAGTACATTCTTTAGAAAGAATAATAACTAAGTATAATAAATTATATACTATTTTAAATGATATTTATCATGGTTCAGAAAGAAAAGATTATTTTGATTGGTTAGTGGGTGTTGAGGCTTCAGAAATAGATATGCTTCTTAATCCAGAAAGCATAGAAGATGCTGTGGTTGAAGCTATGTATCAAGTTACTAAAAATCGTATTAAATTTAAAGGAGATGAATTAGATATTAGAGAAAAGGATATTCAATTATATATTGCTGTTCATAAATCTTTAGTAAAGTCTGATGATACTATTATTTCTTATCATTTATTAAATTTATATTTTCCTCACTGGCAAAAAGCTGATGATAGCTTGATAAAGATGTTAGCCTCTGACTTTCCTTCTATTTATAATACTATGCAGCATCATTTAAATCATCCTTATCAACAGAAATTATTTAATTCTTTAAAAGAACCTGTAATTACTTTTAAGATATTATATGAATTGATATTAAAAAAAGGATTAGAATTAGAGGATCTTTTAAGTCAGCCTAATCTTTTAGAAGCAGAGTCTAAAATATTATTAAATAATAAATATAAATTAATTAGAAAGAAAATTACCTCTTCTTCAATTAGAGCTATTATTTATATTTTCTTAACTAAAGTATTATTAGCTGTTATTTTAGAAATACCCTATGAAATATGGTTTTTAAATGGTGTTAATTATATTAATTTAGCTATTAATATTATTTTTCCACCATTATTAATGCTTATTATCGCTTTAACTATTATTCCTCCTAGTAAAGAGAATACAAAAAAGATTTTAGAGAATTTACATAATTTAATATATAATAAAAAAGAAGACTCTCTTCTTTGTAAATTAAAAGCTAAATATCGTAGTACCTTAGGTTTTAAGATGTTCTATTATACTCTTTATGCGGCTTTATATATTTTTGTTTTTGGTGTAGTTATTAGAGGTTTACAATATTTAGACTTTAATATCTTGTCTGGAGGACTATTCATATTCTTTTTAACAGCTGTTTCTTTCTTTGCTTCTCGTATTAGAAATACTGCTAAAGAGTATAAGGCTGTGCAAAAGAAAGAAGGGCCAATTTCTTTTTTAATAAACTTCTTTTCCTTGCCTTTAATAGCCGTTGGTCATTATTTATCTACTAAGTTTAAGAAAATAAATATTTTTGCTTTTATTATGGACTTTATAATCGAAGCTCCTTTTAAAATGTTTATGGCTGGTTTTGAAGATTGGTTAGACTTTATGAAAGAAAAGAAAGAAGACATATATCGTAATGAATAAGGATTTATACATAATAGCTCATAATATTCGTAGCCTATATAATATTGGTACTATCTTTAGAACGGCAGATGGTTTAGGTGTCAAAAAATTATTTTTAACTGGTTATTCTGGTTATCCTCCTCGCAAAGAAATATCTAAAGTAGCTTTAGGAGCAGAGGAGTCTGTAGCTTGGCAGCATTATTCTTCTTTAAATTATTTAATAAAAAAATTAAAAAAAGAAAATATTAATATAATAGCTTTAGAAACCGGTCAAGATAGTATTGACTATTTAAAATATAAACCAAAGTTTCCTTTAGCTTTAATAGTTGGCAATGAAGTTAAAGGATTGTCTTCTGCTATTTTAAAGAATGTAGAAAAAAAGATATCTTTACCAATGAATGGTTTAAAAGAATCTTTAAATGTTGGTATAGCTTTAGGTATTGCTAGTTATTATATTATTAGTAAGAAATAATTTATGATATAATATATTTATGTTAAAAAATAAAATTACAACAATTGGGGGAGCTACTAAAGATATTATGTTTTATACAGATGATATGCTTTTAATTGATAATAAAAAAGATTTACTGCGGCAAAAGCTTATTGCTTTTGAATACGGGGCTAAATTATATAGTAATGATGTTTTCCTTACTTATGGAGGAGGAGGAGCTAATACAGCTATTTCTTTAGCTTCTTTAGGTCTTAAAACACAAACTATATTATCTTTAGGATTAGATGATGTTGGTAATAGTATTATTAGAAATATGAAAAGGGCGGGAGTAAATATTAAATTAATACAAAGGAATAAGAAATTAAATACTGGTATTTCTTTTATTGTTAATGTTGGTCAGAATAAAGAACATGTTATTTTCGCTTATCGTGGTGCTAATTCTGCTCTAGATTTAAGCCAGAGTATAGTTCAGAAGATAAAGACACCTTGGATATATTTAACATCTTTATCTGCTAATTTTATTCCTAAATTAAATAATATCTTTCTACATAGTATGCAAAAAGATATTAGCATAGCTTGGAACCCTGGTACTAATCAATTAAAATTAGGTTTAAAGAAATTAGCTAAATACTTAAAGAATACTACTGTCTTAATAGTAAATAGAGATGAAGCTTTAGAATTATTATATAGTATTAATAAAAAGACTAAGAATAATATCAAGAAGAATATTAAAGAATTGCATCAATATGGTCAATATTTAACAGTTATTACCGATGGACCTCAGGGTGCTTATATATATGATGGTCAAAAAGTATATTATGAAGCTGCTTTAAAAAGAAAGGGTATTAATACAACTGGAGCAGGAGATGCTTTTGGTTCTGCTTTAATAGCTGGTCTTATTAAATACAATTGGAATTTAAAGAAAGCTTTACATTTAGCTATTTTAAATAGTAATGCAGTGATAATGAAAATAGGAGCCCAAGAAGGATTATTAAAGAAAAAGAAGTTATGAAAGTAAGAGTAGAGATTTCAGCTAGACATTTACATTTATCTAGAAAAGATATAGATAAACTTTTTACTAAAGATTATCAATTAAAGAAATTAAAGAATATTTCTCAACCTCAGCAATATGCTAGTCAAGAAACTTTAGCAGTAATTGGATCTAAGAATTCTTTGCAAAAAATAAGAATAGTAGGACCAGAAAGAAAGGATACTCAATTAGAATTATCTCTCTCCGATTGTTTTTATTTAGGCATTAAACCTGTTCTTAGATTATCTGGTAATCATAAGAATACTCCAGGGATAATAATAAAGAATAAAGGGAAAAAGATTAGGATTAAAGAAGGAGTAATAGTAGCGCAAAGGCATTTACATATTTCTAAAGAAGAAGCTTTAAAATATAAATTAAAGAATAAACAAAAAGTAAAAGCTATTATTAAAGGAAAAAGAGGTGGTCTTTTAGATAATATAGTAATTAGAATTGGTAATTTTAAAACTAGATTACATTTAGATACGGATGAAGCTAATGCTTTTAATATCAAGAATGGTTCAGAAGTAGAATTAAAAATATGAAAAAAGACTATATATTAATAATAAACGGTGGTTCTTCTTCTTTGAAATTTTCTTTATTTGATTTTAAATTAAAAGAAGAATTAGAGGGATCTTTTAATATATTGGGTAATAAAAAAAGTTCTTTAACTATTAATAATAAAGAATATAGAATATATAATTATAATTATAATCTTCAGAAATGGTATTTAGAATTAATTAAAATAGTAAAAGAATATAATATCAAATATATTGGTTTTCGTTTAGTACATGGCGGTTTAGAATTTACCAAAACTAGAGAAATTAATAATTCTTTTCTAAAGAGAGTAAAGAAATATAATAGTTTTGCTCCTCTTCATAATCCTCTTACTCTAGAATTAATTAAATTAAGTAAAAAGTATTTTAAAGGAATAAGAATGTCTATTAGCTTTGATACAGCTTGGTATAAAGATTTACCAATTAAAGCCTATTTATATTCTTTACCCTTTAAATACTATCAGAAATATCATATCAGAAGATATGGTTTTCATGGTTTAAGTCATGAATTCGCCACTCAATATACTTCTTTAAAATTAAAGAAACCTTTAAAGAAATTAAATATAATTACTTGTCATTTAGGCTCTGGTAATAGTATTGCTTGGTATAAGAATGGTAAAGTAATAGATACTACCATGGGTTTTTCTCCTAATGAAGGTTTAACTATGTCAACTAGAAGTGGAACCATACCCTCTGCTATTGCTTTTTATCTTTTAAATCATTTAAAGATATCAGTTCAGAGATTAAAAGAAATATTTAATAAAGAATCAGGATTATATGGTTTATCTAATTTAACAGACTTAAGAGAAATATTAAGAGCTAATAATTATAAAGTAAAAGGTTTTCAAAGTAAAAAGAAGTTTACTAAATTAGAAAAAGAAAGAAGTAAAATAGCTTTAAATGTATTTATATATAGTATTCAAAAGTATTTAGCTACTTATCTTGGTTTTAATAAAAAACTAGACGCTTTAGTCTTTACCGGTGGCATAGGTGTTCAGAGTAGTATTATTAGAAAATTAGTAATTAAAGATTTAGTAATACCAAAAAAGACTAAAATATTAATAGCTCCCGAAGGAGAGTCATTAATATTAGCTCAGAAAACATTAAAATATTTTAAGAAATAAATATGGAGGATAATATTATAGATAATTTAATAAAAACAGAAGAAGATTTTATAAATGCTAATAATTCTTTAATCAATATTCAAGAAGAATATTTAGATATTATGAATAATACAGAGACTATTTCTTTCTTGAATACCGATAATATTTATTTTTATTTTGTTTTATTAGGTTTAGTATTTTTAGTATTTTCTCTTTGGTTTTTACGATCAGCTTTAAGACAAAAAGAATTAATTCCTGAGATTAAGAAAGATAAAGAAATAAAAAAAGAAACAAAGGAGGTAAAAAGAAAAAGAAGAAAAGCAATTAAGATAAAAGTTGTTAAAATTAAATAGAATTAGACTTAATATATAAAACTTGGTAATATTGATATTACTAAGTTTTTTAATTATGGAATATACTTGGAAACAAAGTAATAAAGTAAATAAAGAGATTATTAATAATTTTCCGGAACTACATCCGGTTGTAGTTCAGTTACTGTCTAATAGAGGATTAGATACGCAAGAAAAAATAGATGAATTCCTTAATCCAGACTATAGTCAGGACATACATGATCCTTATTTATTTTCTGATATGGAAAAAGCTACAGAGAGACTATATAAAGCTATTACTGATAAAGAATTAATAACTATTTTTGGAGACTATGATGCCGATGGAGTTTCAGCAGCTATAATCTTAAGAGAAGTATTATTATCTTTAGGAGCTCAAGTAGAAGTATATTTACCTCATCGAGAAAAAGATGGCTATGGTTTAAGTAAAAAAGCTGTCAAAGAATTTAAAGAAAATAATACTAAAGTTATCATAACCGTTGATTGTGGTATTTCTAGTAATAAAGAGATAAAAGAGGCTCAAGATAATAAGATAGATGTTATTATTACTGATCATCATACTGTTCCTAAGGAATTACCCCTAGCCTATAGCATCATTCACCCTAAAGTAGATAAACAGTATCCCTTTAAAGGATTAGCAGGGGGTGGTGTTGCCTTTAAATTAGCCCAAGGGTTATTACATAGCAAAAAGAACAAAAAGGTGGAGAGAGAGCAAGAGAAGTGGCTTCTAGATATGGTAGCCATAGCAACTGTTGCAGATATGATGCCTTTATTAGGGGAGAATAGAACCCTCCTTAAATATGGTTTAATAGTTTTAGAGAAAACAAGGAGAATAGGCTTACAGAACTTAATAAAAGTATGTAATCTTAAAGAAATAAATACCAGAAGTATAGGCTTTAGTATTGCTCCTCGTATTAATGCTGCCGGTAGAATGGATCATGCTAATTTAGCATATTATCTCTTAAAAGAAGAAAGTAGAGAGAAAGCATATCAATTAGCTTTAGAATTAGATAATTCTAATAAAGAAAGACAAAAGATTACCGAAACTATGTTTAGACAAGCCTTAGCTTTAAAATTAAATTTAGATGATAAGATATTAATATTCTTTAATAAAGAATGGTCTGCTGGTTTAACAGGATTAGTAGCCTCTAAATTACTTCGTAAATATAATAGACCTTGTTTAGTAATTACAGAGAATAAAGAAACTAAAGATTTAGTGGGTTCCGGCAGAAGTATTAAAGAATTTAATGTTACGCAAGCATTAGAAGGAGTAAAAGATAGTTTATTAAGATTTGGTGGACATCCTCAGGCTTGTGGCTTTTCTTTAAAAGAAAATAATTTAGAGCAATTTAAAGAGGGTATTATTAAAATAACTAATAAAGAATTAAAAGATATAGACCCTAAACCAGAATTAGATATAGAATTAGAAATTAATTTTTCTGATATTAATTGGCCATTAGTAGAATTAGTTAATAAATTTAAACCTTTTGGTAAAGATAATGAAGAACCTCTATTTTTATCTAAAGATATTATTATTACTAATTTAAAGAAAGTAGGAGCAGATGAAAAACATCTTAAATTAGAATTAATGAAAGATAATAAGAAAATAAATTGTATTGGTTTTTCTTTAGCTTTTAAAGAATTAAAGGTAGGAGATAAGGTTAATATAGTGTATAATTTAAGTATTAATGAATGGAATGGTAATAGACAAATACAATTAATAATTAAAGATATTAAGGTTGATGTGGAGATGTAGATATTTATATCTCCGAAAATAGTTAAAAATGGAGATATGGGATATTAGGTAGAAAGTTTAGTTGTTACAAAAAATGCAACAACTGATATAGGTATAATGAATCATCCGGAAATTCCAGATAGTTGAAATATAAATTAATTAAATATATAGAAGTAAAGACCTTGTTAAAGGTTTTTATTTTACTTATTTTAATAAATAATATAGTATAGATAGATAAGTTATTGCATGAAGATAAGCGAAGAAAGGTTAGAAAAACTAAAGAAAGATACTAAAGAATATTATAATAATATAGGTACCATTAAATGCCCTTATTTAAATAAAGGAGTTCATTTTAATAAAGAAGGTTTTGAGCATACATTAAGAAGATCTTGGAACAAGGGTCGTTCTATTCATCAACAATATATTAGATTAAGATTAATACCAAAAGAAGTTGAAGTAATAAAAAAATGTCATATTCTACAAGAATATGAAAAGAAACAAACTTTTATTAAACAGAACATTAATTCTCGTTGGGAAAAAAGATTAAAGAATGTAGAATATTTTGCTTTTGTGGTATTATTAATTAACTTAGATATAAAATTTAAATTTGTTATTAAACAAATTGAAGGTGTTGAGCCATCTTTTCTAACCGTTTATCCATATTGGAGTATTAGTAAAGATGGAAATAAGATATTCTCTACTAAAAATCTAGATAAATAAAAAAAGCGTTAGTCTGCAGTTTTCAATGAGGGACCGCTTGAGAGCCAAAACTCTCACTAACACTTATATAAATATAATAACATAAAGGTAATAAGTCAAACAAAATGAATTATAAACTATATACAGATGGAGGAGCCAGAGGTAATCCTGGACCAGCAGGTATTGGAGGAGTATTATATAAAGATGATAAACTTTTTTCTTCTTTTTCTTCTTATATTGGTAAGGGTACTAATAATCAAGCTGAGTACTTAGCTATACTAAAAGGTATAGAATTAGCTTTAGAACATAATATAAATACACTAGACTGTTATTTAGATTCTGAATTAGTAGTTAAACAACTTAATAGAGAATATAAAGTAAAGAATAAAGAATTAGCTAAAATATTTATTAAAATACATAATTTAACTTTAAAGTTTAAAAAAATTACTTTTTCTCATATTAGAAGAGAGTATAATAAAGAAGCTGATGCTTTAGTTAATAAAGCTTTGGATAGGGAATTAAATAATTAAATAAAAACTATGAAAATAAATGACTTATTTATCAATCAATCTGTAGCTATACTTTGTGATGGAAATAATATTGAAATGAGTATTCATAAGATTTCTAAATCAAAACATACTATGATTAATTTTGATACTCTAATTCCTAGACTATTAAATGAAAGGGGATTAAATAGATTATTATACTTTCGTGAAGGAAGGGTTATTTCAGCTAAATTAGCAGAAAGATTACATGAGAATTACTATGGATCAGTAATACCTTGTCATAAATCAGCAGATATTCCTTTAACAATTAAAGCTACTCAATTAGCTTCTAAAGTAGATACTATTATTATTATGTCTGGAGATTCAGATTATATTGATTTAGTAGCTCATTTAAGAGGAGAAGGAGTTAGAGTAGAGATAGCTGCTGTTAAAAGAACTGCTTCTCGCTTATTAATTGAAGAAGCAGATTATTTTCATGAAATAAATAAAGAAGATTGGTTTATTTATAAGGGTTTAAAGAAATAATGAATATTTATTTAGATATAGATGGAGTAATATTAAAAAGAGGAGTAGTAACTCCTAACTTAGAAGAGTTCCTTAAATATATTACAGATAATCATACTGTATATTGGTTAACTACCCATTGTAAGGGAGACAAAGAATATACAGTAAATTTATTAAAAAGATACTTAGCTCCTAATTTAATAAAGTATTTAGAAAAGATAAAAGAAACTAATTGGAGTACCCATAAAACAGAAGCGATAGATTTTACTAAAGATTTTAAATGGTTAGATGATTATGTTTTTCCGGAAGAAATAAATATTTTAAAAGAAAAAGGAGTCTATAGTAGTTGGTATAAAGTAGATTTAAATGCTAATATTAATATATTAAAAGATATAATTAATAAATTAAAATAAAAAATATGGAATTATCAATTTTTATAGCTAAGATATTAGGTTTAGCTTATTTAGCCGTTGGTTTTAATATGTGGAATGGTCAGATGAATATAAAGAAAATGATTGAAGATTTTGAAAATTCTTCAGCCTTAGTTTATTTAGGGGGAATTATGACTCTTATTATTGGTATGTTTTTAATAGAATATCATAATATTTGGGTTAAAGACTGGACTGTTGTAATTACTATTGTTGGTTGGATGGCTACCTTGAAAGGTATCTTATTATTAGCTAATCCTCAATTTATGCTTCGTTTTAAGAATTATTATAGAAATACTAAATCTTGGGGTATTTTTATTATGATTATAGGACTATTCTTTGCTTATTATGGTTTTTTAGGATAATATATTGACACTTTCTTTCTTTTATACTATTATATTATGTACTTAGTTCATTAGTGTAATAACAAAAAGGAGAAAACATGGATACAATAGAGTTGATAAAATTCTATGAAGATAGAATCGAATACTTTGAAAAAGTTGGTATTGGCAAAGAAACAAAAGATTATACTATTGTTTCTGAAAATTTAATAGCACAAACCAAAAAAAGATTAAAAGTATTACAAGAAAAAGTAGCTACAAAAAGAGTAAAACCACTATTATAAAAATAGTGGTTTTTTTCTTGATTAGATGAGGATAATAATGGTATTATTATCTTAATGTTAAATAAATATAAATGGCCTATTTATGGTCAACAAAGACAAATAAATTTTTTGCAAGGAGTATTAAATAATAATAAATTAGCTAATACTTATTTATTCTACGGATCTCCTGGTTTAGGGAAGAAATTAACTGTAAATTATTTTACTAAATCTATTTTTTGTGAAGATAATACTAAGCCTTGTTTAAAGTGTCATAATTGTAAAATGATAGAAAAGAATATTTATTTAAATTTATTAACCTTAGGTCAGAACGAAGACTTAAGTATTGATAATATTAGGGAGTTTTTGAGTAAATTAGCTTTATTTAGAATTGGTAATAAGAGAAAAATAGCCATTATCTATAATATAGATAAAATTAATATAAAAGGTGCTAATGCTTTATTAAAGACCTTAGAAGAACCTCCAGAGGGTACAACAGTGATATTAATAGCAGATAGTATAGTTAATTTACCAATTACTATTTTATCTCGTTCTCAGAGTATTAAGTTTCAAGCTTTGAATAAAGAAGATATGTCTAAGTGGTTAGAGAATTATGATATTGAAAAAGAAGAAAAAGAGACTATAATTAATTTATCTTTTGGTAGGCCAGGTTTAGCTTTAACTTATTTAAAAGATAACTTAGAAAGCTTTAAAAAAGATTCAGATTTTATTTTAGATTTATTAGAAAATAATACTTTTAATTATTTACAGAGTATAGATAAATGGTTTGCTAAATTAAAAAAAGATAATCCGGGATCTAAAGTACAGGAATTAGGCTTCTTAACAAAAAAGTATTTAGATTTAATAGAGTTATTTTTAAGAGATTTATTGTGGCTAAAATTAAATAGGAAAATAGTCAATAATCTTTATCAAGACAAACTAAGTACTTTAAGTAATAAGTTTGAAAAAGAGAATTTATTAAATAATTTACTTAATATATATAATTTAAAGAATAAATTAAAATATAATATCTCACCACAATTATTATGGGAGAATTTATTATTAAGTATAAAATAAAATGAAAAAAATAAAAATAATTAGTCTTTTCTTTGTTCTAAGCATAGTCTTATCTGGTTGTATTAATATTAGTCAGAAAGATTTAACTGATATTGGTGGTTTTTTTAGAAGCTCTGATTTAGGAGAAAGTTGGGAAAAGAAAAATATTTTATATACAATAGGTGATAGTACGGCTGTTTTTAATAGATCTAATATTAATAAAATAATCCTTGATTATAATGATGAGCAAGCTATTTATTTAGCTAGTAATAATGATGGTATATTATATAGCTATAATCAAGGAGAGGGTTGGTTTAATAGTTTATACGGTAAGGGTAGGGTTAATGATTTGGTTATTGATCCGAATAATAAATGTCTAATATATGCAGCTCTTCATAATACTATTTATAAAACAAATGATTGTTCTCGTCATTGGTCTGCTATTTATTTTGAAACAGGAGAAAATGAATTTATTACTTCTTTAAATATAAATTATAATAATTCTAATATTATTTATGCTGGTACTTCAGCTGGTGATTTATTAAAGAGTAATAATGCTGGTATATCTTGGAATGTTATAAAAAGATTTGAGAATAGTATTAATAAAATATTAATACAGAATATAGCTGGTCAAGATATTATTTATATAGCTACTCAATCTGCTGGTATTTACAAGAGTAATAATAATGACAGTGTTTGGACCAATTTAATGGATTTAGAGGTTATTATGACAGAAACAGAGGACACAGAACCTATTATCTTTAAAGAAGTAAGAGACTCAAAGGTAGCATTAGATATAGAATTAGATAAAAGTGTTGGAGATGGCTTGATTTATGCTAATAAAATTGGTATTTTTAGATTATTGGATGGTTTAAAGTGGCAGCAATTAAAATTATTAACAGCTCCTAATGAAGAGAAAGTATATGATATTATTGTTAATAAAGATAATGGTTCAGAAATAATATATATTACTTCTTCTGCTTTATATCATTCTTTAGATAATGGTTTTAATTGGCAGGTTAAATCTTTACCAAGTTCACAAAAACCAGGAGAATTAAAGTTTTCTCCAGATGGTAAATATATATATTTAGGAGTTTATAAAATAAAATAATAATATGAATACAATTATAGAAGACAATAAGAATCAATTTGAAAAAACTATAGAATTCTTGAAAGAGAACATTTCTTCTTTGAGAACAGGTAGGGTGTCACCTAGTATAGTAGAAAAGATAATGGTAGAATCATATGGCACTAAATCAGAATTAATGCATTTGGCAGCTATATCTTCTCCTGAACCAAGAACTATTAGTATTAAGCCCTGGGACAAGGGGATATTAAAAGATATAGAAAGAGCTTTGTCTAATTCTGATTTAAATGTAAACCCTATTATTGATGAAGATTTAATAAGATTAAATTTTCCCCAATTAACAGAAGAGAGTAGAAAAGAATTGGTAAAGGTTTTGGCTAAGAAATTAGAGGAAGCAAAGATATCTTTAAGAAAGCAAAGAGATAAATTAAAAGAAGCTATTATTAGTTTAGAAAAGAGCAAAGAAATAGGAGAAGATGAAAAATTTACTTCTTTGAAAGAATTAGATGATTTAATCAGGGATTATAATGAGAAAATAAAAGTTATTGGTGAGGAAAAAGAAAAAGAAATAATGACAATTTAGTATGTTAACACTTATTACATTCGTATTAGTTTTAGGTTTTTTAGTTTTAGTTCATGAGCTAGGGCATTTTATCACGGCCATTAAATTAGGGGTTGATGTTGAGGAATTCGGCATTGGTTTTCCTCCAAAGATATTTAGCATTGAAAGAGAAGGGGTTAAATATTCTTTGAATTGGATACCTTTAGGTGGCTTTGTAAAGATAAAGGGTGAAGATGGTGATGAAGATGATGATGATATTCGTAGTTTTGCTAATCAAAAAGCTTGGAAAAGAAGTCTTATTCTAAGTGCGGGAGTATTAATGAATTTTATTTCTGCTTTTATCTTATTAACTATTGGTTTTTATTTAGGATTACCACAAGCTATTGATAGGGAATTAGCTGGCCAGAATATAGAATATAAAGGGGTGGTTATAATGGAAATAATGGAAAATAGTGCTGCTGATTTAGGTGGTTTAGAAATGGGAGATTATATTTTAAGTATCAATGATCAGGAAGTAGGTCAAGCAGATAATGTTTATGATAATATAGCTGCTAATATAAAAGAAAATAAAGAGAGTATTAAATTAATGATAGAGAGAAGGGGAGAAGAAAAAGAATTTAATATTGAGCCCAGTATTATGACAGAAGGTGAGCAAGCTATAGTTGGTATTGGTTTGATAGATACAGGGATAGTAAGCTATAGTTTATTAGGTAGCATTAGACATGGTTTTGAAGTAACAATAGCCATGATTAAAAATGTTGTTTTTGCCTTTAAAGATTTATTATTAAATTTAATAACTGGTCAAGGATTATCTCAGGAATTATCTGGTCCAGTTGGTGTTGCTATAATAGCAGGACAAGTAGCTAAAATGGGTTGGTTATATGTTTTACAATTCGCGGCTATTCTTTCTATTAACTTAGGTGTTATTAATATTTTACCCTTTCCAGCTTTAGATGGGGGCAGATTATTATTTGTTGGTATTGAGAAATTAAGAGGTAAAAAAATAACTCCAAAAACAGAAGCTATTATTCATAATAGTGGGTTTATTCTTTTAATAGCTTTAATATTAGTAGTTACTTTTAGAGATATTGGTAAATATGGCCTAGACTTTATCGAGGGTATTAAGAATATATTTTAATGAAATTTATAGTATCTGGACAATTTAATATATTACAAATAATGAGAAGACTAGGCTATCATCCTTTAAGGAATGGCCAGAGTTATAGCAGAAGAATACAGGGTAGAGAATTTCCTAGATTTCATATTTATTTAAAAGAAAAGAATGAAGGATTAGAATTTAGTATACATTTAGATCAAAAAGCTAACTGTTATCAAGATCAAACTGCTCATAGCGGAGATTATGATGGCCCTGTTTTGGAAGGAGAAAGAGAGAGAATAAATAATATAATAAAGATATGAGACAAACAAGATTATTTGGTAAAACTAGAAAAGATATAAGTAAAGAAGAAAAGAGTATTAATGCTCAATTATTAACTAAAGCTGGTTTTATTGAAAAACAAATGGCTGGAGTATATAATTATCTACCTTTAGGATTAAAAGTATATCGTAAAATAGAAAATATTATTAGGGAAGAGATGAGTAAAATAGGTGGTCAAGAAATATTGATGCCTGCTTTACAAGCAAAGGAACTTTGGGATAAGACTAATCGTTGGGAAGATATGGAACCTATTATGTATCAGTTTAAAGATCATCATGGCTCTAATATTGGTTTAGGCACTACGCATGAAGAGGTTATTACAGATTTAGTTAAAAAACATTTAACATCTTATAAGGATTTACCTCTTTATTTATACCAAATACAGAATAAGTTTAGAGATGAGAAAAGAGCTAAATCTGGATTGTTAAGAGGGAGAGAATTTTCTATGAAAGATTTATACTCTTTTAATACTTCTTTAGAAAGTATGAATGAATATTATCAAAAAGTTCATGATGCTTATTTAAAAATATATCAAAGATTAGGCTTAGAGGTTTTTTCTGTTGAAGCTTCTGGGGGTGATATGAGTAAAGAGTATTCTCATGAATTTATGGTTAAAACAGAAGCAGGAGAAGATATTACAGTATTATGTAATAAATGTAATTGGGCTCAGAATAAAGAAATAGCTAAAGTTAAGAGTGGAGATAATTGTCCAGAATGTAATAATAAGGTTTCAGAGCATAAAACAGTAGAAGCTGGTAATATATTTAAACTTGGTACTAAATATTCTGAAGCTTTAAACTTAAAATATAAAGATAAAGATGGTCAAGAGAAATTAGTAATTATGGGATCATATGGTATTGGCTTAGGAAGAGTTATGGGTACTATAGTTGAGGTTAATAATGATAAAGATGGTATAATATGGACTAAAGAAAGTTCTCCTTATCATATTCATTTGCTAAATTTAGTAAAAAATGATAAGAAGAAAGTAGATAAAATATATAGTAAATTAAAAAACTTAGGTTTTGATATATTATATGATGATAGAGAAATATCATTTGGTAAGAAGTTAAAGGATGCCGACTTAATTGGTATACCTTGGCAAATAATAATAAATGATAAGAGAAGGGTAGAATTAATAAAAAGAGATAATAAAGAAAAGAATATACTATCATTATCTAAAGTAATTAAAATAATTAAAAAGTATTACAATTAATGTTTAAAAAGTTTTTTGGTAATTTTTCTAAAGATATTGGTATTGATCTAGGAACAGCTAATATTTTGGTTTATGTTAAAGATCAAGGCATTGTTATCAATGAGCCTTCAGTGGTAGCCATTAATACTCGTAATGAAAAAATAGTAGCTGTGGGTGAAGATGCTAAAATAATGTTGGGTAAAACTCCAGCTCATATTATAGTTACCAGACCATTAGTAGATGGTGTTATTTCAGATTTTGAAGTAACAGAAAAAATGGTTAAACATTTTATTGATAAAGTGCATCGAGAATCCTTTACTTTTATGCCTCGACCAAGAGTAGTGGTTGCTATTCCTTTAGATATAACTGAAGTAGAGAGAAAAGCTGTTGAAGATGCTGTGATGGGTGCTGGAGCCTCAGAGGTATTATTAATAGAAGAGCCAGTAGCAGCTGCTATTGGGGCTGGTTTACCAATTCAACAGGCCGCCGGATCTATGATAGTTGATATTGGTGGAGGGACAACAGAAATAGCTGTCATTTCTTTAGGAGGAGTAGTGTCTTGGAAATCTTTAAAATTAGCTGGTGATAAGTTTAATGAAGCTATAGTACAATATGCTCGTGATAAGTTTAATATCTTATTAGGAGAAAGAACTGCTGAAAATATTAAAATACAAATAGGGTCAGTATTACCAGTGGAGAAAACAGTAGATGCTATTATGAGAGGCAGAGACTTATTAACTGGTTTACCAAAGGAAGTTAGAATAACAGATGCTAATATTAGAGAAGCTATTGCTAAGCCAATTAAATTAATTGTTGATAATATAAAAACTACTATTGAGAATACTCCGCCAGAATTAGTTGCTGATTTGTATGAAAAAGGTATGGTTTTGACAGGAGGAGGAGCTCTTTTGGGTGGTATTGATACTTTAATATCTCAAGAAACTAAAATGCCAGTAGCTGTTACCGATGAACCTTTGACAGCGGTAGTTAGGGGAACTGGCAAGGTTTTAGATGATTTAGAGAATTTAAAAGAAATATTATTACCTTCTACTAAGGATTCAGGATATAATTAATATGCTAAGAGAACAAATAAAGATATTTACACTTTCTCTAATGCTTATTATTTTTTTTATCATTTTAAAGAATGGAGGAATTTTTGATTTAGCTTTAGTATTTAGATTAATACAACCCGATTTACCTTTTAATACTTTATTAGCCTCAGAAGATGATTTAGAGCTCTCTTATCAAGAGCTTTTAATAGAGAACACATCTTTAAAGGGCTTGGTGGAAGAGAATAAATTGTTAAGAGAATTATTAGATTTTGAAAAAAAGAAAGATTATATTTTAAATATTGCTAATATTTTAAGTAGAGATGAAGTTAATAATAATATATTGATTATAGATATTGGAAAAGATAAGAATATCAAAGAAGGTCAAGCTGTTATTATTAATGAAGGTATAATTATTGGGAAAGTGATAGAGGTTAATTTATATTCTTCTAAAGTTAGACTATTAACAGATAAAGATTCTAGCTTAGCAGTTAAAGTAGGATCAGAAACTGTTTCTGGAATATTAAGGGGCTCTTTAGGTTTGGGAATGGACTTAGAGTTTATTCCCAAAGAACAAGAGATAAAGATAAATGATTTAGTAATTACCTCTTACTTAGATACTAATATTCCAGCTAATTTATTGGTTGGTAAAGTAGAGAAGATAGATTCTAAAGAAGAGGATATTTTTAAAAAAGCTTTAGTATCTCCTTTGCTTAATTATCAAAGTTTATATTTAGTAGCTGTTATTAGTTTATGAAATATTTAAGTTCTATTTTTTTATTTTTCTTAGCTTCTGCTATTTTCTTTATTTTTAATATAAAGGGTATTATAATTTGGCAAAGTTTTTTAATATTTTCTCTCTTAATATTTTTAATAATAAATGATTATAGAATAGTTTATACTTTTGCTATTTTAGCAGGATTATTTTTAGATTCTTTTACAGCTTTTTTTGGTTTACATTCTTTTATATTTCTTCTAATAATATTTATAATAAGCATTTTAAAGAAAGAAGTTTTTGGTATTAATAATATTTGGACTATATTATTATTAATATTTATTTCTTTTTTCTTATATTATTTATTTACTTATTTATTTTATTTAATAAATGGTAATATAGAATACTTTTTTATTACTTATAATTTATTTACTATTAGTTTATCATTAATAATTAATACTTTAATTACCATTAGTTTATACTTAATGTATTATAATTTTAATAAAAATGAGAGATCCTTTTAAAATAAAAGAGGATAGTATCATTGACTCAAAAGTATCTGAGTTTATTAAGGATAGAGATACAGGAGATTATCTAGAGTTTTTATTTTCTAAAAACTCTGGTTCTCTAAAGAACTTTTTTAAAGCAGAAAGGATTAGAAGGCTATTTTATTTCTTTCTTTTTTTACTATTAATATTATTAAGCAGAGCTTTTTATCTACAAATAATAAAAGGAGAATATTATCGAAATATAGCCGAAGGCAATCGTATTAAAAATGATATTATTAAAGCTAATAGAGGATTAATATACGATAAGTTTGGTAATCCTTTACTGGCTAATACTTCTTATTTCTTTTTATATTTAAATTTAGAAAATATATTAGAATTAGAAGAATTAATATTAGAATTAGAAGAATTATTAGATTTAGATTCTGAAGAGATAAGAGAAAGAATAGAGAATAAAGAGGGAAAAGTGTTGTTAGCTGAAAATTTAGAATATGAATTAGCTGTTAAATTAATGCTTCTTTCAGAAAAGAAAAAATCTCTAGAAGTTAAATATGAACCTCGTCGTAATTATTTATCTTCTTTAGGTATAGCACATATCATTGGCTACTTAGGAGAGGTGAATAAAGAAGACTTAAAAAAAGGTTATAATTATTATGATCGTCTTGGTAAAACAGGCTTAGAATATATCTATGAAGACCATTTAAGAGGTCAGGATGGTTTTAGACAAATAGAAGTAGATGCTTTATTAAGAGAGAAAAATATTATTTCTTTTAGGGAGCCAAATAATGGTGCGGACTTAATATTAACCATAGATAGTAAAGCTCAGAATAAATTATTTAATATTATGCAATTTAATTCTCTGAAGTATAATAAGAGTAAAATGGCGGGAGTAGTTTTAGATAGAGAAGGTGGTGTTTTAGCTTTGGTATCTTTACCTAGTTTTGATAATAATATCTTTACCAAGAGTTTAGATAAAAAGAAATATTCTCAGATATTAAATGATAATGATTTACCTCTTTTAAATAGAGTAATAGCTGGTAACTATCCCTTGGGTTCTGTCTTTAAAATTATAGTTGCGGCAGCTGCTTTAGAAGAAGAACTCATAAATGATTCTTTTACTATTAATAGTAGTGGTGGTGTTGAAATTGGTAATTACTTCTTTCCAGATTGGCGAAGTTCTGGACATGGCTTAACAAATATTTATTGGGCTTTAGCAGATTCAGTAAATACTTTCTTTTACTCTATTGGTGGTGGTAATAATAATTTTTTAGATCAAGGATTAGGTGTTAAGAAGATAATAGAATACGCTTCTGAATTTTCTTTAGGAAAAAAACTAGGCATTGACTTACCAGGTGAGGTTAATGGTTTTTTACCATCTAAGTCTTGGAAAAAGGATACTTTTGCTGAAAAATGGTATTTAGGAGATACCTATAATTTATCTATTGGACAAGGATATTTAACAGCTACTCCTTTGCAAGCTGGAGTATTAATGTCATATTTTGCTAATCAAGGAGAGGCTTTTAAGCCTTATTTAGTCAAAAGTATTAATAATCAAGATATAAATAAAGAAATTATTTTGACTAATTTAATATCTTCTGATAATTTAGGTATAATAAGAGCAGGATTAAGAAAAACAGTTACAGATGGCACCGCTCAAAGTATGCAGTCTGTTTCTGTAGAAGTAGCTGGTAAAACAGGTACCGCTCAATTTAATAATAATAAAATACCACACTCTTGGTTTACTGGTTTTGCTCCTTATGATAATAGCAAAATAAGTATAGCTATTTTAGTAGAAGAAGGGGGAGATACTGGTTTAGCAGTAACAGTAGCTAGAGAATTTCTAGAGTGGTATTTTTCTCAATAATCTGTTAAGATTTAATTAATAAAAATATATGAGTAATAATATTTTAACCAAAGAAGGTTTAAAAAAATTAAAAGAAGAAATAGAAGATTTAAAGCTGAACAAAAGAAAAAAAGTTACAGAGCGTATTAAAGTTGCCAGAGAATTTGGTGATTTAAAAGAGAACTCCGAATATCATGAAGCTAAAGATGAACAAGGTTTTATTGAAGGACGTATTTTAGAATTAGAACATCTTATTAAAACAGCAGAAGTAGTTAAAGTTAAAGCTGGTGGTGACATAGTTAATATTGGTTCTACCATTATTGTTAATAAAGAAGGGAAGGATATGGAATTTACTATAGTAGGTAGTACCGAAGCTAATCCTTCATCTGGTAAAATATCTGTTGATTCTCCTTTAGGACAAACTTTTTTAAATAAAAAAATTGGTGAAATTTGCCAAGTAGAATTACCAGGTGGCATAGCAGAGTATAAAATAGTAAAAATAAGTTAATGTTTGTAAAGAAAATAGGAATAGATTTAGGAACTACTAATACTTTAGTATATATACCAAAAAGAGGTATTGTTATAGATGAGCCCTCAGTAGTAGCTATTTCTGTTTTAGATAATAAAGTAATGGCTGTTGGTGATGAAGCTAAAGAAATGATAGGTCGTACTCCTGATTCTATTGTTGCTTCTCGTCCTCTTAAAAACGGTGTTGTTGCTGATTATCGTACTACTGAAAGTATGTTAAGATATTTTATTAATAAAGCTGTAGGGGGTATTAAAATATTTCGTCCCGAAGTTATGATAGCTGTACCGGCTGGTATTACTTCTGCTGAAAGAAGAGCTGTAATAGATGCGACACTTAATGCTGGGGCTAAAGCAGCTTATATCATCAAAGAACCTATTGCTGCCGCTATTGGAGCTGATATACCCATAGGATCAGCCTCTGGGCATATGATAGTAGATATGGGTGGTGGAACAAGTGAAATAGCTGTTATTTCTTTAGGGGGCATTGTTGCTAATTCTTCTGTTAAAATAGGTGGTAATAAATATGATGATGCTATTAGAGAATTTATTAAGAAAAAGTATAATTTAGCTATTGGAGAAAGATCAGCTGAGGAAGCTAAAATTAAAATAGGATCTGCTCAGTTTTTACCTAAAGAAGAGAAACTATCTATGGAAGTAAAAGGTAGAGATATGATTACTGGCTTACCTCGTACCATCACTATTAATTCAGATGATATTACCGAATCCTTACAAAATGAATTACAAGCTTTAATTTCAGCAGTTAAGTCTGTTTTATATAAAACTCCTCCAGAACTATCAGCTGATATTATGGACAAAGGCATGGTCTTATCAGGCGGTACCTCTCTTTTAAGGAATACAGATAAATTATTAGCTCAAGCAACTGGAGTGCCGGTATATATGTCTGATGAATCTTTACTTTGTGTAGCTCGGGGAACAGGCATTGCTTTAGAGAATTTAGAATCATATAAGAGAAGTATTCTTGCAGCTAAATAGTATGATTAAAATTGGTTTAGAAATAACAAGAGCTAATAAAGACAATAAAACAGGCACAGAATGGTATGCCTGGCATTTATATCAAGAGTTTAAAAAAATAGAGAAAAGAAATAAATTTTATATTTATTTTAATAATGATTTAGCTGAGAAATTAAGAGAAGTTCCAGCTAATTTTTATTTAAAGAGATTACATTGGCCTTTTTCTAAGCTTTGGACACACTTAAGATTAAGTTTAGAATTAATAATACATCCAGTTGATAAATTCTTTGCTACTAATGCTTTGCCATTATTAACTAGAGGAGAAATAATATTAACAGTTCATGATCTTGGTTTTTTAAGAAATCCAGAACTATATCATCCTTTAGAAAGAATATATCAAAGAGTGTCACATTTTTTTGCTATTCAGAGAGCTCATAAAATAATAGCTATATCAGAGGCCACCAAAAAAGATATTCTATATTATTATCCAAAAGCTAAACATAAAATAAAAGTAATATATGATGGTTATAATGATAAAGCTTTTAAGGTAAGGAGTAATAAAGAAAAAGAAGGTATTAAAGAAAAATATAATTTACCAGATAAATATTTATTATATATAGGTAGATTAGAAACAAAAAAGAATATTCAAAATTTAATAAAAGCTTATAAAAAGATAAAGAATAAAGAAATTCCTTTAATATTAGGTGGTCGAGCTGGTAATTATGGTTATCAAGAAATTAGAGAATTAGCTAAAGATAATAATAATATTATATTTTTAGGATATGTACCTCAAAAAGACTATCAATTATTATTAGCAGCTGCTTTTCTTTTTGTTTTTCCTTCTAAATTTGAAGGTTTTGGTATACCTGTTATAGAGGCTATGGCTTCTGGTGTTCCTGTTCTTTGTTCTGATATCCCATCTTTTAGAGAAATAACTAATAATAATGTTTTCTTTTTTGATCCTCATGATATCAATGATATAGCTCGGGTTATTGATAAATTAATAGAGGATAAAGAATTAAGAAAAGAATTAATAAATAAAAGTTTAAAACAAGTAGAGAGTTTTTCTTGGCAAAGATGTGCTCAAGAATCCTTAGAATATATCTTAGAGTAATTGACAAAAAGTATAAAATATAGTATAAATAGTTGGAAAGGTTTATTTAATCTAGATGATCGCTTCTATTTATAGAAGAGGAAAGTCCGAACACCAAAAAAGAATAATTGGTAACACCAATTGATTTATTTAGTAATAAATAGATTAGAACAAGTGCAGCAGAAAGTATTCCTTCCTAACGGATAAGGGTGAAATAATTAGCTAATTAGCTAATTCGTTAACTTGGCGACAAGTTAAAAGAGGTAAACTTTATTTGGTGCAAAGCTAAATAGGATCTTAATTGATCGGGTAAGCTGCTTGAGCTTATAAGTAATTATAAGCCTAGATAGATGATCATCCCAGACAGAATTCGGCTTATAGGATTAAATAAGCCTTTTTTTATTGATTTAAATTATAGCTAATGATAGAATACCATTATGAAAAAATCTGACTTTATAACAAATATTATTTTATTACCCATAGATTATCTACTCTTAGTCTTAGCTGCTATTTCAGCTTATTATTTTAGATTTTCTTTTTTTATTACTCAATTTAGGCCAATCTTTTATGATATGGCTTTTACTAATTATTTTAATTTAACTTTACAAGTTTCTTTGTTTGGAATATTAGTATTTATCTTTTCTGGTTTCTATGATATGAAATCTAAAAAATTAGTAAGAGAAATACCAAGAATAATAAGCGGGGTATCCACTTTAATTGTTTTTTTAATTTTAGCTATATTCTTAGAAAGAGAATTATTTTCTTCTCGTTTTATTATTATCTTCTCCTGGTTTTTTGCTATTATTTATTTAATTTTAATTCGTTTTTTAGTTTATATTATTAGGAATTATTTTTTTAAAAAAGGTTATGGTTTATCTTCTTTAATTATTTTGGGTAAAGAGAGAAAAATAATAGTTACTAATTATCAAGATAAATTAAATTTAGGTTTTAAAGTAATAGCTCAATATGATTCTTTAGAAGATTTAGAAAAAGATAAAGAAGTTTTAAAATTAATAGCTGAAAGGAAAGTAGACTATATTTTAGAAACGGATTCTAGTATAGATAAGCATAGTGTTTTAGATTTATTAACTTTTTGTCAAGAAAATCATATTATATTAAAATATGTAGCTAATTTATTCCAAACTCAAAGTTTAAATTTTAATTTAGATAATATTGCTGGTATACCAGTAGTAGAAATACAAGAAACACCTTTGGAGGGCTGGAAAAGAGTTATTAAAAGAATATTTGATATATTATTATCTACTTTATTATTATTAATATTAACACCTTTATTTATAGTAATAGCAGTATTAATTAAATTAGATTCTAAAGGATTAGTATTTGTTAGTTTAAAGAGAGTTGGTAAAAAAGGAAAATTATTTAATATTTATAAATTTCGTTCTATGGTTCATAATGCTCATAAGATAAAGAATCAGATTATGGATAAGAACGAGAGAAATGATGGTCCTTTATTTAAAATAAAGAATGATCCTCGTATTACTAGAATAGGTAAGTTTTTAAGAAGGTATAGTTTAGATGAATTACCACAACTATTTAATGTTTTAAAAGGAGAAATGTCTTTAGTTGGTCCTCGTCCTCATGAACCAGAAGAGGTTAGTAAATATAAAAAAGGGTATAAAAGATTATTAAGTATTAGACCAGGTATTTCTGGTTTAGCACAGGTTTCTGGGCGCTCTAATTTAGTCTTTTCTGAAGAAGCTAAATTAGATATTTTTTATATTGAGAATTGGTCTTTACTTTTAGATTTAATTATTTTATTAAAAACAATAAAGGTTGTGTTTAAAAAAGAAGAAAGTTATTAAAATGAAAAAAATTGCTTTAGCTCATGATCATTTATTTCAAAAAGGAGGAGCAGAGAAGGTCTTAACTATTTTTTCTGATATTTATCCTAATTCTTTTATTTTTACTTTAATAAATACCCCTAAATTAACTAATTCTTTTTTAGAACAAAAAAGAATAAAAACTTCTTTTTTACAAAAAATACCTTTAGTAAATAAGTTTTTTAAATATTTTTTAATCTTAATGCCCAGGGCTTGGGAAAAGATATCTTTAAAAGATTATGATATTATTTTAAGCTCTTGTTCGGCTTTTGTTAAAGGTGTTACAAAGGGTCAGAATACTAAACATATTTGTTATTGTCATACGACAACTAGATATTTATGGGATGATCAAGAAGAGTATATTGATAATTTACCAGAAGGTAAGCTATCAAAGATATTCTTACCTAGAGTATTAAATAAATTACAAGCCTGGGATTATAATAAAGCTCAGAATATAGATTATTTTTTAGCTAATTCTAAATATATAGCTCGGAAAATAAAGAAACATTATCAAAAAGAATCTACCGTTATTTATCCTCCTATTAAAGTAAATCAATTTAAAGTAAGTAATAATATTAAAGATTACTATTTAATAGTTAGTCGTTTAAGACCATATAAAAAAGTAGATTTAGCTATTGAAGCTTTTAATAATTTAAAATTACCCCTAAAGATAATAGGCTCTGGTACAGAATTAAATAAATTAAAAAGAAAGGCTCATTCTAATATAGAGTTTTTAGGAGAATTAAATGATGAACAGAGAAATTATTATTTAAGACATTGTCAGGCTTTTATTTATCCACAAGTAGAAGATTTTGGTATCACTGCTTTAGAAGCTATGGCTTCTGGAAGACCAGTAATAGCTTATGCTCGAGGAGGTGCTTTAGAAACAGTAGTAGAGAAGAAAACAGGAATATTCTTTAAAGATCAAAATTGGGAAAGCTTAGCTCATGCTATTTTAAGATTTAATTCTAGAGATTTTAATTCTCAAGAAATAAAAAATTATTCTTATAATTTTGATGAAAAAGTTTTTCGAGAAAAGATAAATAATTATATAAATAAGATATGAATATAGGTATAGATATTAGAGGTTTAGCAACCAAAAGTAGAACTGGTATAGGTAATTATATTTTTAATTCTATTAAAGAAATAGCTAAATTAGATAAAAAAAATAATTATTATTTACTTTCTTCAGGTAGTAAAGAAATTAATAAGTTAATTAAAGAAGAATTAAATGATATTTTAAAGAGTGATAATATACATCATATTCATTTAAAAATTAGTAATAAGATATTAAACTTAACTTTATTATTAAAAGCGGGACCAGATTTAACAAAACTATTTCCAGTAACTTTAGATTTACTTTGGTTGCCAAATATTAATTTTTATAAATTTAATAATAAAGTACCAATATTATTAACTATTCATGATTTATCTTTTTTACATAGTAAAGATTTCTATTCTTTAAAAAGAAAAATTTGGCATAAATTAGTTAATGTTCGTAAATTAGTATCTAAAGCAGATAAGATAATAGCTGTTTCTAATAATACAAGAAGAGATATAATGAAATTCTTTTTAACAGATGGTAATAAAATAAAAGTAATATATCCAGGAGTAGAAGTAATAAAAATGGATAAAGAAAAAGCTCAAAATATTCTTTCTGGCTATGATTTAAAAAAAGAATACTTTATTTATATTGGTACTTTAGAACCTCGTAAAAATATTGCTAGCATTATAAAGGGTTTTGATAAATATCATAAAGAATATCCCTATACAGAGCTCTTGATTATTGGTGCTAAAGGATGGATGTATAGAGATATTATAAAGAAAATTAAACAGAGAAAATATATTAGAAACTTAGGCTATGTTACTGGCTTAGAAAAAGCAGCTTTATATTATTTAAGTCAGGGTTTAATTTGGCCTTCTTTTTACGAAGGATTTGGCTTTCCTTTATTAGAGGCTACTTATTATAATGTTCCAGTTATTGCTAGTTATAAAACTTCTTTACCAGAAATAATAAAGAAACAAGCACTCTATATAGACCCTTTTAATTCTGCTGAAATATATCAAATGTTAAAGATGTTAACAGAAGATAAGGAATTGAGAAAAGATTTAATTGAAGATAGTAAAGATTTTAAAATATATAATTGGTCAGAACAAATAAAAGAAATAATTAATTATTTTAAAGATGTTTAAAAAAATAGTAATTGATTTAAGAATATATGGTCCCAAGGTTGGTGGTTTAGGAAGATATAATCAAAAATTATTAGAGAATTTAATAAAAGAAGATAGCATTAATCAGTATATTCTTTTGTTTAAAGAAAGTCCTGGAATTGATTTACCAAATAATTTTAAAATTAAAATATTTAACTATCATTGGTATTCTTTTACAGAACAAATATTATTACCATTTATTTTAAATAAAATAAAACCAGACTTAGTACATTTTACTCATTTTAATATTCCCTTTTTTTATCGAGGTAAATATATAGTTACTATTCATGATTTAATAATGACTAAATTTCCTAGTAAAAAAACAAGTACTTTAAATTATTTTTTCTTTTTTATAAAAAGATTAGCCTATAATTTGATTATTAAAAGAGCAATTAAGAAAGCTATTAAGATAATAGCTGTTTCTAAGTTTACAGCTCAAGATATTAAAGAATATTTTAAATTAAAGAATACTTCTAAAATAGAAGTAATTTATGAAGGCTTTAATATAGTTAATAAAAAGAGTCAGGATATAGAACTACCAGAGAAGTTCTTATTATACATTGGCAATGCTTATCCCCATAAGAATTTAAAATTTTTATTAAAAGTTTTTAAAAAGTTTTTAAAGAGTAATAAAGATTATTATTTAATATTAATAGGATCAGAAGATCATTTTTATAAAGAATTAAGAAAAGATATTAATAGTAATATTATTATAAAGGGTTTTGTTCCTGATAATCTTTTAATTAATTATTATCAAAAAGCTCAGGCTTATATATTTCCCTCTTTGTATGAAGGCTTTGGTTTACCACCTTTAGAGGCCATGGCTTATCAATTACCTGTTTTATCTTCAAATAGTACCTGTTTACCAGAAATATTAGGTAAAGCAGCTTTATATTTTAATCCTCAAGATGAAGCAGATTTATTAAATAAAATTAATACTATTATTAATAATAAAGAATTAAGAAATAAATTAAAGAGTAGTGGTTTAGAGCAAATTAAAAAATATTCTTGGAATAAAATGACTAAAAAGATAATTAATTTATATAATAATTAATATTTTGTTAGAAATAACTTCTGTGTTATAATATAAATAATGCCTAGAAAGAAAAAGATAAATATTGATAAAGATTTTTTAGAAGATATAGATCAATTCTTATTAGATAATAAAGAAGATGATTTAGCTAAAAAAGAAGCTTTTAAAAAATTAGATAATTTAATAAGAAGTGATTTAAGTAATTCTTCTTTATTAAGTTTAGCTAAAAAAGTTAAAAATAAAGTAGCTAGAGAATTAGAAACAGAATATGTACGTCCTTCTCATAATATTTTAGATTTAAGGACTAATTCTTTAGAAGAAGAAATTGAAAAGAAGAGGGGTATAAGATTTAGAAAACCTAATATTAAACTACCTACTTGGAAAATTAAAAAAATATCTTTTAATATTCCTAAAGTTACTATTTCTCCTTCTAGATTTAAAGGACTTTATACTAGAGTAACAGCTTTTGCTTTATTATTATTTATAATACTTTTACCAATTAGAGGTTTTGTTTTTTTTGGTAAAATACAAGAAGATAAACCTAATATACTAAACTTAGGTAAAGAAGGATTTATTGGTTTAAAATCTGGAATGATATCAGCTTCAGAGGAAGAGTATGATTTAGCTAAATTAGATTTTGAAAAAGCTTTAAATTCTTTTAATCAAGTAAAAGAATTATTAGACAAACATTATTCTTGGAGTATTTCTCTGGGTTCTAATTTACCAATTATAGGTGAAACATTATCTTTAGGTGATGATTTGTTAAATTTAGCTTTTAATATATCTCAAGCGGGTTTAGCTTTAAATGAAAAACTAGAAAAAGAAGAAGATTTAACAGAGTATTTATATTTTATTTCAGAAAGAATAGAAAAAGTATTACCATACTTATATGATTCTGAAAATAATTTAAACAGTATAAGTTTAAAGGTATTGCCCGATGATTTAAGGGTACACATTATAGACCTTAAAAACTCTTTACCAAATATTATAAGTAATTTAGAAACTTTAGAAAATGTTTTTGATATTTTAACAGATATTTTAGGACATGATTCAGAAAAGAGATATTTAGTTTTATTTCAAAATAATAATGAATTAAGAGCAACTGGTGGTTTTATTGGTAGTTTTGCCGTTTTAGATATTTATAAAGGTAATATTAATAATTTAGAAATACCTAGAGGAGGTACATATGATTTAACTGCTGGTCAAAAAAAATTAAAACAAGCCCCACGAGCCTTGTCTTTAATAGCCCCTCATTTCTATATTTGGGATGCTAATTGGTGGCCGGATTTTTCTTTTTCAGCCGAAAAGATTTTAGATTTCTATAAAGAATCTGGTAATTCTTCTGTAGATGGAGTTTTAGCTATAAATGCTAATGTTTTGAAAGAATTATTAAAAGTAATTGGCCCCATTGCCTTAGAAGATTATGAAACAGTAATTACAGCTGATAATTTATTTGATATATTACAAACTGAAGTAGAGTTAAATTATGATAAAGAAAAGAATGAGCCAAAAGCAATTATTGCTGATTTAGCTCCTCGTATTCTAGAACAATTATTTAATAGTAAGCAAAAAGAAAAAATAGCTTCTATATTAGTACAGACTTTAGCTACTAAAGATGTACAAATATTTTTAAATGATTATCAAAAACAAAAAGAATTAGAAAAATTTAATTGGGCTGGTAAAGTAGCAGTTACAAATAAAGATTATCTTTATATTGTTAATACTAATTTAGCTGGTGGTAAAACAGATGATGAAGTATATCAAACTATAGATCATCAAGTTGAAATACAAGCTAATGGAGATATTATCGATACTTTACGAATTACTAAAGTTAATAATAGTTCAGAAGATAATCTTTTTAGAGGCTTAGAGGGTGATAATATACATTATTTAAGAGTTTATACACCTTTGGGTAGTCAGTTTATTGAGGCCTATGGTTTTGATAATATGGAAGATAATTATTTTCACCTTCCTAATAATCAAGCTAGTATAGATAAAGATATAGCCAAAGAAGAGAAGGGTAAAATGATAGATAATATATCTAATACTGAAATTTATGAAAGTTTAGGAAAAACTGTTTTTGCTAATTGGACTAGGCTTAAGCCAGGAGAAACAAAGACTTATTCTCTTAAATATAAGTTACCTTTTAAAATAAACATTAATGACTCTTTGGTTAATAATTATTTTAATAACTTATTAAAAAGAGGTTTAAGTTTAGATAATTATAGTTTATTAATACAATCTCAATCTGGTAGTAAGAATAGTATTTTAAATTCTTCTGTAATATTACCAGAAAATAGTAAAATTATTTGGAACAAAGCTAATCAAGAAGAACAAATGAGTATTATAGATAATTTAATTACTTATAATACAGAATTACATCAGGATCAATATTTTGGTTTTGTTATAGTTAGTAAATAAATGTGGAATAGACTTTGGTATAAAATAAATAATAGTATTATTGGCGGCGCTTTATTAATCGCTGTTTTTTCTTTATTATCTAAAATATTTGGTTTAGTAAGAGAAAGGTTGATAGCTCATAATTTTGGTGCTTCTGAATTATCCGATATTTATTACTCTGCTTTTCGTTTGCCAGATTTGATATTTAATACTTTAGTTTTAGGAGCCCTAACCTCAGCTTTTATCCCTGTTTTTCAAAAAACATGGGAAAAGAACAAAGAAAAGGGTTTAGTTTTAGCTAGTTCTCTTTTGAATTTATTCTTGATTATAATTACTTTTTTAGTTATTTTAACTATTATTTTTGCCCCACAATTAATGAAGTTTATTACTCCTGGTTTTAATGAAATGCAATTAATACAAGTTATTTCTTTAACTAGAGTGATGTTATTAGCTATAATATTTTTTGTTATTAGTAATATTATTGGTGGTGTTTTAAATTCTTGGAAAAAATTCTTTTCTTTTTCTTTAGCAGCCTCTTTTTATAATATAGGTATTATTATTGGTATTATTTATTTTTATCCTATTTTAGGTTTAACTGGTTTAGCTTGGGGAGTATTTTTAGGAGCTTTATTACATTTATTAATACAATTACCAGAAGCCTATAAAAATGGTTGGTCTTATTTATTTACTATAAAAATAACTAAAGAATTAAAAAAGATTTTAAGATTAATGTTACCTCGTACTTTAGGTTTAGCAGCAGGACAAATAAATTTATTAGTAATTACTATTATTGCCTCTACTTTAACAGCGGGTAGTATCGCTATTTTTAATTTAGCTAATAATTTACAAAGTTTACCTGTTTCTTTATTTGCTGTTTCTTTAGCTGTTGCTGTTTTTCCTACCTTTACTCAAGCTATTAATAATGATAATCAAAAATTATTTGCGGATAATTTTTCCTCTTCTTTAAGAAGAATATTATTTCTTTTAATACCTATTTCCGTTTTAACAATAGTCTTGAGAGCTCAAATAGTAAGAGTTGTTTTAGGGTCCGGTGCTTTTGATTGGAATGATACTATCTTAACAGCTAATACTTTAGGTTATTTTGCTATTTCTATTTTTGCCCAAGGTTTAATACCTTTATTAGCCAGATCTTTTTATGCTTTTGAAGATACTAAAACACCAATGACTATTAGTGTTTTTAGTATTATTATTAATATAATATTATCATTTATTTTAGCCACTAAATATGCTGTTCTTGGTTTAGCTATTGCTTTTTCTATTTCTAGTATTATTAATATGGTTTTATTATATATTGGTCTTCATAAGAAGATTCATAATATTAGTGATGGTTTAATATTTTCTTCTTTATTCAAAATATCTTTTAATTCTATCATCGCTGGTCTTTTAGCCTATGGTAGTTTACAAATACTAGCTCCTTTGGTTGATATGCACACTTTCTTTGGTATTTTTATACAAGGCTTTATAGCGGGTATTATAGGCTTGCTAACTTATATAATATTAAGTATAGTATTTAAACTTAAAGAAGTAGAAGGAATAAAGAAAATATTAATAAAAAGTTTAGCTTTAATAAAAAATGGAAGAAATTAATAAAATAAGAAATTTCTGTATAATTGCTCACATTGATCATGGAAAATCTACTTTAGCAGATAGAATGTTAGAAATAACTAATACTGTTGAAGAAAGAAAAATGAAAAAACAATTACTTGATCAAATGGAATTAGAGAGAGAAAGAGGAATTACTATTAAATTACAACCAGTTAGAATGGAATGGGCTAATCATATCCTTAATTTAATTGATACACCGGGTCATGTTGATTTTACCTATGAAGTTTCTCGTTCTTTAGCTGCTGTTGAAGGAGCTGTTTTATTAGTAGATGCTAGTCAGGGAATAGAAGCACAAACTTTAGCTAATCTTTATTTAGCTTTAGAGCAAAATTTAGAAATAATACCAGTTATTAATAAAATAGATTTACCAGCTGCTGATGTTAACAAAGTATCTAAAGAAATAATTCATTTACTGGGTTGCTCTAAAGAAGATATATTGCATGTTTCTGCTAAAACAGGTCAGGGAGTAGAGAAAGTATTAGATAGTATTATTAAAAAAGTAAAAGCTCCTGAAGATAGTAAAGAAGAAGTAAGGGCCTTAATATTTGACTCCAGTTATGATGAATTTAAAGGAGTAGTTATTTATACTAGGATATTTTCTGGTTCTCTAAAGAAAGGAGATAAAATAATCTTAGCTTCTAATAAAGAAGAAACTGAAGTTTTAGATATTGGTTACTTTAAACCACATTGGGTTTCTTCCGGAGAATTAAAAAATGGTGAAATAGGCTATATAATTACAGGTATTAAAGATTTAGCTAAAGCTAAAGTAGGGGACACTATCTTAAAGAAAGGTAGTAATATTCAACCTTTAGCAGGGTATAAAGAAGTAAAGCCTATGGTTTATGCCGGTATCTTTACCCAAGAAGGTAATGAATATGAAAAATTAAGAGAAGCTATTCTTAAATTAAAGTTAAGTGATGCTTCTTTGGTATATGAACCAACTCATAGTCAAGCCTTGGGCTTTGGTTTTCGTTGTGGTTTTTTAGGATTATTACATTTAGAAATATTTCAAGAAAGATTAAAAAGAGAATTTAATTTAGACTTAATAGTTACTACCCCCACTGTTGCTTATAATATATATTTAAGTAATCAGAAGAAAATTGTTTTAACAACACCGACAGAAATGCCAGAACAAACTCAAATAGATTATATAGAAGAACCGTATATGGCCATTGAAGTTATTACCCCCAAAGAATATGTCGGTAATTTAATGACTTATATTATCGCCGAAAGAGGAATATCTAAAGATACAGAATATTTAGATGAAGAAAGGGTTATTTTAAGATATGATATTCCCTTAGCAAGTATTTTAGTAGATTTCTATGATAAGATAAAAAGTCTCTCTTCTGGTTATGCTTCTTTAAATTATGAATTTATAGATCATCGAAAATGCGAACTAGTAAAAATGGATATTTTAGTAGCTGAACACCTTGTTGAAGCCTTAACTTCTTTAGTGTATAAAGATGAGGTGCATAGTGTTGGTAAAAGAATTATTAAGACCTTAAAGAAATCCTTACCACCAGCTCAATTTGTAATTAAATTACAAGCTGCTGTCGGTGGTAAAATAGTAGCTGGAGAAAAGTTATCAGCTTTAAGGAAAGATGTAACTGCTAAACTATACGGAGGAGATGTAACTCGAAAGAGAAAGTTATTAGAAAAACAGAAAAAAGGTAAAAAAAGAATGGCTAAAGCTGGGAAGATAGCCATACCTCAAGAGGCTTATTTAGCTGTTTTAAAGCGTTCTTAAAAGAAAGAGGCCCCTAAGGTCATTAATATCATTGAAAGGATAATAAAGACAGAGAAGATTGTCCAAATAACTTTTATAGTTTTCTTTTTCATATGAATAATTTTAACAAATTTTTAGAAAATAAGGAAGCCTTAATATTAATTATTAAGACTAAAAAGAAGAAAATAAAGTATTATTTAATATTAAGTTATTTAATTGTAGCTTTTTTTCTTTTATATCCTTTATTTATTTACGGCAGAAGAGGAGTGATAATATGGTTGATATTTATTATTTACATCCTATTTCTATTAGCTAAAGAATTAAATTATACTAGAATATATTTATTAACTAATAGGAGAATAATAGATCTCTATAGTAATTATAGAGATAATTATGAAGAAAGAGGTAGTGTTTATATTAGGGATATAAAAGGTATTAAGAAGAATAAAATAAATAATATACTTATTAGAGTTGGGAAGAAGAATATATATTTAATTAATTTAGAAAAGAGAGATCTTGTTTACGAGAGACTATGTAGATTATATGAAAGATGTAGAAAAGATAATTAAATTAAATAATCAAGATATTAAGTATAGTATTAGGAATAGTAAAAGAGCTAAGAATATTAGAATATCTATAGATCAAGAAGGTAAATTAGTAGTAATAAAACCATATTATTATATTTTTTCTATTAATAAAATATTAAGAAGTAAGAGTAAATGGATATTAAATAAATTAAGTTCTTTAGATACTAATATTTATCTTAGTAATAAAGAAGATTATTTAAAGTATAAAGAAGAGGTATATAATTTAATATTAAAGAGATTAGAATATTATAATAGAGTATATAATTATAAATATAATAAAATTAGAATAAAGAATCAAAAATCTAGATGGGGATCTTGTTCTTCGCAAAAAAATTTAAATTTTAATTATAAGATATTATTCTTAAAAGATTATATGCAAGACTATATTATTGTTCATGAATTATGTCATCTTAAAGAAATGAATCATTCTCAAAGATTTTGGAATTTAGTTTCTCAGAGTATACCTAATTATATTAATATTAGGAAAGAGTTAAAAGATTATAAAATATTGATTAAATAAAAAACCAGAATACATTGATTCTGGTTTTTAAGTAGTCCCTTGGCTACTTTATTGTTTTTTACAAAGAAATAAATCTCTATTGGTCTTTTGAAATTCTCTTCTAAAATAGAATGCCCCATAAAAGATTATGGAGTATACTATTATCTCCATTATTGCTGTTAGGGTATCCCTTTGCTGAAGTAGGTTAAAAAAACTATTTATAATGGCTATTATAAATAGCACTGCATAAAATGTTGGTACTATATATAATGATGTTATATATAGCGACCAACTTGCTGAAACAGGTGACTTAAATAATCTTAAGCCTATGTATGATAGCATACAAGATGCTATTATTGCCAAGAGCAGTGCTCCTGGTATTATGTTTGGATTAATATCCATTTCTATTCTCCTTTTTTTTAAGAACTAATCGATGCCATATCGATGCTTAATATAATAACACATATTATTAATATTGTCAATAGTAGTAATTATTAAATAGAATAAAGACATAAAATATGGTATAATATATTTATGTCTGAAATAAAACAAACAGAACAAGTGGCTCCGGTAGCAGAACAACCAGTAGTAGCTAAACCAGAGATTAAAATAGAACAACCAGTAGTAGCTAAACCAAAACAAGTTGCAGAGCAGGTAGCCGAGGTTAAGCCTGTAGTTAATAATGTTACCCCTTCTTCTATTGTATCTAATCAATCTGAAAAAGAAAAAAATATTGAAGGTATATTAGCCAAGGGTTTAGATACTGTTTTCTTATCAATGGATGCTGGTACGCAACAAGAATTTAAGAAAAAGGGGGAGGAAGTATCTAAAGAAATAGTTGTTTTATTACAAAAAGCTAAATTAAGAGTAAAGAAGATAATTAATTTAATAGCAGGCTGGTTAAAGATTATTCCTAAGGCAAATAAGTATTATATTGAACAGGAAGCAAAGATTAAAACAGAAGAGATACTTTTAAAATATAAAAAATAAATATGGATTTAAAAAATATTTTTATCATCTTATTTAGTATATTCATTCTTTTACTTATAATTTATTTTATAATAAATTATTTAAGAAATAGAAATACTAAAAGTTTAAAATTAGATATTTTTTTAGTTAAGATTCCTCAATATTCTGATAGAGAAAAAGCAGAATTATCTCAAGATTTTATAGCGCAAACCTTAGGAAGGGTAGAGGGGTTATTTACTGCTCTTTCTAGCTTAAAAGTTGATAAAACTTATTTTAGCCCTCGACAGGACTTATTTTCTTTTGAAATAGTAGTTAAACATAATACTATTTCTTTTTATGTCGCTACTCCTCATAAATATCGAGATTTCCTATTACAACAATTACAAGCTATTTATCCTAAAATATATTTTGAGGAAGTAAAAGATTATAATATTTTTGAACCACAATCTGAAATAGTGGTTGGTTCTTTACGATTTACCAATGATTTCTCTTTACCTATTAAAACATATAAAACATTAGAAAATGATCCCTTAGAAGCTATTACCAATGCTTTAAGTAAATTAAATGATACTGAATCAGCGGTTATACAATATGTTTTTAGATCTGCTCCTAAAGCCTGGCATAGTAGAGGATTAAAAATAGCCAAAGAAATGAATCAAGGACTATCCTTTAAAGAAGCTAGGAAAAAGATAGGAGGAGATAGTTTTTTAAGTATAATTGGTAAAACATTTAAATTCTTTTCTTCTAATTCTGAAACAGAGACTAAACAAGAAGTAAGGCAATTATCATCTATGGAACAAGGAACAGCTAAATTATTAGAAGAAAAAACTTCTAAAGCTGGTTTAGATGTTAATATTAGAGTTATTGTTTCTACCTCCCAAAAAGAAGAATCAGAATCTGTATTGAAAGATATTTTAAATAGTTATTCCCAGTATAATATTTATGAATTTGGTAATAGTTTTCAGGCTAATATTCCTAAAAAACCAAAGAAGATAATTAATGATTATATTTATAGACAATATAAACCTAAAGACTCTCTTTTGCTTAATTCTGAAGAAATGGTTTCGGTTATCCATTTACCATTAGAAACCACAGCAACACCAGGTATTGATTGGTTAGATTCTACTAAAGCTCCTTTACCAACTAATATACCTAAGGAAGGACTATTATTAGGTAAGAATACCTATCGTAATGAAGAGAATAGGGTGTTTATTAAAACAGAAGATCGAAGGAGACATATGTATATTATTGGTATGACTGGTACTGGTAAGTCATATTTTGCCTCTTCCTTAGCTATGCAAGATATTAAAGCCGGACATGGTGTTTGTTATATAGATCCTCATGGTGATGACTTAGAAGAGATATTAGCTAGAATACCTAAAGAAAGAGCTGAGGATGTTATTTTCTTTGATCCTTCAGATACTAGTAGACCTATTGGTTTAAATCTTTTAGAATTTAAAACTGAAGAACAAAAGACTTTTGCTATCAATGAAATAATGACCATTTTTGATAAGTTATATGATTTAAAGGCGACCGGTGGTCCGATGTTTGAACAATATTTCAAGAATGCTGCTTCCTTAATTATGTCTGATCCTGAATCTGGCTCTACTCTTATGGAAATATCTAAAGTATTAGCAGACAATGAATTTAGAAAATATAAATTATCTAAATGTCAGGATATGACTGTCAAAGATTTTTGGGAAAAGGAAGCTCAGAAAGCAGGGGGTGATGCTTCTTTAGCTAATATGGTTCCTTATATTACTAGTAAATTATCTCCTTTCTTATCTAATAATTATGTTCGTCCGATAGTAGCTCAACAACATAGTACTATAGATTTTGATGATATTATGAATAATAAGAAAATATTATTAATTAAATTAGCTAAAGGTAAAATAGGGGATATTAATGCTAATCTTTTAGGAATGGTTGTTATTGGTAAAATATTAATGGCTGCTTTAGCCAGAGGAGATATAGCTCAAAAAGATCGTCAAGACTTCTATTTATATATAGATGAATTTCAAAACTTCTTAACAGATAGTATAGAAGTAATATTATCTGAAGCTCGTAAGTATAAATTAAACTTAATTATTGCTCATCAGTATTTAGGTCAATTAACAAAGGGGGGAGACACTAAATTTAAAGATGCTATTTTTGGTAATGTTGGTACTAAAATTAGTTTTCGTATCGGTGTTGATGATTCAGAGGGTATGACTAAAGAGTTTTCTCCTGTTTTTGGAGAATATGATTTTTTAAATGTTCCTAAATTTAATTGTTTTGTTAAATTATTAGTAGATAATGCTAATCCCCCTCCCTTTAATATGAGTACTTTTTCTCATGATGAATTAGATATTGGAGCTAATAATCCAGAACTAGCTAAGGCTATTAAGGATTTGTCTCGCTTAAAATATGGTAAAGATAAAGATATGATTGAGAAAGAAATAGCTTCTCGAAGAACTGTTTAAATTATAAAAAATATAAAAATAAAGACCTTGATAAAAGAGGTCTTTTATGTTAAATTAAAAGTACTTAAATAAAATAAAAATAGAAATAAAGTGTCTCAAGAAAGTAAAGTTAAAGATTTAGAATCTTTAGTATACAATTTAGAATTAGAGCTTAAAAAAACCAAAATGGTTTTAGCTGAATTAGGTGGTCAGAAATCTAAAGACGCTGTTGATTTTAGTTTAAAAGCTGCTGAGGTTGGCAAAGAAGGGTATCAAGATAATGGCTTAGTCATAGAAGGTGTCTTTAATGGTAAGTTAATGATTGGACCTGATGGTAAAGAATATTCAGTGCCAGCTAATTATGCTTCTAAATCTAAATTAGTAGAAGGTGATATTTTAAAATTAACAATAAATCATAACGGTGCTTTTATTTTTAAACAAATAGCTCCTGTTGAGAGAGATAGAGTAATTGGACATTTGGTTAGAAATAATGAATCAGGAGAATTTGTAGTTTTAGCAGGAGACAGAATATATAATATATTATTAGCTAGCATTACTTACTTTAAAGGCTCAGAGGGAGATGAGGTGGTTATCCTTATCCCTAAAGATGGAGGAAGTGATTGGGCAGCTGTTGAAAATATTATTAAAAATAAAACTGCGAATAATAGCTCGGATTCTGAAATCAGTTTATAGAATATGTCAGAAGTAATATATCGTAAGTATAGACCAAAAACATTTGCTAAAGTAATGGGCCAAAAACCTATTAAAATTACTTTACAAAATGAAATTAAATCATTAAGTATGGCTCATGCTTATCTTTTTGTTGGTCCGAGAGGTACTGGTAAAACTACTTTAGCGAGACTATTTGCTCGTTCTTTAAATTGTTTAAATCGTTTAGAAAAAGAAGCTGAGCCTTGTAATGAATGTGAGTCTTGTCAATTAATATTAGCTAATCGTTCTTTAGATGTTATAGAAATGGATGCAGCTTCTCATACGGGAGTTGATAATGTTAGAGAAAATATAATTGCTGCTTCTCAGGTTCCTCCTTTTAATAAAGATGGTTATAAGATCTTTGTTATTGATGAAGTACATATGTTATCTAAATCAGCCTTTAATGCTTTATTAAAGACTTTAGAAGAGCCTCCAGCTAAGGTTATCTTTATCTTAGCAACTACAGAAATACATAAAGTACCAGAAACAATAATATCTCGATGTCAGAGATTTGATTTTAAGAAAATAGCTCAAAAAGAAATAATAGAAAGATTAAAAGAAATAATAGAATGGGAAAAAATAAGTATAGAAGATAATATTTTAAAGGAAATAGCTCGTAAATCGGAGGGTTGTTTAAGAGATGCGGAATCATTATTAGGTCAAATATCTTCTTTAGCTAATGGTAATATTACAAAAGAATTAGCTTCTTTAGTATTACCTAGAAGTCATTGGCAAGAAATAGACACTTTAATAGAAGCTTTAGCTGTTAAAAATTTAGGCACAGCTTTAAATCAAGTGAATAAATTAATTGATGAGGGTATAGATTTGGAAATATTTATTAATGACTTATTAGATTATTTAAGGCAAATAATGCTTTATAAAATAATAGGGGATGATTTTAATTTAGATATTTCTGAAGATTTACTTCTTTCTTTAAAAAAACATGCTACTAATTTTAGTATAGAAGAATTAGCTAAACTATTAAATATATTATTAGATAAAATATACAATATAAAAGATCCTTTAATTGTTCAATTACCTTTAGAATTAGCTTTGGTTGAGTTTTTATTAAAAGAGGATAAAGAAGAAAATAAAGAAGAAAAAATAGAACTAGGGTTAACTGATTTAGATAAATTACAGAATAAATGGTCAGAGATTGTTGAAAATATAAAAGTATTAAATCACTCTTTAGCGAGTATAATAAAAATAGCTTATCCTTTTAAAATAGAAAAAGATAAAATAGTAATTGGTTTAGAATATACTTTTCATTTAGAACAATTAAATAAAGTAAATATTAAGACTAATTTAGCAGAAAGTATTAATAATATTTTAAATCGTAAAATACTTATAGAATTTGAAGTTGATAAAGATTATCAAAATAATTATCAAAAATTTAAAGGTAAAGATGAAGAAGAAATAAATAATATTTTAAATAACTTTGGGGGAGAGATCATATAATCGGGGATCGTCTAATGGTAGGACGGCTGGTTCTGGTCCAGTAAATCTGGGTTCGATTCCTAGTCCCCGAGCCAAGACTTGTCAAAAATATTAAATCTGATAAAATAGCCATAGTTTTATAAAATAAATAAATATGAATAAATATCAAAATTACAAAGAAAAGAAAACACTTACTACCACTAAAATAAGAATAAGATTTATAGCTATTCTTTTTTTAAGTTTTTTTGCTGCTTTAATAGTTTTTCCTAATATTTCAGAAAAAATACCAGCTAGTAATTTCTTTAATAAGTTTAAAATACATTTAGGATTAGATTTACAAGGTGGTACCCACTTAGTTTATCAAGCTGATGTTTCTACTTTTGAAAATGATGATAAAAAAGAATCTGTAGAAGGTGTTCGTGATATTATAGAACAAAGAGTTAACGCTTATGGTGTTTCTGAGCCTATAGTACAAACTAATTACACTGGCGATGATTATCGTATTATCGTTGAATTAGCAGGTGTTCGTGATGTTAAAGAAGCTATTGCTATGATTGGAGAAACTCCTTTATTAGAGTTTAAAACACAAAAGATAATAGAAAATATAGAGACAGAAGAAACAGATGATGATATTAAAATAAAAGCAGATGAGGTATTGATCAGGGCTTTAGCAGGCGAAGATTTTACTATTTTAGCTAATGAATATAGTGAGGATCCTGGTTCAAATAATAATGGTGGAGATTTACCTTGGATTACTAGAGGACAATTTGTGCCTGAGTTTGATCAAGCTATCTTTACTGATTTAAAATCGGGGGAAATTAGTAAAGAATTAATAGAATCTCAATTTGGTTATCATATTATTAAGAAAATAGAAGAAAGATTAAATGAACAAGGAGAGATAGAGGTACATGCTGCTCATATCTTATTTAAAAAAGCAGATGCTGATTTGAATAATATTATTTGGGAAAATACTAATTTAGGTGGTAAAGATTTAGCTCGAGCTCAATTAATATTTGATCCTAACACTCAAGCACCTTTAGTTTCTTTAGAATTTAATAAAGAAGGTAAAGAATTATTTGCTCAAATTACAGAAAGTCATATCGGTGAACCAGTAGCTATGTTTTTAGATGGTGTAATTATTTCAGCACCAATAGTGCAAGAATCAATAAAAGATGGTCGAGCTGTAATATCTGGTAATTTTAATATACCAGAAGCTAAGAGTATGGTTAGAAGGTTAAACTCAGGAGCTTTGCCGGTTCCTATAGAATTAATAAGTCAACAAACCATCGGAGCTTCTTTAGGAGCAGAGTCTGTACAAAAGAGTCTTTTTGCGGGAACAATTGGTTTAGTAGCAGCAGCTTTATTTATGTTATTATTTTATAGGTTTTTAGGTTTAATAGCTGTTTTATCTTTAGCTGTTTATACTCTTTTAACTTTAGCTCTCTTTGAAATAATACCAGTAACCATGACTTTAGCTGGTGTCGCTGGATTTATCCTTTCTATTGGTATGGCAGTTGATGCTAATATTTTAATATTTGAAAGAACTAAAGAAGAATTATATAAAGGAAAAAGTTTACAAACTTCTGTTGAAAATGGTTTTTTAAGAGCTTGGTCATCTATTAGGGACTCTAATATCTCATCTTTAATAACTTGTTTAATATTAGCTTGGTTTGGTACTTCTATAATTAAAGGTTTTGCTATTACCTTAGCTTTAGGTATTATAGTTTCTATGTTTTCTGCTATTACAGTAACCAGAACATTCTTAAGGGTTATTATTAATAAAAGATTAGAAGACAAAAAGTCTTGGTTTGGTATAAATAATAAATAAATATATGTATAAAATAATAGAAAATAAAAAAAATTACTTTATTTTTTCTGGTATCTTAATACTATTATCTTTAATTTCTCTAGTAACCTGGGGTTTAAAACCAGGTATTGATTTTACAGGGGGTAGTCTTTTAGAGGTTTCTTATGAACAAAGACCAGCTTTAGATAAAATAGAAGAAGTATTTACTAACTTAGAATTAGCTAATACTAAAATACAGCCTAGTGGAGATTAAAATTATCTTTTAAGATTCGAAAATGTAGATGAGAATATACATCAAGATATAGTAACTAATTTAAAGAATATAGAAATAGAGGGTTTAGAGACTAATTTATTTACAGAATTAAGATTTGAATCTATTGGACCTATTATTGGTCAAGAATTAAAAGACAAAGCCTTTAAAGCTATTTTAATAGTATTATTATTTATTGTTTTTTATATAGCCTATGCTTTTCGTAAGGTATCTCAACCAGTTGCTTCTTGGAAATTTGGTCTCTCAGCAATAATAGCTTTAGCGCATGATTTAATAATAATAACTGGAATATTTTCTATTTTAGGACATTATTTTAATATAGAAGTAGATGGTTTATTTGTTACTGCTTTATTAACCATCTTAGGCTTTTCTGTTCATGATACTATAGTTACTTTCGATAGAACTAGAGAGAATTTATTTAAATATCAAGATAAAGAATTTGATGAAATAGTTAATTTAAGTGTAA
>CAZRZA010000002.1:0-67526 GCA_964604515.1 uncultured Gammaproteobacteria bacterium | reverse complement strand
TAATGTGGCGTACCAGAAGCAAAGGGAGGTCCATCATAAAATAAATAATCACCTTCCGGAGAGGGTTTGTTTAAAGACTTTTGAAAAATGTCTTTCTTTTTCCAAAAATCTAATATTTCTTTTTCTCTTTCTTTAAAATCAACCATATTTATATTATTTAAAGTAATTTCTATCTTAAAACAAATAATATCTTTTGACAAGATTAAAAGAATAAATTATAGACGAATTGCCACCAAGGTTTATTATTCTTTTTTTTCTGAACCTTAAGACGAGCTAAGCTAGGTTGATAAATCCTATTCTTACTTTCTGTTTTAGAAAATACTTTGTCTAATCTTTTTTTCATAGTTTTCTATATAAACCCTCTCTATTTATTTTATAAACAACAATTAAGCATGAGGAAAAAGTTATTTAAGTAATAAATAGAAAGGGGCTTATATTAATTTTTTGATCTCTTTGATGGTTAATCTTTTCTTGTTCTGTAAATAATCAATCTTCTCCAAGATCTTTAAAGCTCTGTCTGGGTTATATAAACGATAACCCCCTTTACTACGACCATCTTCTGGTAATAGCCCTTCTCGAGTATAAAAATTAATAGTAGAAGGTAAAACAGAAAAGAGCTCAGCTAAATAACTGATCTTTACTAATTTATTACTAATATTCTGTTTTCCTCTTTTTACTATTCTCATTAATACTCTTCTCTAAAGCTTTATTAAAGTATAAACTATAAAGTAAAAACTGTAAAGTATTTATTATTACTTTATAGTATAGATAATAAAAAAACTACCTCTTTCGAGGTAGTTTTAAATATTTTATTCTGCTGCTTCTTTTAATCTTTCAATTTCCATTAATATTTCTGAGCCTTCTCCTATTTCTTCTATAGCTATTAATTTATCTCTATTAATTTGTAGCAATCCTTCTGGCTTATGAAACTCCTCTCCCCTTTGTATTAAGACTGGAACATTAACAACCCGATCTTCTTCGTCTTCTTCCTGAGCAGGAATAGTTTGTTCTTGAGTTTGAATATAAAAGACATCATCTAAATAAATACTTAAAGCATCTTCTCTTACCACTTTAGCATAATAAACTTGATTATTATCTAAATAAATAGCTTTGTACTTAAACTCTTTGTCCATATCACCTTTATAAACAGATAATAATACTCCTACTAAAGATACTATTATCACTAAAAGAATAATAGCAATCCAAGGTTTACTATTTTTAGGTTCTTCATTAACAAATTGATCAAAATCCATTAATTCTTCTTTTTTAGTTGCGCTTACTTTTTTAGCACTTTGTTTTGTTCTGGGCATATTTTTTTAATTTTAATTAAAGTACATATATTTTAACAAATATGATAAATAAAGTAAAGATTTACAAAAGTATAATAATATACTAAGCTTTATTTATTAAGAAAAGAAATATGAAAAGCGATTTAGAAAATAGATTTTATTTATTTTTACTTACTCAAATAAAAGGTTTGGGTATAGTTACTATTTGGAGTCTCTTAAAAAAAGAAAGATCTAGTAAAGATTTATACTTGAAGATAATAAAAGAAGATGAGGCTATACCTCCTGCTATATCTTCTTTTATTAAAAGAAAAATAAATTCTTATTTTATTAATAAGGTTAAAAAAGATTTCCTTAATATTAAAGAGGATTATATCTGTATTTTAGATAAAGAATATCCAGAATTATTAAAAAATATCTATGATCCCCCTCTTTTTCTTTTCTATAGAGGTAATATTAAATTATTAGCAAATAGTAATTTAATAACTATAATTGGTTCTCGTCAAACTAGTATTTATCATCAAGATTCTTTAAAAGAAATAACTGAAGATTGGCAAGACATAATAATAGTTAGCGGTTTAGCTTTGGGCATGGATTCTTTAAGTCATAAAATAGCTTTAAAAAAGGAATTAAATACTATCGCTGTTCTTGGCTCTGGATTAGATCAAATATACCCTAAAGTAAATATAAAATTAGCCCAAGATATTATTAATAATAACGGTCTATTACTTTCTGAATATAGTCAAAATACTAAACCTAGCAAATATACCTTCCCCCAAAGAAATAGAATATTAGCTGGTCTCTCAGAAATAATAATAGTTATTTCTGGAACATTAAAATCTGGAACATTAATTACTGCTCAAGTAGCCTTAGAAGAGGGCAGAGAAGTTTATGCTTTGGAAGATACAACTAAAAGGGAATTAAGTAAAGGCCCTAATAGCTTAATAAAAGAAGGTGCTCAGAAAATAATATTAAAAAAGTAAGAATTGACAAATCAACTAGTATCTTGTATAGTCAAAATCGTTTAAAAGTAAATTATGAAAAATTTAGTAATAGTAGAATCACCTACTAAAGCCAAAACAATTAAAGGATTTTTAGGAAAAGACTATAAAGTAGAGTCTTCTTTTGGTCATATTAGAGATTTACCAAAAAGTAAATTAGGCATTGATGTTGATAATAATTATGAATTAAGTTATGAAGTACCAGTTAAAGCTGCTAAAGTAGTTAAGAAATTAAAGGAATTAGCTAAGAAAGCAGAAACAATTTATTTTGCTACTGATGAAGACAGAGAAGGAGAGGCTATTTCTTGGCATTTAAAAATATTATTAAATGCTTCCGATAAAAAATCTAAGAGAATTGTTTTTCATGAAATTACTAAAAAGGCTATTTTAGAAGCTATTAATAATCCCCGAGAATTAAATATAGACTTAGTAGATGCTCAACAAGCTAGAAGAGCCTTAGATCGTTTAGTGGGCTATAAATTATCTCCCTTATTATGGAAAAAAGTAGCCAGAGGTTTATCAGCGGGGCGAGTACAGTCTGTCGCCGTTCGTTTAATTGTCGAAAGAGAAAAAGAAATTAGAAAGTTTAATCCAGAAGAATATTGGACTGTAGAGGGATTAGCTAAAAAGGGAGAGGAATTTAAAGTTCATTTACATTCTAAAAATAATAAGAAAATAGCTAAATTTGACTTGCAAGACAAAGAAGCAAATAAAGCTACTAAAGAAATTAAAGAAACAGATTTAATTGTTAATAAAATTACAGCCCGCGAACAAAAGAAATCTCCTTTACCTCCTTTTATTACCTCTACCCTTCAACAAGATGCTAATAGAAGGTTTGGCTATTCTGCTAAACAAACAATGATGTTGGCTCAACAATTATATGAAGGTCTTAATATTGGAAAAAAAGGTAATACTGGTTTAATAACTTATATGAGAACAGACTCCTATAGTCTCTCTGACACTTTTGTTAATGAAGCTACTAATTATATAGAAAAGAAACTTGGTAATGAATACATAGAAAAAGGAAGAGTATTTAAGAAAAAAAGTAAAACAGCTCAAGAGGCTCATGAAGCTATTAGACCAACAGAAGCTCAGAATGATCCAGAAAGTCTTGCTCAATATTTAGATCCTAAACAATTGAAAGTATATACTCTAATTTGGCAAAGAGCTGTGGCCTCTCAAATGACTCAGAGCATAACTGAAGCAACAACCGTTGATATAGAGGCTAAAGATACTATTTGGACTCTTAGAGCCAGTGGATCAGTAATGGTCTTCTTAGGTTGGCAAGCTATTTACCACTCTAAAAAAGAAGATAATGTCTTGCCGGAATTAAAAGAAAATGATAAATTAAAATTAAAGAATTTAGAAGCCTTACAACACTTCACTGCTCCTCCGGCTAGATATTCAGAGGCTGGTTTAGTAAAGGCTATGGAAGAACTAGAAATAGGTCGTCCTTCTACTTATGCTCCTACTATAGCAACAATTATAGCTAGAAAATATGTTGAGAAAGAAGAAAAAAGATTAGCCCCTACAGAAATAGGAGAAATAGTTAATAATTTATTAAAAGAACATTTTAAGGACATAGTTGATTATAACTTTACAGCTAAATTAGAAGGTGATTTAGATAAAGTAGCTATTGGTGAAGAAAAATGGCAACCTCTTTTAAATAACTTTTATAAACCATTTATTAAAAATATAAAAATGAAAGAAAAAGAATTAGACAAAAAAGAAATCACAGAAGAAAAAACAGACGAAATCTGTGATAAATGTCAAAGTGGCATGATAATCAAATTAGGTCGTTTTGGAAAATTCCTAGCTTGTTCTAATTATCCAGATTGTAAAAATACTAAACCATTAGGTGATGATGGTAAAATAGAAGAACCAGAAGAAATTGATGAAAAATGTCCTAAATGTTCCTCTGCTATGATTATGAAACAAGGTCGTTTTGGAAAATTCCTAGCTTGTTCTAATTACCCAGATTGTAAAACAACTCAAAATATAAGTAAAAGCCTAGGAGTAAAGTGTCCTCAGTGTAAAAAAGGTGATATTGTTGAAAAAAGAACTAGGGCTGGAAAAACATTTTATGCTTGTGATGCCTACCCTGACTGTGAGCATGCTGTTTGGTCCAAACCTACTGGAGATCTCTGTCCAGAATGTAAACAATTATTATTACATGCTGCTCAAGATAAGATAAAATGTGAAAGTTGTAACTTTGTTAAATAAAAAAAGTGATTAAAATAAGAAATCAAGTTAAAAAGACTTGATTTTCTTTTTAAATAAAACTAATATAAAGATATGATTACATTTGAAGATTTAAATAAAATATTAATTACTAATTATCCTGAAAAAGATACTCGTCTTATTATCAAGGCTTTTCATTTTGCCTCTGAAGCCCATAAAGGACAAAAAAGAAGAACTGGTGAAGATTATATTTATCATGCTTTAGCTACTGCTTATAACTTAGCTAGCATGAAAATGGATATCCCTTCTATTGCTGCTGGCTTATTACATGATGTGCCAGAGGATACTGATTTTACTTTAGAAGATATTAAGAATAATTTTGGTAAAGAAATATATTATTTAGTAAGAGGGGTTACTAAATTATCTGCTTTAAAGTATAGAGGCTTTGAGAGATATGCTGAAAGTTTAAGAAAAATGTTTTTAGCTATGTCTAAAGACTTAAGGGTAATAATTATAAAATTAGCAGACCGTCTTCATAATATGGAAACCTTAGAAGGAGTAAGAGAAGATAAAAGAGAAAGAATAGCCAGGGAAACTTTAGAAATATTAGCCCCTATTGCTAATAGATTGGGAATGTTTGATATGAAAACTAAATTAGAAGACCTTTCTTTTCCTTATGTTTACCCTCAAGAATATAAATGGGTTAATAATTTAATACAGAATAGATTAAAAAGTGAAATAAAGTATATTGAAAAAATAAAGAAAATTATTCAAAAGGATTTGGTTAAAAATAATATAAATGATTTTAAATTAATAGGTAGAATAAAAACAGTATATAGCATTTACCAAAAACTAATTAGAAAAGGAAAAGATATTAATAAAGTATATGATTTAATAGCCTTAAGAATAGTAGTTAAAGATATACCAGACTGTTATAGTGTTTTAGGTATTATTCATAAAAAATGGACACCCTTAAAAGGTAGGGTTAAAGATTATATTGCTCAACCAAAACCTAATGGTTATCAATCTTTGCATACTTCTGTTTTTACAGAATTTGGTAAAATAGCAGAGTTTCAAATAAGAACAGAAGAAATGAATGAAGAAGCAGAATATGGTATAGCAGCTCATACCAGATATAAAGAAATAAAAACTCTCGGTGATCAAAAAAGAGTTTCACTTTGGATAAAACATCTTTTAGACATCCAAAGAAGTATTACTGATAATAAAGAGTTCTTAAAGCATATTAAAAATGATTTATTTAAAGATAAAATATTTGTTTTTACTCCCGAAGGAGATGTTATTGAATTGCCAGAAAATGCTAGCCCCTTAGACTTTGCTTATCATATTCACACTGATATCGGTAATCAATGTATTGGTTCCAAAATAAATGACCAAATAGCTTCTTTAAATACTCCCTTGAGATCTGGAGATGTTGTAGAAATATTAAAAAATAAAAATAGAAGAAAACCAAATCCTGATTGGTTAAATATGGTTGTCACTCATATGGCTAAAGACAAAATTAAAAGTCAATTAGCTAAATTAAAGAAAGAAGGGTGATTATTCTAATTTATCTAAGATATTTTTTAATTCTTCATTAGAGAAAAAAGAAATTTTAATATCTCCTCTTTCTCTTTTTTTATTTATTTTAACCTTAGAACCTAAAGCTTTGGTTAATTTATCTTCCCAAGAAGTAATGATAGGGTCTTTTGCTTTCTTTTCATTTATCTTTTCTATTTCTTTACCAGAAATATTCTTTAATTGCCTAATACTTAAATCATTTTTAAGTATTTTTTTAAATATTTTGATTTGTTCTAACTTATTAGGATAAGTTAAAATAATTTTAGCATGAGAAAGAGACAATTGTCTGGCAGATAAAGCCTCTTGAATAATAATTGGTAATTTTAAAATACGAACACTACTAGAAACAATAGATATTCCTCGACCAACTTGTTTAGCTATTTCTTCTTGAGTTAAACCAAATTCTTCCATTAATCTTTGATAGCTTTTTCCTTCTTCAACTGGATTTAAATTCTGTCTTTGAATATTTTCAATAATAGATAATTCTAATTTATCCCTATCTGACACCTCTCTAACTATTACTGGAACTTCTTCTAAGTTTAAAAGTTTAGCTGCTCTTAATCTTCTTTCTCCCGCTATTAATTCATAATTATTATTAACCTTAGAAACTACTATTGGTTGTAATATACCATGTTTCTTAATCGACTCTGCTAATTCATCTAATTTTTCTTTATCAAAATGAGAACGAGGTTGATAAGGGTTAATATCTATTTCTTCTAAAGGTAAATAAACAATTCTGTGCTCTGAATCTAAATCATTGTTTATTTTTTTTTCTTCTTTATTTACTTTATTAGGTATTAGAGACCCTAAACCTTTTCCTAAAGTTGACATATATTTTTATTTTAATTGTTTTCTAAAATAATTTCTTGTGCTAAGCGACGATAAGCCCTAGCTCCTGCAGAATTAGCATCATAATCTTTAACCGGCAAACCATGAGAAGGAGCTTCTGCTAAAGTGACATTACGAGGTATTACTGTTCGAAAAACTTTATGAGGAAAATGTTGGTATAGCTCTTGAAATACTGCGGCAGATAACTTATTACGATTATCATACATAGTCATAATAGCTCCTAATATTTTTAAATCCGGGTGTAAATGTTCTTTTATTAAATTAATTGTACTTAATAACTGTGATAACCCTTCTAAAGCATAATACTCGCATTGCACAGGTATCAATACCTCTTGTGCAGCTGTTAAACCATTGATAGTTAACAGTCCTAAGGAAGGAGGATTATCTATTAAAATAAAATCATAAAGATTATCTATTTGATTTAATTCTTCTTTTAATCTAAATTCTCTATTTTCTTTTTCTACTAATTCTATACTAGCTCCTGCTAAATCAGCAGTTGCTGGTAAAATATGGAAATTAGGTTTATAAGCTTTAATTACTTCTCTAATCCTTATATTATCATCTAATAATACCTCATATAATCCCCTCTGAAGATTATGATGATCAATGCCTAGTCCAGAAGAAGCGTTGCCTTGAGGATCTATGTCAATAATTAAAATACGCTTGCCTAATTCTGCTAGCCAAGACGCTAAATTTATAGTAGTAGTAGTTTTACCTACGCCACCCTTTTGATTAACTATAGAAATTATTCTAGACATCTATTCTATTATACATAATAAAAGAAAGATAAACAAGAAGTTTATTATTTTTTAGTATATAAAAAATTACCCGTTAAATAGCCTAGGAAATATCCAAAAATAGGAGGAATAATTAAAATATAAGAAGACCAATGTTCTAAGAAAAAATAATACCAAATACCAGCTATAATTAAACCAAACGCCAAACCCCTTAAACGATATGATAGGGTATATTGTTGGCGTCTAAAATTAAAATGCGATTCATTCTTTTTAATTTCTTTCTCTTTTTTAAACCTCAATTCTCTTTTTTTAGGAAAAGGTTTTATTCTATATTTCATATTATTCCAATTCTTTTTCCCATTTCTTAATTACTTTTTTAAATTCTATCATCTTTTCTTCAGAAATTGATTTGTCAGATGGTAAGTCTACAGTACTAGGATTAATTTTAGTACCATTCTTTACCATTTCAAAGTGTAAATGAGGGCCAGTAGAAAAGCCTGTTGAGCCAACAGTGCCAATTATCTGTCCCTGCTCAATACTTTGACCATAATTAACATAAACCTTGCTTAAATGAGCATAATTTGTACTATAAACACTATTATGCCTAATACTTATTAAATTACCATAGCCCTGGGTATTCCACCCAGCTGAAGTAATGGTGCCGTTTCCAACCGCTCTAATTGGTGTGCCATAATTAGCAGCGTAATCTATTGCTCTATGTCCAGTGCTAACATTAAAGGCAGATATATATCTTCGGCCAGTAGTGTATCCTGAGCTAATGTATTTAAAATTAACTGGATTCTTTAAGAATATTTTTTGTAAAGAAGCTCCTTCGGGATCATAATAGCCTTCTATTAATTTATCATTGTCATCTAATCCTTCCTGAAAATAGTATCCTTCTATTAATTTATTATCATTTAAAAAACGAGCAGCTATTATTTTGCCAGGCATTATATACTCTCCTTCTCTATATCTTTCTTCAAAAATAAATTTATAAGTATCACCCTTTCTAATGCCCATGCCAAAGTCAATGGTCCAAGCAAAAACATCTGCTAAAGCAATAATAGCTCTAATATCTACTTCCTGTTCTAAAGCTGATTCATATAAAGAGGTTTCTATACTACCCTCTACAGTTTTTAATCTAATTTCATATTCTATCTCTTCTCTTTCTGCTAAATATTCGCCTAATTTATCCTTATAAATATACAATTCTTCTTCTGTATCAATAGGATAAATTAATTTTTTAAATTCTTCATTAAAAGCATCAAAAATAAATATTATTTCTTTGCCAACCCTAATAGTAGCTAAATTATAAATATCTGTACTAGCTAATAATAATTCTGACATTAATTCATGACTCAAACCAGCTTGAGCTGTTAAAGAAGAGAAGGTGTCCCCTGCTTTAATTTCTAAAATAATTTCTCTATCTAATGCTTCAGCCATTACATCTACTTCTTTCTCTTCTGATGCCCAGGGCTTTAAATATATAGGAATACTAATTATTACTATTGATAATATAATTAATAGGTATTTTTTCATAAATTATTTTAATATTATGCCTACTGGACAATGATCAGAGCCTATTACATCTTGCATTATAAAAGCTTCTTTTAAGTTCTTTTCTAATCTTTTGCTAATAAAAAAATAATCAATACGCCAACCAATATTTCTTTCTCGAGCTCTGGTCTTCATATCCCACCAAGAATATTCCTCTTTATCCTGAGGATGTAAGATACGAAAAGTATCTAAAAATCCAGTAGCTATCCACTTAGACAACCACTCTCTTTCTATGGGTAAGAATCCTGTATGTTTGCTATTTTCTTTTGGTCTTGCTAAGTCTATTTCTTGATGAGCAGTATTAATATCACCACAAAAGATAATAGGTTTTTTCTTGTCTAATTTTTTTATATAATTAAGGAATAGTCTGTAAAATTCTAATTTATAATCTGCTCGAGCTTGACTCATGCCTCCATTAGGAAAATATAAGTTAATTAAGTAGTATTTATCATATTCTGCTAAAATCATTCTTCCTTCTTTAGAAAGTATACTATTACCAAAACTAGTTTTAATGCTTAAGGGTTTTTTCTTAGAATATATAACCACCCCACTATACCCTTTTCTCTCTGTAGCACAAGACCAAAAAGCATTATAACCATTTGGCTGTAATAGTTCTTCGCTTAATATTTCTGGATCATGAACTTTAGTTTCTTGTAAGCAAATAATATCTGGGGATTCTTCATTTAACCAAGACAAAAAACCTTTTCTCTCTGCAGCTCTTATTCCATTTACATTTAAAGATAAAATTTTAGTCATTTACTTTATCAACTACTAATGTTTGCGTTGGATAAGCAAATTCTATCCCTTCTTTTTCAAATTGTTTATATATTTCTAAATTAATTTTATGTTTAGTTTTTAAAAAATCTACATACTCCCTACTATTAATATAAAAAACAACTTCATATATTAGAGAGAAGTCTCCAAAGGTAGTAAAATAACAACGATCAAATTTAGCTAATTTCTCTTTCTTTATTATTTCTTTAATAATTCTTGGTATAGATTTTAATTTCATTTGTGAAGTACCATAAACAACACCTAAATTAAAAGAAGCTCTTCTCTCTTTCATTTTTCTAAAGTTCTGAACCCTAACAGAAGTTAATTCTTGATTAGGTATTACCAACTCTTCACCCTGAGGTGTTTTTATTCTAGTACTCTTTAATCCTATCTTTTCTACAGTTCCTTTATCTGTCCCTAAAGCAATAAAATCACCTACTTCAAATGGTTTGTCTATATAAATAGAGAAAGAAGAAAGAATATCACTAATAATATTCTTTAATGCTAAGGCAATAGCGATACCACCAATACCTAAGCTAGCTACTAAAGATGTAATATTAATACCTAAATTAGATAAAATTAAAATTATACCAATTAACCAAAGAAAAGCCTTGATAATGCCTTGGAGAGTTTTAATCATCGCTTTACTATGTATTGAAATGTCTTTATTGTCTTTTTTAGAAAAGTATAAATTAATTAAATAATCTAAAACCTTTTCTATGGCTCTAATTACTTCATAGACAACAACTACAATAAGCAATACTTTTAATATCTTTAAAAGTAAAAGAGGAAGTATTAAGCTTTTAACACTTAAATATAAAGATATTAAAAAATAAAAAGGAGGCCTAATATCTCTAAAGGTACCTATTAAAGCATCATCTAAATCTGTTTTAGTTTTCTGAGCTAGCTTAGACAATCTATTTAATATTATGATTTGAAAAATCTTTAAAACCATTAAACTAGCTAAAAAAATTAAAAAAGCATAAAAATAATCTAAGCCTGTATTAGAACCTAAATTAAACTGAGAAAATGTTTCTAAAATATTCATATTTTTTATTATTTAAACTATTATAATAATAACAAAAATATCTAAATAAATAAAGTTTTAAAATTAAAAAGGCCTCTATTATTATAAAGACCTTTATTATTTAGCTTAATGAAATTCCAGTTCCTTTTAAAACACTGCAAATGCATGGCTTACCATTACAAATAGAGCAAATTCTTTTTATTACTCTTGAATTTATTTTTCTGTAAAATGCACTATCTGGCATTAAAGGACAACCCTCTTCATGATCATAGCATTGACAAACACCGCCTTCATCTAAAAAACTACCGCAACGCCTACAACGATTACCAAAGGTTCCTGGGTTTCTTTCTTTTTCCATTTTCTCTTCTCCTTTTTTTAATGTACAAAAACTAATAAATTATTATACACCGCTATATACATTTGTCAATTAATAATATTGACTATATTGCTATTATATTGTAAAATAGTCTTTGTCTGGTATGCCGAAGTGGCGAAATTGGTAGACGCGCTGGATTCAAAATCCAGTCCTCGCAAGAGGGTGTGGGTTCGACTCCCTCCTTCGGTACCAATGCATTTGGCAGGGTAGCTCAGTTGGTTAGAGCGCAGGACTCATAAGCCTGAGGTCGCGAGTTCAATTCTCGCCCCTGCTACCATTAGGCTTGTCAAATATATAATTTTAACATATACTAGACATCATCACATGACGCGGGGTAGAGCAGTTGGCAGCTCGCCAGGCCCATAACCTGGAGGTCGTCGGTTCAAGTCCGACCCCCGCTACCAATCCGAGGTAGCTCAGTGGTAGAGCAGTTGACTGTTAATCAATTGGCCGTGGGTTCGAATCCCTCCCTCGGAGCCACACAAAAAAACACCTTTTAAGGTGATTTTTATTTGTAAAGCTATTAAACTATACTAACTATTGATAAAATAGCTAAAATATACTAGGATATATTAATAATAATTAACATAAAATATGAGAAACTTTAATAGAGACAATAGAGATAGAGGAAGAAGAGATGGAGGTTTTAATAATAGAAATTCTAGACGTAATTTTGGTGGTAGCCAAAGACCTAGCATGCATAGTGCTATTTGTGATGCTTGCCAATCCTCTTGTGAGGTTCCATTTAAACCTACCGGTAATAAACCTATTTACTGTAGTAGTTGTTTTGAAAAACAAGGTGGTAGTTCTAGACAAAATAAATTTGGTGGAGGAAGAGACAGAAAGCCTCGTTTTGAGAATAGGGATGATAATAGATCAGGTCAAAGTCATGAAGAAATATTAAAGGGTATTAAAGCCTTAAATTATAAACTCGATGAACTTATCAAGGTTTTAGGAGAAAAAACTCCTGCTAAAAAAATAACCACAAAAGAGAAGAAAGCTCCTGCTAAGAAAGTAGTAAAGAAAAAGGTAGTAAAGAAGAAAGCTCCTGCTAAGAAAGTAGTAAAGAAAAAGGTAGTAAAGAAGAAAAAATAAATTCATATAAAGAACCACCTTAGGTGGTTCTTTTATTTAATGCTATAATATGAATATGAAAAAAGTATTAATTATCTTGGGACATCCTAGAACAAATAGTTTTTGTTCTGCTTTGGCTAATTCATACCTTTCTGGAGCTAAATTTTCGTCTGCAAAAACTAAATTAATAGAAGTAGCTAATTTAAAATTTGATTCTAATTTTAGAAAAGAAAAAAAAGGTCAACAAAAATTAGAAATAGACTTAATTAAAGCTAGAAAAGATATAGAGTGGGCGAATCATATAGTGTTTATTTATCCTCTTTGGTGGGGTTTTATGCCTGCTCTTTTAAAAGGTTTTATAGACAGGGCCTTAACCACTGGTTTTGCTGTAAAATATATTAAAGGAAAGCCTGTTGGTTTATTAAAAAATAAAAGCGCTCGTATAATAATAACTATGGATGCCTCTCCCTTTTTAAGTCAACTATTATTTGGTAATCCAGGAATAAAAATAATAAAAAATAGTATTTTAAAATACTCTGGTTTTAAGCCTATTAAAATAACTAAAATAGGTCCAGTCTTTAAAGCAGATAAAGAAAAGAAAAAGATTTGGTTAAATAAAGTTTTTAAACTTGGTTCTACAGACTAAATGCCTTGCTATATTACTATATTTCTGTTAGTATCTAAACTTATGAAAATTAGAAATATAGCAATCATTGCTCACGTTGATCATGGTAAAACAGCTTTAACTGATGCAATATTAAAACAAACAGATTCCATAGCAGATGATAGTATTAGTATGGATTCCAACGCTTTAGAAAAAGAGCGTGGTATTACTATTTATTCAAAAAATGCTTCTGTTTTCTATAAGGATACTAAAATTAATATTATTGATACTCCTGGGCATGCTGACTTTGGCTCAGAAGTAGAAAGAGTATTAAAATCAATTGACAGTGTTTTATTAATTGTTGATGCTCAAGAGGGCCCTATGCCTCAAACAAGATTTGTTTTAAAAAAGTCTTTAGAGCTAGGCTTAAAACCAATAGTAGTTATTAATAAAATTGATAAGCCAGCAGCTAACCCTAATCTAGCCCATGAACAAGTTTTTGATTTATTTATTGAATTAGGAGCCACTAATGAACAATTAGATTTTACTACTGTTTATACTATTGGGAAAAATGGTATTGCCAAGAAATACTTAACAGATGAATCAGATAATATTATACCCCTCTTAGATGTTATTCTGGAAAAAGTTCCTGAAGCCAAAAAAGACTTAGAAAGTCCTTTGCGATTTCAAGCTTTTAACTTAGCCTATGATGACTTCTTGGGTCGTTTAGCGATTGGTAGAATATATGAAGGTAGCTTAAATAATAAAAATAATTTAATTCTTAAGAAATTAAATGGTGAAAATAAAAAAGGTAAAGTTACTAAAATATTTACCTTTCATGGTCTAAATAGAAAAGAAGTGACTGAAGCTAAAGCCGGAGATATTGTTATGGTAGCTGGTTTTTCAGATATTGATATTGGAGAAACAATATGTCTTTCCGAAGAACAAAAACCATTGCCAGCTATTATTGTAGATGAGCCAACTATTTCTTTGGATTTTTTAGTAAATAATTCTCCTTTTGCTGGTCGTGAGGGAAAATATGTAACTAGTAAACAAATTAAAGAAAGGTTAGAAAAAGAATTAGAAATAAATGTTGGTTTAAAAATAAGTTTTTCTGGAGATATCTTTAAAGTATATAGTAGAGGTGAGTTACATGCTGCTATCTTAATAGAGCAAATGAGAAGAGAGGGTTTTGAATTACAAGTATCTCAACCCCAAGTAATAATAGAAGAAAAAGATGGTCAAAAAACAGAACCATTTGAAGAAGTAACCATAGATGTTCCTGAGTCTAGCTCTGGTATTGTCTTAGAAAAGATGGGAAAAAGAAAAGGTATAAATACTGGTATAAAAAATGAAAACAACCAAATGCAATTAATATTCGAAATACCAACCAGAGGATTATTAGGATACCGTGGAGAATTTACAGTTGATACTCGTGGCGAAGGAATACTATGCTCTAGATCTATCGGCTATCGTCCTTATACTGGTAATATTAAAAAACGTAATGTTGGTTCTATGATTTCTATGGCTACAGGAAAAGCCTTGGGATTCTCTCTCTTTAATTTACAAGACCGTGGTAGCCTATACATAGGTCCTGGTATGGAAGTTTATGAAGGAATGGTAATTGGTAATACTGCTAAAGGATTAGATATGGTTGTTAATCCAACTAAAGGTAAACAATTAAGTAATATGAGAAGCTCTGGAGCTGATGAAGCTATTAGCTTAGCTCCTCCTAATATTTTAAATATTGAAAAAGGCTTAGAAATTATTTCCGAAGATGAGTACTTAGAAATAACCCCCGAAAACATAAGGTTAAGGAAGCAGTTTTTGAAAGAAAATGAAAGAAAAAGATCTAAATAAAGAAACCCCTAAAAGGGGTTTCTTTATTTAATATGTAAAGTAAGATATAAATAACACAAAAATAATTTGTACTGGTATTCCATATATTATTGGATACTTATAATCAATTAAAGTATGCATATAAGTATGAAATTTAATAAAAAATCCTAAAAATTTTACCTTAAAAAAATCTATACTTAACCAAAACATATCTGGTAACCAAGACCCTATTACTGTAAACCAAATTATATTATTATTTATACTTGAATATTTAATAAACAAATAAACTAATAATAAAGAAAAAAGTAAATCAAAAAAACCAATTAAACTTAAAAAAATAAATTTATCTTTCCTATTTAAATGGATAATTTTCTGATCTAATTCCTCATCTCCATGGGGAATAATATCTACTAAGAAATGAGAAATAAAACCTAAAATAAAACCTAAAAAAGGATTAATTATTTTAGTACTTATTAACAAAGCAACTGAGGTATGAGCTGTTAAAAACATAATTTAATAATCTTGTAATTTACGCATATCTTCATGCTTCTTTATTCTTTCTAAAGCCTTAGCTTCTATTTGTCTAATACGTTCTCTGGTTACACCAAATTCTTGTCCTACTTCTTCTAAGGTATGAGCTACTCCATCTGTTAAACCAAAACGCATTTCTAATATTTTTTGTTCACGAGGTGTTAAGTCTCCAATTATTTTTTTAACATGATCACTTAATAACCTTAAAGCAGCTACTCTGTCTGGAGTAATTGTTTTATCATCTTCGATAAAATCTCCTAAACTACTATCATCGTCGTCATCACCAACAGAAGCTTCTAAAGAAACTGTTTCTTGAGAAATCTTTTTTATATGTTTTACTTTCTCTACATCTTCTCCCATTTCAGCTGCTATTTCTTCTGGCAAAGGATCTCTACCTAGCTCTTGCACCAACCTTCTTTCTATTTGATTAAATCTATTAATAGTTTCTACCATATGAACAGGTATTCTAATGGTTCTAGATTGATCAGCCAAGGCTCTAGTAATGGCCTGTCTAATCCACCAAGTAGCATAAGTAGAGAACTTATACCCTTTACGATAATCAAATTTTTCTACTGCTCTAAATAAACCAATATTACCTTCTTGAATTAAATCTAAAAGACTCAATGATCTTCCTGTAAATCTTTTAGCTATGCTCACCACTAACCTTAAATTAGCTTTTATTAATTGTTTTTTAGCATTAATATCATTCTTCTCTTTTCTTTTAGCTAAAGCCACTTCTTCTTCTCCTGTTAATAATGGTACTTTACCTATTTCCCTTAAATACATTTGAATAGAATCAGCAGCAATATCTGTTAAGTCACCCCTCTCTAAGTTGCCTAAAACCCCAGAAGAAGATAATATTTCTTCTGCATTATCTTGTAAGTCTAAAATACCGCCTTCTATTTCTATTAATTGAATTCCATTCTCATATAAATCATCTAAAAATACCTCAAAATCAGAAACATAATCTTCTAAATCAGTAAATATTCTTAAAACCTGATCCATAGTAATAAAAGAACGAGATCTTCCTTTTTTAATTAAAGTAAGAGCTAATTCTTTGTTTAATTTTTTCTTAGGAGCTTTTATTTTATTCTTAATACTTTTCTTCACTTTTTTTATTGTACTTTTTTTAGCACTAACTGTCTTTTTATTACTTTTAACAGTTTTCTTTTTAACCACTTTTTTTGGCTTAGTAATACTTCTTTTTTGAGAAGTACTTTTTTTAATAACTTTCTTTTTTTTGGCTTTTATCTTGGCCATATTAATTTTGTATTTTTTGTATTTTACTATTAATTAAATTTATTTTATGAACTACTTTGTCCTCTAATTCTTTGTCCTTAGATATTTCAGCTTGTTTTAATTCCTGAATTAACATATCTCTTTCTTTATTATAATAATCTTTTTTTAATTTATTTATTAATAATTCCCAATTATAGTATAAGTCTTTATTATCTGTATCTAAATTATCTTTTTCTCCTAATAATGATAATTCTATCCAAGCTTTTCTTTCTGCTTCATTTAAATCTGCTTGGTCAATAAAATTATCTAAATTCTGATGTTTAGTATAGTAGATAATTATCTTTTCGTAAAGGGTTTTCCATGGTTCAATCATCATTTCTAAATCAATATCATCTATTAATTTTTCTAATAACTCTTTTTTAAAAAAAGCCATACTTAATATTTTCTCTATCAAAGATCTAACAATTTCTTTTCTTTGCTCATTATATATAGAGTTATTATTTTGCTTATCATCTAAAAATGACTTAGTTCCTTCTAAGTCTTTTTCTAAAATATGAAGAGGAATGTTTAGTTTATCTGCTAATATCTTTAAATAATGTATTTGCTCTATATTACTTTTTAAAAATTTAATTATAGGCAAAAGTTTTTCTACCGCTATCTTCTTATGATCTGCCCTATTTATGTCTATTCCTGCTAATATTCTTTGTAAATAATAATCCATAACTGGTAAAGAATTTTTTAATAAATTATACCAATTATCTTCATTTTCTTTAATAATATCTGCCGGATCTTTACCGTTTGGTAATATTAATATCTTTAAATTCATTTCTTCTTCCCAACCCAAACTAATACCCCTAAACACCGCTCGAGATCCTGCATTGTCACCATCAAAAGCAAAGATAACATTGTTTGTATATCTTTTTATTAATTTAATTTGTTCTTTTGTTAAAGCTGTTCCGGAAACAGCTACCACATTATTAGCCTTCGTTTGAGAAATAGCAATAGCATCCATATTACCTTCTACTATAATTATATACTTCTTCTGTCTAATGATATCTTTAGCCAAGGACCAGCCATATAATATTTTACTTTTGTCATAAATAACTGTTTGCGGACTATTAATATACTTACCACCAAATGTTTCTTCATTATATGCTATTTTAGCTAAAGTACGAGAAGTAAATCCTACGGTTCTTCCTTGAGCATCTTTAATGGGAAACATTAATCTCTTTCTAAAACGATCTATATATCCCTGACCATCTCTTTTCTTTAATATTAACCCTGCTTTTAATATTTCCTCCTCTTTATACTCCTTGTTCTTTAAATAATTATATAAGCTATCCCAAGATTCTCCTGCTAATCCTAATTCCCATTTACTTATACTTTCTTCTTTTATTTTACGATTATTTAAATACTCTTTAACCTTTTTAACTACTTCATTATTTTCTTTTAATTTATTCTTATAGAATTCTGTGGCTAGTTTATTTATTTCATATACCCTACTATAATCTTCTTTCTTTTGCCCTTTATATTCTGGCAAGCTAATGCCTGCCTTATCTGCTAATATCTTTAAAGCTTCATTAAAATTAAGACCTTCATATTCTTGAATGAAAGATATTATATCCCCTCCTTTATCACAACCAAAACAGTGATAAATTTGTTTTTCTTTAGAAACCATAAAAGAGGCTGTTTTTTCATTATGAAAAGGACAACGAGCTTTAAAATTACCGCCTACTTGTTGTATATCAATATAATTAGATATAACTTCTGTTATGTCTAAACTATTCTTTATCTCTTCTATGTGACTCATTTCTATTTATTTACTTCTGCGACTCTCTAATATTTTATTTAACTCTGATCCTTGAGGATATTTTGCTGCATATTCTTTATATTCTTTTATAATACTACCAATGGCTTTCTTTTTAATTTCTTTAACTATATCTTCATCAAGGTGTTGCCCTTCTTCAAGGGCTTCTAACATTCCCCCCACCTCACTTTTATGTTGTTTGTATTTTATATTTGCATAACTAAGAGCAATATCATAATCTTCTTCTGAAGAAAAATCTTCTTTATGATCTTCTATATATTTAACCTGAGTTCTGTAGCCACTCATTTCATCAGCGCTAACAACAAAATCAATATAAGGAACATCTTTTAAGTAATCACTACCATCATCGTAAAAATGTTCAAATTCATGCATAAAAATAGCCCTAGCCTCTGCTTCTGATAATAAATCAACCAAATCAGGAGGAATGTAAATATCATTAAATTCTGTATCATAAGTAGCTATATTTGTACAACCTTCATATGCTAAAGCAATCTTTATGCTCAAATCATTTGAAACCATGCCTTTATCTGCATATTCTTTAAAATACTCTTCTATTAATTCATTAATGATACCAATGACCTCTTTATTAGGTTTTTTTTCTGCCCAGTCTATTTCTATTCTAGATATAAAATCATCTATTTCTTCTTGAGATATTTCTATTATCTCTTTTTCTTTAACTACCTGCTCTGTCTTATTACTACTATCAAAGCTACTATTAACTTGAGCAGAAGCCTCACCTATAATTGGTCCCCCGACTCCCAATACTATAGCTCCTACTTTAGCATAATATTTAAACTTACTCTTTAATCTATTTATTAAATTATCTTTAATAACCTTGCTTTCTTTTTCTAACTTTAAAGACTCTTCTTTATCTTCAATATTAGCACCATCATCTTCTCTTATCTCTTTATTTATTTCTTCTATATTATTAAGATCACTATCTACTTCTGCTAATATCTTTGTAACCTCTTCTTGGTATTCGTTTTTCTTTTCTAAAGAGTTTGTTTCTTTTTCTAAAAAATTATTTTTTTCTAAATTTTTCATAGCTTAAAGCTTATTTATCAATTTCCTAAGAATACTTATTTTATTTTTATTTTTTCTTTGTCTAATTCTTTTCTTTATTTCTATTTGTTTTTTCTTTATTTCTTTTATTTTTTCTTGATATTCCTGATAAATATTATCTAAAACTTCTTTTTCTTTATTCATATTTAAAATTTTATTTCATTCATTATAATACCAGTAGCAATAGCTACGTTTAATGACTCAGCTTTTCCTGATTTCTTTATTTTATAATTTAAATCAGCCAAGCCTTTTATCCTATTACTAACTCCCTTGGCCTCACTACCTATTACCAAAGCAATATTATTTTTTTTATTAAATTTAATACTCTGACCATTTAAATCAGTTACTACTATTCTATATCTTTCTTTCTTTAAGTCTTTTATTAAATCTTTTAAATTAACATTATTATGTATATTTAAATTAAAAATAGACCCCATACTAGAAGAAATTACTTTCGGATTATATAATTCTACACAATTTTCACTACAAAATATTTCTGTAAAACCAAACCAATCTGCTGTTCTAATTATAGTGCCTAAATTACCAGGGTCTTGAATATCATCTAATAGCAATACTAATCTTTTCTTAAAATGAAAATTCTTTTCTTGTGGTATATTAAAAAGAGCAATAATACCAGGAGGATTTACTTTATTAGAAACTTTTTTTAAGTCTTTTTCTGAAATTATATCTGTATTCTTAAAAACCATTTGATCTTCATTCTCTTTATAGAATTTTTCTGTAACATAAATAGAGTCTAATAAGTTATTACTATACTCTTCTAAAATAATCTTAAAGTTTTCAATAGTAAACTTCTGATGTTCTTCTCTATATTTTTTTCTTTTTAATTTAATTAAAAAGTCTTTTTGTCTTTTGTTCATATCTTTATCCTAGCAAATATACATTAATAAATAAAAGTGTTTTGTAAAATGGCTGGCTACATCGGGCTGAAACCCCAGTCCGTTAAGCCCGGTAAGGATATTCTACACTTTTTTTATTTATAAATCAATAGATCTTCGTGCGCCTTGTATTTTGTTAAAAAGTTACAAAAGTGACACGATAACTACTTGTAAAGTTACAATAATATATAATTATTTCAAGTTAACTATTGCATAAAGTACGATTATGTGATTCTAATATTATTTTTAAAGAAATTATAACTTGAAAAATTAGAAAAAATAAGTAAAGTTTCATAAGAAAATCTTAGTAAAGCTTAGTAAATCGAATCTCATTCGGAGTATATTTTTACTCTTAAATATAATAATTAATTTATATTATATATGTATATAATAACATAAATAAATAAAATAAATAATAGCTTTAAAGTTATTATTTAAATGGCGGAGAGGACAGGATTCGAACCTGCGGAACAATATAATCATTCACTTGCTTTCCAAGCAGGCGCCTTCGACCACTCAGCCACCTCTCCTAATTCAAGTAGTATATGATAATAATGATAAAAAATCAACAAAAAGCCCCATTAATTTTAATCAATGGGGCTTTAACAGAAACAATGGCAGAGGAAGAGTTATACTATAGCAAGCTCCTTCTTGGGCGTACTAAGTGTTAATCCTTCTTTTGTTTCTGATATCAAAGAAATCACATCAAGAATACATTCTAAGTTTCCTCTAAATTCAAAGGTTAGATCATGTTCAATTATCTTACAATTACAGTCTGCAATTTCGAAAGATGGTAAAAAGTCTTTTCTTATTAAAACTTTCCATATTTCTAAATCACTATCAATTGGTTCTGATAATATCTTAATATCGTCTTTCAATAAAATACTCTTAACTACTGATTTTATGTGTAGTCTAGTTATTCTATTATAATTAAGCTCTAAGTTTTTAGGAACATGATATTCCTTTCTTAGGCCCTGAACATAACTATCTGTGTATCTATTGCTATTTTCCATGTTTATTTTACTCCTGTATTTTGTTTGAATGAACTGATCCTATTTTTTTAATAGGTATTATTATTTATATCATAGCTTAATTAGAAAAGCAATTATTCTACTATATGCAACTTAACTAAATTCATATTTTGAGTGCGCATTATTGGTTGTCCAGCAACAAATATTACTTTATCCCCCTTTTTAATTAATTTACTTTCTTTTAATTTAATGACAGAAAAATCTAATAAATCATCAAAGTTTTTACAATTCTTTATAATATGAGTATATACTCCCCAGGTTAATGCTAAATGTCTTGCTACTTGTTTTTTGGTAGCCATAACCATAATAGGGACGCCAGGTCTATATCTAGCAATCATTCTAGCTGTAAACCCAGATTGAGTAGCAGCTATTATGTACTTAGCTTGAGATTCTTGAGCTAAATCAAAAACAGAATCAGAAATAGCATATATTAAGTCTTTATTATGAATATCTTTAGTGGCTCCTCCGGCACGTAAGGGATTAAAAGGAGAGTTTTCTGTTTCTAAAATAATGCTAGCCATCATAGTAACTGTTTCTACAGGATACTTACCAAAAGCAGTTTCTCCAGAAAGCATCACAGCATCAGTACCATCTAAAACAGCATTGGCTACATCAGAAACTTCTGCCCTAGTTGGCTTAGGGCAATTAATCATAGAATCTAACATTTGTGTAGCTACTATAACTGGCTTACCAAAGTCTAAACAATTAGCTATTAACTCTTTTTGTACCATTGGTACTTTAGCATCTGGTATTTCTATTCCTAAATCTCCTCTAGCTATCATAATAGCATCTGTTTCTTCTATAATATTCTTTCTGTTCAAAAAGGCAGACATTCTTTCTACCTTAGCTATTACTTTAATATCATTTTGAGGTTTATTCCTTTTTATTAATTTTTTTAATTTTATTATATCTTGATAATTTTCTACAAAAGAAATAGCAACAAAATCTACTTTATTCTGAATACCAAAAGCTAAATCTTTTTTATCCTTTTTAGTAATTACCTCTTCTTTTATCTTAACACCCGGTATATTAATTCCTTTATGAGAAAATATTGTTCCTCCTTTTATAACTTTACCATGTACTAAGTTTTTAGCTATTCTGATTACTTTAATTCTAATTAAACCATCACTTATTAGAATATAGTCATTTTTCTTTACATCTTCTGCTATATATTTATAATCTAAGGGTATCACTCTCTGTTCTAAGCCTTTAATATTAATATCTTTAGCATCTTGTTTAGCGATAATAATAATTTCTTCATCTTTTCTTAAATCTAAGCCTTGCTCAGATATTTTAGCTACCCTAATACGAGGTCCCTGTAAATCTTGAATAATAGCTATATTCTTATTTAATTCTTTAGCAACACTTCTGATATTATTAATTAGTTTTTTGTGAGAAGGATAATCTCCATGAGAAAAATTAAGCCTAGCAACATTCATTCCAGAGCCTATTAATTTCTTTAATATTATTTTACTATTAGAAGATGGTCCAATAGTACAAACTATTTTTGTTTTCTTAATATTCATTCTAAATATTTATTTTATTTACTACTTTATTTAAAAGTGGCATAGACCAGTATTTACCATCTAAAGCTTTTTTAACACCAATAATAGAGTATAGTATTACCATGAAGAATAATATTTGACCGATAATAGGGATAAGGAATAGAATAAAACCAAATATTTCTATAATAAATAATAATAATCCTTGTTTAGCGTGAAACTGAGCAAATTTAGATTCTCTTTTAAATAAAAGGGGTATTAAGCATAATACCCAAATATAACTAGCAGCAGCTATATGTCTATTTCTATTTATATCCTTTTGATCTTTTTCTATCATAAATTTAATTTTTAAAAATATATTTAATATATAAACTACCAAATAAAGCAATTAATAATATAATCCAAATAGGTTCTACTAATAAATTTAAGTAAACCCAGGCATCATTAATAAATAATATTTTAAAAATAATAGAAGCTATAATAGAAGCTACTAAAGATATAATAGCTATGATAAATATTCTTTCCAAAGGTAAGTGTATTCTAAAATAGGAGATGTATAAATAAAAATTAATCAAAATAACTCTCCATAACCAAATTAATATATTTATATTAATTTCCTTAATAAAAAAATAGTCCCCAATGCTATAAACTATAATTTCTCCTAAAATAGAAATTATAAATAAAATAAATACTAATAAAATCCAAGAAATCTTTTTAGCTTCTTCTGTTTTTTCTTCTTGAAACTTTTCTAAATCTTCTTTGTCTTGATCCACTTCCTTAACCCAAGCTTCAGTAGTTTCTTTATATTCTATATCTAATTTTGCTTCTTCTTTGACCATACTTATATTATAACAAAAAAACACTAATAAAAAAACACCTCTCAAAAGAGAGGTGTTATATTTTACATCATTGGCATACCACCACCCATACCAGGCATACCACCACCCATCGGTGGTAAAGGACCATCTCCTTCTTTTTTAATATCAGTTATTACTGCTTCTGTGGTTAAAAACATACCCGCTGCTGAGGCAGCATTTTGTAAAGCAGATCTTGTTACTTTAGTAGGATCTATAATTCCTGCTTTTACTAAATCTTCATATTTATCATCTTTAGCATTATAACCATGATTATTTTCTAATCTATTAACTTCTTCAATAACAACCGAACCATTTTTACCAGCATTTTCAGCAATTTGCTTTAAAGGAGTTACCAGGGCTTCTTTTAATATTTCTACTCCTAGTAATTCTTCATTTTCTAATTCTAAATTATTTAAAGATTTAATAGACCTTAAATAAGCCACCCCTCCTCCAACTACTATTCCTTCTTCAACTGCTGCTTTAGTAGCTGCTAAAGCGTCTTCTATTCTATCTTTCTTTTCTTTTATCTCTACTTCTGTTGCTGCTCCTACTTTAATTACAGCTACACCACCGGTTAATTTAGCTAATCTTTCTTGTAATTTTTCTTTATCAAAATCAGAATCTACATTTTTAATTTCTTTTTCTATTTGTTTAATTCTTTCTTTCAAAATATCTTCATCACCCTTACCATCAACGATAGTGGTGTTTTCTTTGGTGGCTACTACCTTATGAGCATTACCCAACATTTCTATAGTAGCATTAGCTAATTTTAAACCAATATCTTCGGTGATTACTTTTGCTCCAGTTAAAATAGCAATATCATTTAATAAAGCTTTTTTCTTATCACCAAAGCCAGGAGCTTTAATACCCAAAGCATTAAAAGTTCCCCTAATCTTATTAACTACTAAAGTAGCCAAAGCTTCACCGTCTATATCATCAGCAATAATTACTAAATCTTTTTTACCAGCTTGAGCCATAGATTCAATTAATGGTAAAAGATCTTGTAAAGAAGAAATCTTTTGATCTGTTAAAAGTATTAAAGGATCATTAAAAACAGCTTGCATCTTTTCTGTATCTGTAATCATATAAGGAGAAATGTACCCTTTATCAAATTGCATGCCTTCTACCACTTCTTTTTCAACACCAAAGCTTTGTCCTTCTTCAATAGTTATTACTCCGTTTTTACCAACTGCTTCCATAGCAGAAGCTATAATCTTGCCTATTTCTTTATCATTAGCTGAGATAGAAGCTACTTGTTTAATTTCTTCTTCTTGGTCTACCTTTTTAGATATTTTCTTTAAATTCTGAACAACAATTTCTGTAGCTTTATCTATTCCCCTTTTTAAGGCTAAAGGATTAACACCGGCTGTAACATTCTTCAATCCTTCTCTTATTATATTTTGAGCCAAAAGGGTAGCGGTGGTAGTTCCATCACCAGCTACTTCAGCTGTCTTAGATGCTACTTCTTTTACTATTTCTGCTCCTATATTTTCAAACTTATCTTCTAATTCTATTTCTTTAGCTACAGTCACACCATCCTTAGTAATGATAGGAGAACTAAATCCTTTATCTAAGACAACATTCCTTCCTTTAGGACCTAGTGTTACCTTAACTGTATTAGCTAATTGATCTACGCCGTCTTTCATTTTAGATCTTGCTTCTTCATTAAATATTATTTCTTTTGCCATATTTTTATTCTATTACTGCTAATAAATCATCATGGTTCAGTATTTTATATTCCTGACCATTTACTTTAATTTCTGAACCACCATATTCAGAAAATATTACCTTATTTCCTTCTTTTAAGTTTAATTCTTTTAATTTATCTCCCTTACCTAAAGCAATTACTTCTCCTTCTTTCTGAGATTCTTTATTTGCTGTCTCTGGTAAGATAATACCGGAAGAAGTTACCTCTTCCTGAGGCATTACTTTGATAATAACTCTATTACCCAAAGGTTTTAAGTTCATATTATTTTATTTAATTAATAATTAAAATTAGCACTCTATATTTTAGAGTGCTAATACTATTTTGTCAAGGTTTTTCTCTATTATTATAAAATAATAGAGAAAAAAGTAATAAGCCTGTCCAAGAAGTCCAAAGATAATGATCAAATGATCCTAGGACAATAAAACCTATCAATACCCCTAAAGATAATATATTATACTTCTTTTTTTCTATTAAATTAATAAATAATAATACTCCTATTATACCTATTTCAGATAATATTAAAAGAAATATATTATGAATAGGTTGGATATCATATACCTCTAAATCAGTAGAATAATTAAGGTAGGTATTCATTCCTAGGCCCTGCCCTAAAAATAGTTGTTTATTATTATTAAAATCAACTTGTTTAAAACCCCCTGCTCTTTCTTCTAGGGAGTTAATTTCTAATCTATTATTAAAATCAAAACGAGATGCCCAAGCTTGAGGCCACCATAGATTTATAACAAAAAAAGATAATAATAATATTATAAAATATTTAGAAATTATGAATAAAGATAAATAATCTTTCTTAAATAAAGAAAATATAATTAGAATTATTAAAGAAACAATTAAAGCTAAAAAACTAGCTCGAGAAAAAGTTAATAATAATCCTAGGCTAGCTATTACAATGCTAGCTATGATAAAAATAAAGTAAAATAAATCATTCCTTTTTTTTCTATAAAATTGTAACCATAAATAAATACCTATTATTATAGTAAAGAAAAGAAAACCTCCTAAAATATTAGGGTGTGACAATGATCCATAAGACCGTAAAAGACGATAACCATCTATTTCTAAAACAGAGGCTCCTAATCTTTCTGGAATCTGCTCAGCTATACCCAGGTATTTATTAGCTATTACCTTTTGAGAAAAAGATTGATAAAAAGATAATAAACCTTGTATTAGGCCATTAAATAAAAATAAATTAAAAAATTTATCCCTAGGAAAATCTTTTAAAAGCCAAACAAATATGGTAGCTAAAAGTAATAAAAGATAATAATATAAAGAAATAATACTAGAAGCAGAGAATAAAGAAACAAGAAATAAATAAATTAAAAACAAAGCTAAGGCTTTAGATTTTCTAGACCAAGTTTTTATAGCAAAAAATCTTTTTAATTTATGACTATTATTAAATAAATAAAAGATAGTAGCTAAAAAAAGAAGAATCATGCTTAAGTAAATACTTAGACGACCATATTCCCAAATTTGTTCATTTATTTTATAATCAAAAAATATATATCTTATTTGCCAAGGAAATAAAATAATAAATAAAGATAATAAATTAATATAAATTAAATAATATCTATTCTTCATAATAAATTATTTAATTTCTCTTTCCATTGTTTAAAAAACATTTCTCTTCTATCATTATCATGAAACTTTAACATCTGATTATTAACAATTACTTTAGTATTTAAATTTACTAAAGCTTTTAAATTATGCCCAATAATTAAAATCTGAATTTTTCTTAATAAACCATGTATATAATATGATATAAAGGGTATTGAAAAAAGAGCATTGATAATAATATTATAAAATCGAGAAAAATAAGTTTCTTTAACCTCATGAACAAATTCATTATTATAACCATTTGGTAAATATTCTTTGTACCAATTATTAGCTTTCATAAACTTTTCATATAAATAATCTGGATTGTAAATAGGCATTAATTGTTGTATCCAATGAGGCAAATAAATATCATGATGATTAATCATAATATTCTTAATATTTAAATAGTCTTCATCAATAAAGAAGCTTAAACAAAAAGTATCTTTAGACTTATCTTCACGAGGACGTAAATCAAAAAACTTAACCAAAATAACTGTAAAAAATCTAGCTAACCAAATTTTATTTTTTTTAGTTATAATAAATAAGTCTATATCACTATTTTCATTAGCATTAGAAATAGCTAAAGAATTACAAATTGCTATCATTCTCACAAAAGGAATAAATCTATATATTTTAATTAAAGAAACTATTCTCGAAAATTTACTTTCAGCTAAATTATTATTTTGTTTACGAAGATAAATAATATTTCTTCGTCCTTTTAAATAATAAAAACCTTCTCTTTGAGAAAGTTTTTCTGAAATAATCTTAGATTCTTTTAAAGTTTTTCTTATTAAAAATAAAGAAGGGTATTTACCTTTTATTTTAGTTGGTTTATATAACCATTTATATACTTCTGTTATTGTTAGGGGATAATTAAAAATATCAGCAAAAACTATTGTCTTTAAAATTGATTTTTCTAAATTATTCATAACAATACTATTATTTTTTAAATACTTTAGCTAAATATTGTCCCGTATAACTCTTTTTAATTTTGGCTACTTCCTCTGGCTTGCCTTCTGCTACTATATAGCCACCTTTGTCTCCTCCTTCTGGCCCCAAGTCAATAAGATGATCAGAAGATTTAATAACATCTAAATTATGTTCTACCACTATAACTGTATTACCCTTGTCTGTTAAACGATGTAATATTTCTAATAATCTTTTAATATCATCAAAGTGTAAACCCGTAGTTGGTTCATCTAAAATATATAATGTCTGTCCAGAAGATCTACGAGATAATTCTGTTGCTAATTTAATTCTTTGGGCTTCCCCACCTGATAAAGTATTAGCTGGTTGTCCTAGCCTAATGTATCCCAAACCAACATCTACTAAGACTTTTAATTTATTATAGATATTAGAAATATCAATAAAGAAATTAGCTGCTTCTTCAGCTGTCATTTCTAATATTTCTGAAATATCTTTTTGATTATAATGTATTTCTAAGGCTTCAGTATTATATCTTTTACCATGACATTCTTTACATTCTATATAAACATTTGCTAAAAAATTCATTTCAATTTTTACAGAACCATCTCCCTGACAAACTTCACATCTTCCTCCTCTAACATTAAAAGAAAAGCGACCAGCTTTATATCCTCTTAATTTAGCTTCTTTTTGTTCTGCAAATAAATCCCTAATATAAGTAAAGACGCCTGTATAGGTTGCTGGATTAGATCTAGGAGTTCTGCCAATTGGAGATTGGTCTATATTTATTACTTTATCTATATTTTCTAAACCTTTAATTTCTTTATACTGGCCCGGCTTAGCCTTTGTTTTATAAAAATGTTGCGATAAAGCTTTAGCTAATATTTCGGTAACTAAAGTAGATTTACCAGAACCAGATACTCCTGTAATACTAATAAATTTGCCCAAAGGTATCTTAATACCTATATTCTTCAAATTAAATTCAGAGGCTCCTTTAATGTCTATATATTTACTATTTCCTTTCCTTTTTTTCTTAGTAATAGGGATACTTTTTTTTCCTTTTAAGTATTGTCCAGTTAAAGACTTATTGTCTTTGATAATATCTTTAGCTAAACCCGCAAAGATTATTTCTCCTCCTTTTTTGCCTGCTCCAGGACCTATGTCAATAACATAATCAGCTGCTAATATTGTTTCCTCATCATGCTCTACTACTATTACTGAATTACCAGAGTCTCTTAATTTTTTTAAAGCTATTATTAATTTTTTATTATCTCTTTGATGTAAACCAATAGAGGGTTCATCTAAAATATATAATACCCCCGTTAAAGAAGTTCCTATTTGAGTAGCTAAACGAATTCTTTGTGCTTCACCACCTGACAAAGTATTAGCCGAACGATTTAAAGACAAATAATCTAAACCAACATTATTTAAAAACTTAAGTCTTTCTTTAATAGCCTTGATAATAGGATCGGCTATTATGTTTTCTTCTTTATTTAATCTTTTGTTCAAATCTTTAAAGAAATGAGTTAGCTCTTTAATGCTTAATAAAGAAATATAAGAAATATTTTTATCTAAAAATGTAACAGCTAAAGCCTCTTCATTCAATCTCTTGCCCTGACAAGAAGGACAGGTATATACCCTCATATATCTTTCTATTTCACTACGAATATAATCAGAATCTGTTTCTGTATGTCTTCTTTTTAGATTGGCTATTACTCCTTCAAAAGTATTTTTATAATTATTACTTAAGTTTAACTTATATGCTTCTTCACCAGTACCATTTAATATTATATTTAAATGTTTTTCTTTTAACTTTGTAATAGGATCTCTAGTAGAAAACTTATACTTCTTAGCAACTGCTTCTATAATAGCTGTATACCAAGACTGATTAGACGCTGTTCGGGACCAAGGACGTATTGCTCCTTCTGCCAAGGATAGTCTTTTATTAGGAATTACTAAATCACCATCAACAATTAAATTTGTACCTAAGCCAGAACAAGCATGACAAGCTCCCTGAGGACTATTAAAAGAAAAGTTTCTGGGCTCTAATTCTAATAAATTAATCTCACTATGCTTAGGACAAGAATAATATTCGCTAAAATTTAAATCTTTATTATCCTTGGTTAAATTAATAATAATAAAACCATTGCCTAGGTCTAAACCATTAACTAAGGCACTACTTAGTCTTTCTTTAGTTTTCTTTTCTTTATCATTATTTATATGATCAATAACTATTTCTATATTATGTTTTTTATTCTTATCTAAAACAACATTTTTAGCCTTCTTAATGTTAATAATTTCTCCGTCTAATCTTAATCTTTTATAGCCAGCACCCTCTATTCTTTCTAAAGATTTACGATGTTCACCTTTTTTATTTCTAACAATAGGAGAAAGAATCATTAAGTCTGTATCTAAAGGCAAAGACCACACTTTATCTGTAATATCTTTGACATTTTGTTTAATTAACCTTTCAGAGCATTCCAAACAATGAGGTATTCCTATTCGAGCAAATAATAACCTTAAATGATCATATATTTCTGTAATAGTACCTACCGTAGACCTGGGATTACGAGAAGAAGATTTTTGATCTATAGATATGGCTGGTGATAAACCATCTATTTTATCTATATCCGGTTTATTCATTACATCCAAAAATTGTCTAGCATAGCTAGATAATGACTCTACATAACGTCTTTGGCCTTCAGCATAAATAGTGTCAAAAGCTAAAGAAGATTTACCAGAACCAGAAAGACCTGTAATAACCACAAATTTATCACGAGGTATATTTATATCTATATTCTTTAAATTGTGTACTCTAGCACCTTTAATGCTTATTTCTTTTTTCATATACTATATATAATAATCCTCGAAATAGTAACATAGAAAAAATACTAAGTCAAGAATTAAATCCTCAAGAAAAAAGAGCTATTATTTTTAATAGCTCTTTTATTTTTAACCAACCTCTTTCTTAATCTGACCTCTGTATGGTATTTCTGATGTATATGATCCACAACCACTAGCTATAGTAAATAACCCCTGACAAGAACTACATTTATATACTGCTAGACTTGAATCTGTTTCTTTAACACCAACCACTTCCTGTTTGTCATTATGATCACAGTGAGGGCAGGTCCATTTATTTTTAGAATGTTCCATATTTTTCTCCTTTTGTAATGAACTAAATAGATGAAATACAAGCTTACTCCTTCTGTAGTATTAGTCAAGCGTATTGACAAAATAATAATTTTCTGTTAGTCTATATCTATTGAGTAAACTTTTTTATGCAAAATACATTATATATAGTACAAATTATTGTATCAATATTTTTAATAATAATTATATTACTACAACAAAAAGGCTCTGGTTTAGGGTCTACTTTTGGAGGAGATAGTACTGTTTATCGTACTAAAAGAGGTGCTGAAAAAACAATTTTCCGCCTTACTATTATCCTTAGTTTTATATTCCTAGCTACTGCTTTAGCTAGTCTATTTATTAATTAAACATTTATACGTTTAAAAACAAAAATATAAAGATTAATTACTCAAAAATTAAAAATTTCTTATTTTTTATTGGTCAAAAATCTAATAATATTTTTAATATTATTTATCCTAAGATAAAGAAATACTTAAAAATTATATTTAATAAGGTTTATACAGAAAAAGACCCTAATAAAAAGTTACTGTTTAAACTAAGTAATGATAAAGTTCCAACTTGGAAGCAATTAAAGCAATTACCAAAGTTTTTAATAAAAAAAGAAAAACTATATCTCTTCATAGCTTTAATAATATTAATGACATCAACAACAGTATTATTATCTAGATCTTGGTTAAAAAATTCTATAATTATACCTGCTTTTGGTGGTTCATATACTGAGGGATTAATTGGCGCTCCAAGATTAATAAATCCTATTTTAGCAAATAATGATGTTGATAGAGATTTGGTTAAATTAATTTATTCTGGTTTAGTTAAATATGACGAAAATGGACAAATAGTACCAGACCTAGCAAGTGGTTACACTATAGACGCTGAAAGAAAAGTATACACTTTTGAATTAAAAGATAATATTACTTGGCATGATAATGAGCCTCTAACAGCTGAAGATATAGTCTTTACTATAGAGAGTATTAAAAACATAGAATACAAAAGTCCTTTAAAAAATAGTTTCAATGGTATAGAGGTTAATAAGATTAATGACAGAACTGTACAGTTTACTTTAGAAAAACCCTTTTCACCTTTCTTGTCTATCTTAACCATAGGTATAATACCTAAACATCTTTGGTATAGTATTCCGGCCTTTGGAGCTTCTTTAGCAGAATTAAACATAAAGCCTGTTGGCTCTGGTTCTTATATATTCAATACTCTTCTTAGAGATGCCCAAGGTAATATAAAACAATACTCTTTAAAACCTTTCAATAATTATTATGATAAATCTGCTTATATAGAAGAATTAAGCTTTAAATTTTATCCTGATTTTCAAACAGGAGTTGAAGCTTTAGAAAATAATAATATAGAAGGTTTAATATACTTACCTAAAGAAAATAAGAATCTTAAAAACAAAAAAGTAACTTTACATAATTTACATTTTCCTCAATATACTAGCATATTCTTCAACCCAAATAATAATGAATTATTAAAAGAAGTAGAATTTAGAAGAGTTTTGGATTTAAGCATTGATAAAGAAAGAGTTCTTAGTGAGGGCATTAATGGTGATGGACAAATAATTCATACTCCTATATTACCTGGTTTAATTGGTTATAGTGAAGAGTTAAAAAATGAAGAATATAATATAACTAAAGCTCAAGAAATATTAGAAGAGTTAAATTATATACTTCCTGAAGAAGGAATATTTAGGGTTAAAAAAGGAACAGAAGATGATGAAGAGCCGGAGATACTAACTATTAAATTAAGTACAGTTGATCAAATAGAAAATGTAAAATCTCTTAATATTATTAAAGAAAACTGGGAAGCAATTGGTATTAAAACAGAATTAGAAATAATTTCTAAAAGTAATATTAAAAAAACTATTGAAGAAAGAAACTATCAAACCTTTTTATATGGTGAGGTAATAAATATTAATTCTGGGCCATATCCTTTCTGGCATTCTAGTCAAAATCAATATCCAGGACTTAATTTAAGTATTTTAGCTAATAAAGACATAGATAAATATTTAGAAGAAGCTCGAATAGCTGATAGTGATATAGCTAAAGAAGAAGCAATGATTAAGTTTCAAGAAAAGTTATTAGAATTACACTTTGCTTCCTTCTTATATAATCCTACCTATATTTATCCTTTAGCTAAAAAAATAAAAGGTTTAAATGAATTACAATTCATTAATTTACCAGCCGATCGTTTTAATAGTATAAATTATTGGTATATAAAAACAAAAAGAACTATAAAGAAAAGCAAATAATTATAATTAATAAATAAAAAATGAATATAAAGAAAGATTCTACTGATAGTCTTTTATCTGTTACTGATAGTAAAAAGAAGAAAAACTATAAACAGAAAAAAAAGAAAGTATTTAAGAAATATAATAAAGTAGATAATAAACAAAAGAAGAAAGTACACTATAAAAACACTTCTAATACTAAAGCTGCTGCAGGGGCTAAATTAAGAGTTATTCCAGTCGGTGGCAATGAAGAAGTTGGTCGTAATATGACTATTTTTGAATATACGTCTAATGGCCGAGATATTAAAGATATTATTATAGTTGATATGGGCCTACAATGGCCAGAAGAAGATATGCCTGGAATTGATTATATAATTCCTAATATAGAATATTTAAAAGGTAAAGAAAAATTTATTAGAGGAGTTATTATTACTCATGGTCATTATGATCATATTGGTGCTATTCCTCATTTAATACCTGCTTTGGGTAATCCTCAATTATTTGGCACTCCTTTAACACTAGGCATTATAGCTAAAAGACAAGAAGACTTTAAACAGGTTACCCCCCTAAAACTTAGGTCTATTACAACAGAGACTATTTTAAGATTAGGTGACTTTAAAATTAAATTTTTTGGTGTTAGTCATAATATACCCGGTTCCGTTGGAGTTATTATAGAGTCTCCTTTAGGAAAAATAATACATACTGGAGACTTTAAGCTAGACCCCTTAGCCTCTGGTGATGCCCCTACAGAAATAGCTAAGATAAAAGCTTTGGGAAATCAAAATGTTCTAGCTTTAATGGCTGATAGCACTAATGCTACTCAAGAAGGACATCAGTTAACAGAAGGTAGTATTCAAACAAATATTGATGAGGTTTTAGATAAAGCTCCTGCTCGTATCATTTTAGGGACATTTGCTTCTCTTTTAGGTAGAATACAGCAAATTATTTGGTCTGCTGAAAAACTAAATAAAAAAATAGTTGTTGAGGGATTTAGTATGAAAAGAAACGTTGAACTAGCTCAACAACTTGGTTATATGAAAGTTAAAAAAGGAACAATAATTCCTTTAAAAGACATGAAGTCCTATCCTGATAATAAGATTATTATTATCTGTACTGGTGCTCAAGGAGAAGATAATGCTGTTCTAATGAGAGTGGCCACCAATGAACATAGAAATATAAAAATAGAAAAAGGTGACACAGTTGTCTTCTCTTCTTCTGTTATTCCTGGCAATGAAAGGTCTGTGCAAAGATTAAAAGACACCCTTTACCGTAAAGGAGCTGAAGTTGTTCATTATAAAATGATGGACATTCATGCTGGTGGTCATGCTAAACAAGAAGATCTTTATGATATGATAAAAATGGTTAAACCAAAATATCATATTCCTGTTTATGGTAATCATTCTTTTCTAAAAATTCATGGTAAAGTAGCTCAAAAAGCTGGTTTAAAAGAAAATAACATTTTAATAGCAGATAATGGTCAAGTAATTGAATTTAATAAAAATAAACAAGGTAAATTATTAAATGAAAAAATAAATTCAGACTATGTTTTTGTAGATGGCCTAGGAGTAGGAGATGTTTCTCACATAGTATTAAGAGATAGAGAATTAATGGCCGCTGATGGTATGGTTGTTATTATTGCTACTGTTTCTGGTAAAACTGGTAACTTAATATCTTCTCCCGATATCATCTCTAGAGGGTTTATATATATGAGAGAGAACAGAGCTTTAGTAGAGACTATAAGGTCTAAAGTAAAGGTTATTGTTAATGAACATAATAAAACAAAGACTCAAGCTAATGAAACCTATATAAAAGATAAAATACGAAATAACTTGGGACAATTTATCTTTAGTAAAACAAAAAGAAGACCTATGGTCTTACCGGTTATTATAGAAGTATAAAGCTATAAAAAAACTGTTAAGTAACTATTTAATAGTTTTTTTAATTAAACAATTAACACCCATTGACAAATATAGTATATTATAGTATTCTAATAATTCATTGTAATTGTTCATTAAATAAAAAGGAAGGTAAATGGTAAAATACAGAAAAATAAAAAAACACTGTATACTTTGTAATGGTACTGGTGCTAAAGATAAGTACTATAAAATGTGTCCAAAATGTAATGGTACTGGTAATTTTAGTGTATATAGAAAAATTATAACAATATGTACTAAGTGTGATGGGCATAAAGAACTATTAATAGAAAATGGCTGTGATAGATGTAATAGTACTGGAAAGGTTGATGGAATAATATTTTAAAATAAACAAAAGGAGAAATGCATGGCTGAAGCATATGAAATAATAAAGGAAAAATGTATTAACTGTGATGGCAATGGTAAAGGAGTGACAGAGTCTATACTATGTGTAAAGTGTAATGGTGATGGTATAGAAATTAGATATTTTGGTGGCACTAAAACATGCCGAACATGTTTTGGAGAAAAAACTATACCAATAACTCACCCTTGTAATAGCTGCGGTGGTACAGGCTGTAAGGTGAGCATCAAATAAACCTTCTTTATAATTATAAACCCAATTAAATTAAATTTAATTGGGTTTTTCTTTGATTTAAAACATCCTATTTGATATAATAAAGATATTATAAATAAATATATGAAAAAAATATTAGTTTCAGGAATAAAGCCTACAGGCAAAATACATTTAGGAAATTATTTAGGAAGTATTAAAAATTGGATAGAATTACAAGATAAATATGATTGCTTCTTCTTTTTAGCTGATTATCATGCTTTAACTACTGAAAAAAATAAAAAAGACCTCCAAGAGCAAATAAAAGATTTAGCAATTGATTTAATGTCTTTGGGAATAAATCCTAAGAAGTCTACTTTTTTTAAACAGTCTGATATAGTTGGTCATACTGATCTTTCTTGGATTTTTAATTGTTTAATACCTGTTTCTGAACTAGAAAGAATGACCCAATACAAAGATATAAAGAAAAAAGAAAAAAGTATTAATACCGGCCTTTTAACATACCCACTATTACAGGCTGCTGATATATTATTATATAAAGGAGAGTATGTTCCTGTTGGAGAAGATCAATTACAGCACTTAGAGTTAAGTAGAATAATAGCTAGAAAATTTAATAATAATTATTTTAAATATTTTAAAGAAATAAAACCTCTTCTTTCTCCAACACCAAGAATAATGTCTTTAAATAATCCCCAAAAAAAAATGTCTAAATCATTGGGAGAGTCTAGCTATATAGCAATTAGAGATAATGCTGAAACTATAGCTAGAAAGATTAGAAAGTCTATTACTGATAAAGACGGTGTAAATAATTTAATAGAATTATATGAATACTTTGGTAATAAAGATAAATTAAATAAATTTAAAAAAGATTTAAAAAATAATAGTTTAATGAATTCTGAATTAAAACAAGAATTAACCACATCTTTAATTAACTTCCTCAAACCTATTCAAAAAAATATCAGTTATTATAAAAAACATTATAATAAAATAAATAGAATAAATAAAAAAGGAGCTAAAAAAGCTCAAAAAATAGCTAGTAATAATTTAACAGAAATTAAAAATATAATTGGCCTTTAATAAAATAACTCCCTAAAGGAGTCATTTTATTAAATTATTTAACTTCTTATTTTTTTTAAATTCCAATATATTATCTATAGTAGTGTCTAATATTCTCTCTAAAGCTTCCTGACTATTAAAAGCATTGTGAGGAGTGATTATTACTTTATCAGACGCCAGTAAACTATGGCCCTCTACTATGGTTTGTAAGCAGTCTGTTTTATTCTTATGACTTAAGCCACATAAATGAGGCGATAGTAATTCTTTTTCTTCTTTAATAATAAACTTCTCTTCTTCTAAAACATCTAAGCCTATGCCCCATAATTTATTATTCCTTAAACCATCCAATAAAGCAGTGGTATCTATTAATCCTCCGCGAGCTGTATTAATTATAATAGAATTATTTTTTATTAATTTAATATTTTTTCTATTTATTAAATGATGTGTCTTTTTATTATATGGCACATGTAAAGAAATTATATCTGATTTTTTTAATAAGTTATTAAAAGCAACATATTTAAAGTTTAATTTCTTAGCTAATCTATTATCCTTTCTAGGATCAAATACTAAAATATTCATTTCAAAACCTTTAGCCATTCTAATTACATGTTTTCCTATATGGCCTGCCCCGATAATACCAATAGTCTTATCCTTCAAATCAAAGCCCTTTAAGCCATTTAAAGAAAAATTACCCCGAGAGGTCCTTTCATAGGCTTTGTGAATTTTACGAGTTAAAGATAGTATCAAAGCAAAGGTATGTTCTGCTACAGTATTCTCTCCATAAAAAGGTACATTAGTTACTTTTATCTTTCTTTTCTTAGTTTCTTTTAAGTCTAAATGATCAAAGCCAGTAGAACGGGTAGTGATTAACTCTAAGGAAGGTAATGATTTAATAATATCTTTATTAATTTCCGAATAAACAAAAGGAGATAATATATTTATATTTTTTATTTTTCGAAGATCTTCTTTTTTTAAAATATCAGCAAAAAAATAAAGCTTAAAATCCTTTAATTTCTGTTTTAGATATTTTTTTTCCCACTCTTCTACTTCAAAAAAGGCAATTGATTTCTTATTTTTCATATAATTTATTAATTGTTTTTGATTTAATTTTTCTTCCTAAGAATTTAGTAGCTGCTTTATTAAAAATAATATTATTATCTGTGGTTAAAAAGATTCTTTTTTTATTTTTAGACTCCTTCACTAAGTCTTTATGTTTTCTTAAATATTCTCTTAACTTCTTAGCTACTATAATACCACTGTTTAATACTTTGATATTTTTACCAAAATACTTCTCTATTTGTTTTCCTAAAAAACCATAATGAGTACAACCTAAGATAACTATATCGGGATTATATGATTTTAAAGATTTAATGTATTTCTTTAAAATCATTTTAGTTTCTACTCTTTTTTCACAATTTTCTTCTATTAAAGGAACTAATAAGGGGCAAGCTTTTTGTTTTGTTTTAATACTGCTATTCTTTTCTTTTAATTCTTTAGGATAAGCATTTGATAATACCGTGCTCTTTGTGCCCATAACAGCTATAATTTTATTCTTAGTTAACTCTGAAGCCTCCTCTATTAATGGTCTAATTACTCCCAAAACATTCTTCTGTTGATATTGAGGTAAATATTCTTTTTGTATTTTACTCAAAGCTTCTGCTGAAGCAGTATGACAAGCTAAAATAACCAAATGACAACCTTGTTTAAATAAGTATTCTAAACCCTGTTTAGTGTATTCATATATTATTTCTTGACTATGATTACCATAAGGAGCCCGAGCATTGTCACCTAAGTATATATAATCATAATAAGGTAATTCTTTTTCTATTTCCTTAAAAATAGTTAAACCACCAAATCCTGAATCAAAAATACCTATCATTTAATTAATTCTAAAAGTTCTTTTTGATATTTTTTTGCTGTTTCTTCATCTTTAGCTTCCACAGTAATTCTTAATAAAGGCTCTGTATTAGAAGCTCTAATATTAAACCAATAATTTAATTCTTTATTATTATAAAACTCTACTGTCAGACCATCTATTTCATCTCTAATATTATCTTTATACTTTTCTCTTATTTTATCTAAAGCTAAAGGTATATTATCTATAGTTATATTTAATTCATTAGCCCTATAATAAATAGTATTCTGAGCTACTAATTCTGATAATTTATTATCTTTTAATGATAGTATTTCTAAAATCATTAATAAGGCTGCATAAGCACAGTCGGAGTAATAGTTCTTTTTAAAAGAAAAGTGTCCCGATACCTCTCCCCCAATTAAACAGTCATTTTCTTCCATATGTTTCTTAACATTAGCATAACCAACTTCACTACGAATAGCTTTACCACCCAATTTTTCTACTATCTCTGGCACAGACTTAGAACAAATTAAATTATAAACAATACCTGCTCCCGGATTATCTTTTAATATAGATTCTGCTAAAAGAATTAAAGTTTGATCTCCTTTAATAAAATCACCTTTTTCATCAATTAAAAATACTCGATCAGAATCAGCATCAAATATAGCTCCCAAATCAGCCTGTTCTTCTTTTACTTTAGCTATTAATTTATCAGCAGCACCTTCATTTAAAGGGTTGGGATCTCGAGAAGGAAAATTACCATCTGGCTCAAAGAATAATTCTACTATCTCTATCTGGGGTATCTTAGAGAATATCCTAGGTATAGTTAGCCCCGCCATAGCATTACCAGAGTCTATTACTATTTTAAATGGTTTTATATTATCTAAGTTAACAAAAGACAAAACATGCTCTACATAGTTATCCCAAACATCTATTTCTTTTTTACTACCTTCTATTAATGATATTTCTTTTAAGTCTGCTATTACTTCTTTTATTCTAGTTCCTCTAATAGCCTCTACCTTTCTAGCTAACATCTTTATTCCTCCATAAACAGGAGGATTATGAGAAGCGGTAATCATTATTCCTCCATCATAATTATCTACACCAACTAAATAATAAATAGCATCAATAGGCATTAATCCTAAATCATTTACTTCTACTCCATACTTAATCACTTCTTCAATAAAAGTAGTGGTAATTTCAGGAGAAGAATGTCTAATATCTCTAGCTATTATTATTTTTAAGTCTTTTATTTCTTTTTTTCCTATTTTAGCTATTTCTTGTAAATAAGCTTGGGCTATTATCTTAATATCATCTTTCTTAAACTCTTCATTATAAATCCCCCTAATGTCATAGGATTTAAATATCTTATTATCCATATTTTTATATTAATATAGTTATCATATCCATAGAAGAAAATATTTTGTAAACAAAATATACTACTAAAAATTTCCAACCATGTTTAGCTATTATTTCTGCTGTTTTTCCAGAAAAAGAATAGTCAATTAATCTATTATCCATTTTATTTTTTTAATTTATTTAATACTTTATTATAGAACATAGACCAAGTTAATGTAAATAAATAAATAGTAATTAATGGTCCAATAATAGGAATATAAGATACTATTAAATATATAAATATTCCTAAGGCTAATTTATTATTATCTTTAATATTTTTTTCTTTCAAGAATTTTATCTTAATAAAATAATAATAGCTAAAGGCTATAAATAATTTACTTAAATAAATAAATATTCCATATAATAATAAAATAATAATAGCTAAAGGAATACCAATAATAGTAAACATTAAAAGAATAGAAAATACTGGTATTAATATAAAGAATAATAAACCTTTAATCATATTAAAGAAAGATTTTTCAAATAATTCTCTATTAATACCTTTAAATAAGTTGGGGAATAGATATAAAAGAATCATACCCAAAACCATTAAAGAAAAAAACTGTATTACTAAATTCCATAAATTGTCTATACTAAACAAAGGTTTTATAGGAAAACTATCCTCTCTGTACTCTATATTACCTATTATAGCTCCTTCTTCTATTTGAACCTCTTCTAGGGCCTGATACTTCATATTACCACTTAAAATAGCTTCTGAGCCTATTACAAAGCTATTAGAAAAACCTCTTAAGAAATTAATATCCAGATCATTGTTTATGTTTCCTTTAATTATCAAAGACTCTAAATAGCCATCTACCTTACCATTTACTTCGCCCTCTAAAGAAGATTTACTTAAGAAGTTAGTAAGACTACCATTTAATTTGCCTTCTTTTAATAAATTAAAAACACCTCCGATAAATAGGGTATTCTTTTCTATTTCTCCTCTGATGCTTAATTTATCACCAATAATTCTAATATTACCGTCTACTTTACTATTAATATTAATATCTTTAGCAATAATAAAAAGGTCTCCATTAATATTATCTGAATCTATTAAAACGGTATCAGCAATAATAAAGAGATCCCCATTTACTTCTCCATAAATAGAGATATTCTCAGCTATACCATAATAATTAGTATTTACAACGCTATCCTTAGTTATTATTATCTCCCCATTACTATGATATTCTGCACCTAAGACAGTTAATGGTAATAAGAGAATAAAGAGGAATACTATCTTTTTGAACATAAAATATACTTAATTAGTTAATTAAGTATATTTTATCACACTCTAATTATTTAATAAAGATTAATTAAATACCTGGTGTAGTCGAAGTACATGTTTCTAGGGTAAAGTCTGAGTTAAGAGGATCAAAGGTTCCAATGCTAATAACAGGATCTGTTACTTGAATTATTCCTGTAAAGATAGCTGCATTATTGCCACTCTCTATATCATTGTTTGTGTTATTACAAAAGCTTCCTCCTATAATATTTACTGGCTCACCCCAAGGACCACTGTTTAATCCTAAGTCATTGTCATATGCTGTGCTGTTATTTACGGTGCTATTGTCAGACAATATAAATCCTTCAGAATTATTATGAGCTGTGCTATTATTTACGACGCTGGTGTCATTTAATCCAAACCCATGATAATTATTATCAGCTGTGCTGTTATCTACGGTACTAAAATTAAACAACCTAAATCCAAAGAACTCGCTGTTAATAGCTGTGCTGTTATTTACGGTGCTGGTGTCATGTAATTCAAATCCATAATAATTATTATCAGCTGTGCTGTTATTTACGGTGCTGGTGTCATATAACATAAGTCCCCTGCCGCTGCCTGTTATATCTGAATTATACGTCCTGTCACTAATAACACAGTCATTAGCGGTTACAGTTCCGTTTAAGAACATTCCAAAGGCTCCTGTTCCTATAATCTCATAACCATTACAATTAAATTCTAAACCAGAATTATAATCATCAAAAGAAAGTGCTCCGATGCCCATGTTTATATCTTCTTCTAACTCTAAACATCCTCCTGCTATTATATCTGCTACCGTAGCAGGATTATTTCCTATTTCATCTAGGTAGGCATCTACTACGGTTTGGGTTAACGGCGCACAGAATCTGTCATCAATATTAGGATCACCCGGCTGAGCTTGTCCAAAATCCATATTATAATGAGTTAATTGATCTAAGGGATTAGTATCGTTGTCAAAATCATCTTCTGGAAAGGAAGGTGGTAATTCTACTAATTCAGGTAAAGAACAAGAGCCAAATCTTTGTCCTCTTTCTTTTTTACAGATCTTACCTTCTTTAATACATTCTTTATCTGTTCTACATTTTGTTATTTCCACTCTTCTCTTTAGCTCTTTTTGAGCTATTTCATTATTATGTTTAGTAATATTATTTGATCTCACTATTTGAGGTTTATATATATTATTACCCATATTTACCGCCATATTAGCAAATCTAATAAAACCTAAGGCTGATAATAGCATTACTGCACTTAATAATAACTTAGTTTCTGTAGAGATTTTAGTCCCGATTTTTGATTTAGTTTTTGCCATACTTTTTTTAAATTATTTATACTATTATTCTATTTCTTTTGGTGGTTTACCTGTACATGTTCCCCATCCAGGAAGACCAGAGTAAGGAGCACAAGGACAACCAGAAACACAACCGCTTCCTACCTTACATGCGTTTCCACAACCGCTTGCTCCACGCATAATAGGTGGTGTTTTCATGTAACCTATAAGTGCTTCAGCAAAGTTCTCGTTCTCTGTTATTTGTTTTTCATGTTTAATTATTTGTTCCTTATATGGCTTAGCTTGATGTGTTACAAATCCATTAGCAAGGCCAATAAATCCCATGCCAGCTAAGACCATCATAGTACTTAACAATAGCTTAGTTTCTGTAGAGATTTTAGCTCCAATCTTTGTTTTAAATTTTTTCATATTTTTTTTAATTATTAATTATTTAAATTTCTTGTTTTTTGAAATATTTAGATATATCTTTTATGTCTTTAGCTGTAATCTTTATAGTTTTATTACTCTTAATATTATCTAATCTAACTTTAGCACATACTTCATCTAAGATATCTATTGCTTTGTCTGGAAAAACCCTAGTTTTAGTCTTAAAAGAGAAGTCAATAATTTTCTTTAATAAATCATCATTAATTATTACATTATGATATTCTTCATAGTTTTTCTTTAATCCTTTTAATATTCTTAATGTTTCTACTTTATTTGGTTCCGCTATCTTTAATGGTTCAAATCTTCTAGTTAAAGAAGTATCCGGCATTATATATTCTTTATACTCTTTAGTGGTAGTAGTACCAACCATTTGTAATTCTCCTCTCGCTAAAGGCGGTTTTATTATATCATCTGCATCAATAGCCCCTTCTGCACCACCCGCTTGTACTATAGTATGAATCTCATCAATAAATACTATATTCTGTTTATCCATAGCAATGATACTGTCTATTAAAGATTTAAATCTATTTTCGAATTCTCCTCTATATTTTGTACCAGCCAATATAGATGACATATCTATTTTTAATACTCTTTTATTTAATAGTGTTTGAGGCACCTTTCCTTCTACAATAGCAGAAGCTAATCCTTCTACAATAGCTGTTTTAGTAATATCAATAGTAAATTTACTAATAGCTAAATTAGAAGAATACTTTTTGCTCTTAAAAATATTTAATTCTTTAATGCTTTTATTACTATTACCTGACTTCTTTAATAGTAAATAGACAAAAAATATTAATAATAAAAATATAAGTATAAAAGGTTCTTTTAAAAATTCCATAATTTTATTTTTGTTTAAACTTTATAAGAATATTATACCATATAATAATAAAATAATAAAATATGTAGTAAAAAACACCTAATGTAAATAATTAAGTGTTTTATTTATTCATATTAGTATTTACTATGGCTGCATACAACAGTCTGCAAAGTCTGGCACACCATTTATACCGCCATAACTACAATTATTTGTACCACACACTAAATTACCAGCACAATCAGAGTTAAAGTTACAATCACTCTCCCCCTCATCACAAGGAAAGTTCCAGGAACAGCCATCTGGCCTATATGTTTCACAAATATGATTATAGCAATATTGATCAGTGTTACAATCTGAATGACCTGAACAATAATTAGAGCATTGATTATTATTATCTGGATCAGAATCACATACTCCACAATAATCCTCATAAGCATTACCTCCCCAAACACCACTACAATCTAGAGAACAGTCATTATTAGGATTAGCATCGCAAGTATTACAATTATCTAACATAGCATTACCATTTGGGGTTCCAGAACAGTCTGCGCAAGAACTATTATCACCGCCACATACCCCACATTCGTCTAAGACAACATCTCCATTAAATGTGCCCTCACAATCTACGGAATTATCAATAATAAAGGTAGGGACACAACAAGGGTACGCGAAACCATTGGTAATACACTCACTATCGCATGTTTGACCTCCATTACATTCATCACCGTTAGGGCAAAACACTTCATATTCTTCACAATATCCATTATCATTACAAAATTCAGATCCACACTGAGAATTATTATCACATGCAAACAGCTCCCCTTCTTCCATACAAGAACTGCCATCACCACCACATACTCCACATTCGTCTTCTTGACACCCACGATCTTCGTCATAACAACCGTATATATCATCTCCTGCATAATGAGCTTCCTCATAAAAATCTTTTACATAGCAACATTCATTAGCAGAGCTTGTATAAGCTGGCATATTATCAGTAGCACATCCACCGCCCTCTAATCCTTCCATGCCATACCTACCATATGTTGTACAACAGTTTAAGGTTCCTACAGAGTAAAATTTTACACTTCCTTCTTCAGTATCATCAATAGTATTACCAAGTTCTCCTCCAGAAAAAAACTCATTTTTCAATATTCTCTTCTTTTCCACCAATTTCTCTATTTTCTTATTGTTTTCTTCTGTAATTCTTTCTAATTTTACAATTCTTTTTTCAATAACTTTTGCCGGTGCCCTTACTAGACCATTAGCAAATCCCATAAAACCTATGGAAGATAAAAGCATAACTACACTCAAAAGTAGCTTTGTTTCTGTAGAAATCTTAGCCCCTACTTTAGTTTTAATCTTTTTCATAATTTTTTGAAATAATGACATTAGAAATATTTTAATATAGCTATATTATACCATATATAAAGGAAAAATAAAAAGCAGCGTCCAATGCTACTTTTTAACAAAACTATTTATATTAAATTCTGTCTTATAAACCCCTTGTGGTTTTAATTTAAAGTTAGCCTTTTTTAATAAATTCTCTAACTCTCTCTTAGTAAAGCTATGATAAAATCTCCATAGCCTTTCTCCTTTCTGAGAATAAGTTTGCCAAGGAATAAAAAAGTCATTCCAAGATTTTTTTTTAAATATATTCTTGAAAAGAAACTTAAAATATTTCTTTTGAAATAAGTTCCAATTAGTCATGAATAAATAACCACCTGGTTTTAATATTTTATTTACTTTCTTTAATAATTCTAATCTCTCTTCTTTAGTTTCTAAATGATGAAAAGAAGCTATCATAAAAACCATATCAAAACTATTTTCTTCATAGTCTATATTATTCATATCCTCTACCTTAAAGGTATATTGAGGAAAAGATTCTCTAGCCTGTTCTATTAACTTATTACTAAAGTCTAGTCCTGTATATTCTATCTGACAATCATTTTCTTCTAATATCTTTATTAATCTACCGTTACCACAGCCTAAGTCTAAGACCTTGAAATTATCTTTGATATATGGTATAAAAAGTTGTAACTCTTCCCAAGGAAAAGCACGAGAACTAGAGAATTCCTGGGAAATAGTATTATAAATTTTTTTTAATTCTTTTTTAATAGACATGAATATTAAGCAAAATATAATAGAAGATATAGTTAAGTCTTTGACTAAAGTAGAATATACTAGTCAAAGAGATTTTATGATTTCTTCTCGTAAATTATTTAATAAAAATAAGATTTCACCTCTTCCTAAAGCTACACTTATTTCTACTTATCGTCAATTAGTAAAAAATAATAAATTAAAGAAGAATTCTAATTTAGAAAAATACTTAATAAAAAGATCTGTTAGAACATTATCAGGTGTTTCTGTGATTACTGTCTTGTCTAAACCAAAAAAATCCTGTCCCCATGTTTGTGTTTATTGTCCCACAGAACCAGATATGCCTAAAAGCTATTTATCTAATGAACCAGCAGCGATGAGAGCTAAATTAAACCTCTTTGATCCTGTTAGACAGGTGGTAATGAGAATTAAGGCTTTAGAAAATAATGGTCATCAAGTAGATAAATTAGAATTAATTATCTTAGGAGGTACCTGGTCTTTTTATTCTCAAAATTATCAAGACAAGTTTATTAGAGATCTCTTCTATGCTGCTAATACTATTAATGCTAAAAAGAGAAAAGCCTTAAGCTTAAAAGAAGAACAAAAGATAAATGAAACAACTAAGTACAAGGTCATAGGATTAACTTTAGAAACCAGGCCTGATTATATAGATGCCAAAGAAATTAAAAACTTTCGTAATTTAGGCTGTACCAGAGTACAATTAGGAATACAACATAGTGATAATAAAATACTTAAATTAATTAGAAGGGGTCATACTATAGAAGATAGTATTAAAGCTACTAAATTATTAAAAGAAGTCGGTTTTAAGGTAGATCATCATTATATGCCTGATTTACCTGGATCTACTCCAAACAAAGACCTTAAAATGTTTAAATATGCTTTTAATACTCCTGACTTACAACCTGATCAAATAAAAATATACCCTTGTATAGTTAATGAATATGCTCAATTAAATAAATGGTATGAAGATGGTAAGTATAAACCATATTCAGAAAAAGAATTATTAGAATTATTATTAAAAGTTAAGTTAATTACTCCTCCCTATATTAGAATAAATAGATTAATTAGAGATATTCCTGAAGAAAGTATTATCGCTGGTAATAAAGTAACTAATTTAAGACAATACTTACAAAAAAAATTAGCAGAAAGAAAACAAACCTGTCACTGTTTAAGGTGTCGAGAAGTAAAGGGTAAAACAAAAGATATTAATAAAGTAGAGTTAGTAATTATAAAATACGAAGCTTCTCAGGGTTTAGAATACTTTCTTTCTTATGAATATGATAATAAAGTATATGCTTTCTTAAGATTAAGATTTAATGATAATAGTAAAAAGAATATATTCCCTGAATTAATTAATTCTTCCTTAGTCAGAGAATTACATGTTTATGGTAAAATGATTCCAGTTCATACTAAAGAAGATGATGAAATTAGTAAAACTCAACATGTTGGTTTAGGTAAAAAATTAATGCAAAAAGCAGAAGAAATAACCAAAGAAAATAAATTAAATAAAATAGCCGTTATTTCTGGTATAGGAGTTAGAGAATATTATAAAAAATTAGGATATAAAATAGAAGAAACTTATATGACTAAAGAATTAAACTAAAAACAGCTCTTTAAAAAGAGCTGTTTTATTGTTGCTAAATAAATATTTTAATAGGTCATATTTGATAATATTAACTTTAATTTTCCCCAACTATCTACACAAATATCATCTAAACATAATTCTCCTAAATCAATTTTATCTGTTTCAATGCCTTCGTTAGTAAAGATTACTCTATTGTCCTCATGCCAAAAATTTAAAGAACCATCATTATGATCCTGATAAATTCCCCAGTAATTATTATCGCCAGACTGAATATCTATTTCAGCGTTCATATATTGATCACCCTCATTTGTTTTAATATGTAAATTTCTATTTGGACTATCTGTTCCTATTCCAATACTACCTTGATAAAGTGAAAGATCTCCCTCATAAATCCTGAAAAGATCTTGCCCAAAATTATATCTAGCATAATCATTATTATTATCATTAAACTCCCACCAACCAATTCTAAGATTTTCTACATCATCCTCTAACTTAATATGGGCCGTACTGCCCGATCCATAATTACTGCTAAATACTAAATCAGCTTCATGAAAATTTAAATTAGAGCCCAAGTTCCATGTACCAATATTACTAGTACTAGTCGCAATATTAAAGCAATTATTTCCACTACCATCACAAAAATTACTAGACTTAATCTTATTTCCAGGCCTAGACCTTATATCACCATACACATCTAATGAACCATCAGCAATAACTAAACCTTCTCTGCTAAAGGTATAATAAGAAGAACTACCATCCCATCTTATATCAAATTGGCTCACATTATCATCTAGTCTAATTGCTGGAAACCCAATATTATTAAAGTGTAAATTACCATCATTCAAAGTTAAATCTGCTCCATTAATATCAACGTTTGGACCAGCAGTAACAATATCACCATCATAAACACTAAAGATGCTATCCCCTTCATATCCTGTATATGTTCTATTTATATTGAAGTCGCCATCTATTTTAACATCGCCCTCAAAGTTTCCGGCATATGAATTATTACCTGTAGCGTTAAAATAACCTGCATATGAATTATTACCATGAGTCTCTGCTGTTATTGCATTATCATTATGACTATTCATAGAAACCTGAATACCTGGAAAATTAACATTAGAGTCCTCTGAACTTTCTATATGTAAACGACGAATATTTGTTATCCATTTTTGACCACCGTCCAAATTCTCAGTCATAGGATTTTCTACTAAACTACGAGAATCTAAAGTATTATTATTTTCTGTATCAGAAATATCTCCTAGATTATTAACCTGATTCTCTAGTCCCTTAAAACTACTATTTAAAGTATTAATTCTAGAATCAAAATAATTAAATCTAGAATCTGTATAACTCCTAGACTCATTGACCGCAGAATCTTTGGTTACCTTATCAACCTTAGAAACTACAACATCCTTAGTCTGAGCTTCTGTTTTTACAGAAAAGTTAGGTAATAAATCTCTAAAACTAAAAGCTTTGCTTACCTTTGGTATAGCATATATAGAACATAATGCTATGACCACAAAAAAAAGATATTAATTTTTTCATAATTTTCTAATTAATTTATAATAAGAATAGTATACCATGTTTACCCCCCCCCACAAATGTTATCTATAATAAACTACACCAAATATAATACCCGCTACTATATTTAAAACCGCATGAGCTGTCATTTGCTCTGCTGGTAAACCAGCGGCTAGCATGTATAAATGACTACCAATAACAATAACCATAGCTAAATAAAATAACCCTACTCTTACTTTTTCATTTTTCATATTTTTTCTTAAATTATTATAAATATAGTATACCATAAATAGTATTGTCTAAAAAGATAAATATGGTAGTATATATATTATGAATAATATAAAAGATAAACAAATCTCAGAAATAATTGAGAAAGAATTAAAAAGACAAAGAATAGGAGCAGAAATGATAGCCTCTGAAAACTTTGTTTCTCCTTCTGTTTTAGAAGCAGCTGGCAGTATTTTAACTAATAAGTATGCCGAAGGTTATCCTCATAAGAGATACTATGGTGGTAATAAATATATAGATCAAGCTGAGTCTTTAGCCATAGCCAGAGCCAAAGAATTATTTGGAGCAGAACATGTTAATGTTCAACCTCATTCTGGTTCTAGTGCTAATATGGAAGCCTATTTTGCTTTAGCTGAATTACATGAAACTATCTTAGGTTTTTCTTTAGCACATGGTGGTCATTTAACTCATGGTCATCCTGTTAATTTTTCTGGTAAGTTTTACAACTTTGTTTCTTATGGAGTTGATAAAAAAACAGAATTAATAGATTTTAATGAAGTAAGGAATCAAGCTTTAGTTCATAAACCTAAAATAATATTAGCCGGAGCTTCCGCTTATAGCAGAGAAATAGACTTTATTAAATTTAAAAAAATAGCAGATGAAGTTCAAGCATACTTAATGGTTGATATGGCTCATATTGCTGGATTAATAGCTGCTAAGCTCCATAATAGTCCAATAGATGTGGCAGATATTATAACCACTACTACTCATAAGACATTAAGAGGTCCTAGAGGAGCAATGATTTTATCAAAGAAAGAAGACAGATTAAATCCTGAGGGTAAAAAGAGTTTAGCTCAGAAAATAGACTCTGCTGTTTTTCCTGGAATGCAAGGTGGTCCTCTAGAACATATTATTGCAGCGAAAGCAGTTGCTTTTCAAGAAGCCTTACAACCAGAATTTATAGATTATCAAAAACAAGTAATCAAGAATGCTAAGATACTAGAGAATAGATTTAAGGAAGCAGGATTAAGAATTATCTCCGGAGGAACAGATAATCATTTACTATTATTAGATATGAGCAATTTAGATTTATCCGGTCAAGAAGCAGAAAGTCTTTTAGAAAATATCTATATTTTTGTTAATAAAAATATGATACCTTTTGACAAAAGGAAGCCTATGGATCCTTCTGGTATTAGACTAGGTACGCCTGCTTTAACGACTAGAGGATTAAAAGAAAAAGAAATGGAGATAATAGCTGATTTAATTATTGATACTCTAAAGAATAAAAAAGCAACAGAAGATAATAAAAATAAAGCATTAGAATTAATGGATAATTTTCCTTTATATAAAGAACTATAATATGGCAGAAATAATAGACGGCAGAAGTATAGCTAAAGATATACAAAAAGAAATAGGTGTAGAAATAAGACAAAAAAGTTTAGAACCAAATTTAGCTGTTATTTTAATTGGAGAAGACCCTGCTTCTAATTTATATGTTAATTTAAAAAAGAAAGCTTGTCAGAAAGTAGGTATAGAGTTTCATGAATATTTAATGATTAAAGATGTTTCAGAAGAACATGTTTTAGAAACTATAGACTTTCTTAATAAAGATAAACATACAGATGCTATCTTAATACAATTACCATTACCAAAACACTTAAATACAGATAAAATAATAGAAGCTATTGATATAAACAAAGATGCTGATGGTTTTCATCCTAAAAATATTGAAAAAATATTAGATAATAAAAATACTTTTGTTCCTGGTTTACCCTTGGGTATTATTAAATTATTAGAAGCTACTAAAGAAGATTTAAAGAATAAAGAAGCTTTAATTATTTCTAAATCTGATGTTTTTTATAAGCCTTTAAAAAAATTATTAGAGGATAAAAATATACATACTAAAATAATAAAACCTAGTATTACTAATCTATCTGAATTAAGTAAAGAAGCAGACATTTTAATAGCTGCTATTGGCAATCCTTTCTTTATTAAAAAAGAAATGGTTAAAAAAAATAGTATTATTATTGATATTGGTACTAATAAAATAGATCAAAAACATATAGTTGGAGATGTTGATTATACTGATGTCTTTGAAAAAGTAAGCCATATTACTCCTGTCCCCGGAGGAGTAGGCCCAATGACCGTCGCCATGCTCTTATATAATACTTTAAAATTATATAAAATAAAAAGGGATATTAAATAATATCCCTTTTTTGATTGATTACTTCGTTCTTTATCAAATAGATTCTTTATACTTAAAAGTTGAATATCCCTTTTTTGATTAATCACTTTGTTCTCAAAGGCTTGAAAGAATTTTTAATACCAAATCTTTCATAAAGTTTTATATAAGTACCTGACTTTTTAGAACCTAAACTTTGTTTTAATAAAGTTTGCGCTTCATATAATTCAGGGTAACTTTCTTGGCCAATATTAATATTTAAAAACTGATATAAATACTGACCTGGTTTAAAGCTCTTTTTCTCAATTAGTAGTTCTGAAACAATTTTATAAAGTAATTTTGTTTCACTGTCCATTTCAGATTCAATTTTTTCTTTAAAGGTACTAAAGAAATTTTCAATCTTCTTTTGGGCTAAAATTGCTAAATCAGGATTAATGATAACAATAGTATTGGTTAAAACAACTACTTTACGTTTACCATCAGAACTTAAAAGAGTTACCTGAGATTTTATTTTACCGTTTTCATCAACTAGTTTATTATAAACATGGTTTTCTAAAAAAGAATCTCTCGCTTCTATGGCTGAAATCACAATTTTATTAGCCGCAAAAACTTGATTAACTTTTTCATCTATTTCTTTGCTCTGTGATTCAATGTCTTTAACGAGTTCTGATAATTTATTTTTTAAATTATCAATTTGTTTTTTAATATCAGAAATATCATTCCTAATTTGATCACGCTTACTTGTTAAAAAAATAGATTTTTCTGGCCAAGACAAAATAATATCTTTTAATTTACTTTCCTTTTTAGTACCATGTCTTTTAATGGTCACTAAATCTCCAGTAGATTTAATAAATTTATTATGTGCCTTGTTCCAACGATCTCTGGCTTTCTTCTCTTTTTTTCCTAAAGAAATAACCTTTTTCTGAAGTTGCTTAATCTTTTTTTTAAGATCTTTAACCTTAATCATTTTCTTCTCCTTTATTTTAATTTCAAAAAACTACTCTTTTTAAGAGTAGTTTAATTTAGAATATAATACAAGTTATGTCAACTTATAATTCAATAGTTTTAATCCTTAAACTATTTACTATTACCGAAACTGAAGAGAAGCTCATAGCTAAAGCAGCTATCATCGGATTTAATAATCCCAAGGCTGCTAAAGGAATAGCTATACTATTATAGAAAAAAGCAAAGAATAAGTTTTGTTTAATTATTTTAAATGTTTTTTTAGATAAATTAATAGCAGAAATAATTTTTAAAGGATTACTGTCTATTAAAACAATATTACCAGATTCTAAGGCTATGTCTGTTCCACTGCCAACAGCTATTCCTAAATTAGCTTGAATAAGGGCTGGGGCATCATTAATGCCATCTCCGATAAAAGCTACTACCTTACCTTCTTCTTGTAATTTACTTATTTCTTTTACTTTTTGTTCTGGTAATACTTCAGCAATAATATTTTTAATTTTTAATTTCTGAGCCATAGCTTGAACTGTTTTCTGATGATCACCGCTTAAAATATAAGTTTCTATATTACTAGGAAGTCTTTCTATTAATTTCTGAGAATTTTTTCTAAGAATATCAACCACAGCTATTACTCCTGAAACTTTATTATCTTTAATAAAATAAATAGAGGTTTTTCCCTCTTGAGCATATTGTTCAAAAGCTACTTCATAAACAGGATTTAGCTCTATTTTTAATTCTTTTACTAATTTAGTATTTCCTAAATATATTTCTTTATTATCTACATTGCCCTTTAATCCTCTGCCTCTTAAAATTTCAACTTTATTTACTTCTTTTAATTTTAATTTATTCTCTTGACCATATTTAATAAAAGCTGAAGCCAAAGAGTGTTCACTACTATTTTCTAAAGAATAAGCTAGGGTCATTAATTGACTTGTGTTTAAATCATGAGAAACTGTATTAATATCAGTAACGCTTAATTTACCTTCTGTTAATGTTCCTGTTTTATCAAAAACTATAGTATCAACTTTATGAGCTATTTCTAAGCTTTGAGAATCTTTAATTAAAATACCCTGAGAAGATCCTTTGCCACTACCAACCATAATAGCAGTAGGGGTTGCTAATCCCAAAGCACAAGGACAAGCTATTACCAAAACAGCGACTGCGTTTATAATACTAATCTCTAAAGAAGTATTAAATATAAAAAACCAAATAATAAAAGTTAAAATAGAAATAACTATTACTACTGGGACAAAAATACCAGAAACTTTATCTGCTAATTTTTGTATCGGTGCTTTAGAGGCTTGAGCATTCTCAACCAATTTAATAATTTGAGCCAAAGCAGTATCTTGATTTATTTTAGTAACTTTTACTTTAATAATACCTTGATTATTAATGGTAGCTCCATATACTATGTCTCCTTCTTTTTTTTCTACTGGTATAGACTCTCCAGTTAACATGGATTCATCTATAGCTGTTTCTCCTTCTATTATTTCTCCATCTAAAGGTATTTTTTCTCCTACTTTTATTAAAAGTATATCCCCTACTTTTATTAATTCAATGTCCTTTTCTTCTTCTTTACTATTAATTAATACCCTGCCCTTTTTAACGGTTAAAGATAATAATTTCTTTATAGCTAAAGAAGCTTTACCTTTACTTTTTTCTTCTAAATACTTTCCTAATAATATTAAAGTAATAATAGTGCCGGCTGTTTCGTAATAAACGGCCTGATTATTAATCATAGCATAAACACTATAAAGATAAGCAGAGATAGTACCTAAAGAAATAAGAGTATCCATATTAGCTTTAAATCTTTTTAACTGACTAAACATTCCTCTATGAAATTGTTTACCAATAATAAAAACAATTAGAAAGGCTAAGTGATGAGCTAACCAAATTTCTAGGTCTATACCAAAATATTTAATATTAAAATGATAAGTATAGAACATTGATAAAAATAAAGGTAAAGTTAATATCAAAGAATAAATAAATTTTAAATATGCTTTTTTTATTAAATCTTCTTCATTACCTTTAACTATTTTATAGTCCCCAGAATTAATAATTATATTTTCTAAATCTTTTTCTTTAATTTTATTTTCATCATATTTTAAATAGGCCTTACTATTAGCATAATTAACACTAGCCTCTTTAATACCTTTTTCTTTTTTAATATTCTTTTCTATAGTAAGAGCACAAGAAGCACAATGCATTCCTGATATTTTTATATTTACTTTCTTCATATAAATCTTTAATAACTTATAATAAACTGTCTTGCCAATTAGCCATTTTACCACTAGTTTCTATTTTCTTTATTCTATCTAAATCAAATAGTCTAATAGCATCTCTTAAATGACAAAAAGCTTTTATTTTATTACTATTAATACTTTGAATGTCTATTTTTCTTTGGGTAATATTACCACTGCTATCCATATAATCTATTAATATTTGCTCTCCCTTCTTAAAGGCTACTATTACTTTATCAGATATTTTCTGATCACCATTAGACCAAGAACTATTAATCTTTGTCTTCTGGCCGGAGTTAGTATACCAAATATGTCCATGATTCAAACCATATTCATATAATTCTTTAGTTACTTTTACGTCATCTAAACAATATTTAATTAATTTGTCCCATTCATTATTACGATGATAGATAATAGCATCTAAACCATTACCTGATTTACCATAACCTAAGGTAGTTTGAGCAACTGATTCTAATTTAAGTCTAAACCCTAAAATATCATATATTTCTTTAAGGATGTCTAAATGGGGTATAGTGCTTAAGTCAAATTCTTTATAATAAGGTTGTAGAACAGTAAAATCAAAACTAATACTATTAAAGCCTATTACTAATTTGGTGTTCTTTAATAATTCTAAAAGTTCTGTGAACTCTTCTTCTCTAAAAGCACGATATTCATCTCTTTGATATGAATATACTCCGACAACGGTCACCCCCAAAAGATGTCTATTCTCTTGACCACCAACTTCATCAAAAGTCTTTTTAGTTTCTAAATCTAATACTATTATATCTTTTTCCATATTTATTTTATTATTACCAATCACTTATATCTGGTAAAAAGTCATCATTATCCTGATTATCTTGATCTATAATATATTGTACATCATCTGCATCTGAAAAGTAAGTACCTTTAGCTAAAGAATTATACTCTAATAAATTATTATCTATATTAGAAACAAACTCTGAAGGCTGTAAATTCTTATAACCATCAAATCTAATAGTAGCCAAAGGATAGCTTAAGCATAAATTCTTTTGAGCTCTGGTAATAGCAACGTAAAACAACCTTCTTTCTTCTTCTACTTCCCCAGACTCTATAGCTCGCGGATTAGGAAAGGCCTGGTTATTTAAATTGATAATAAAAACGGCTGGCCACTCTAATCCTTTTGCTTGATGAATAGTGCTCAATATTATTTTATTATTATTTTTATTTAATTTATCTTTTAAATTAAAGTTTTCTTGCAAAGAAACCTCTGCTAGAAATTGATCTAAGTCTTTATAATTAACTGAAAAGATAGTTAATTGATCTAAGTCTAGTCCTCTTTGTTGATAGTCTGGATACTGAGAGTTTAAATAGAGAGTATATTCTTTAATTAAAAAATCTAAAAGTTTAGCTAATTCTTTTTTATCAAATTTATTTAACTTCTTAAATAAGTTAATTACTTCTAAATAACTTTTTTGAGCCTTAGAAGATAAAGAAATGTTTAAATCAAATATATCTTCTATATCTTTACAATTAACAATTTCTTGAAAAATTTTATTAATAGTTACCTCTCCTATTCCTTCATATAATTGTAATATACGAGACCAAGAAGCTTCATCGTGTATATTTGTTAAAACCCTTAAATAAGCAACAATGTCTTTAATATGAGCTCTTTCAAAGAACTTTAAACCCCCTCTCATATCATAGGCTAAATTTCTTTTATTTAATTCCATTTCTAAAGATTGGGAGTGATTAGCTGCTCTAAACAGAACAGCAATATCCTTTAATTCTAGGCCCGCTTCTAATAATTCTTCTATATTATCAGCAATCATTAAAGCCTCTTCTATATTATTCTTAGCAGCTAATAATTTAGGTTTTAAGAAACTAGCTAAAACTGCTTTTAGGTTTTTAGGAAACCGCTCTTTGTTCTCTTTAATAATATAATTAGCTAAAGATACTATTTCTGGAGTAGATCTATAGTTTACTTCTAATTTATGAATCTGACAATTATTATATACTTTAGGGAAATTTAAAATATTATCTATATTAGCTGCCCGAAAAGAATAAATACTTTGCGCATCATCACCAACAACGATTATATTCTGATGAATAGAAGCTAGATTATATATTATTTGATCCTGTAAATAATTAGTATCCTGATATTCATCTACTAATATATGTTCCCACTTTTTTTGCAAAAGAGGTCCTATTTTAGGATGAATAGTTAATTCTTTCCAAGATAATAATAAATCATCAAAATCTAAAGAATTTGCTATCTTCTTTTTCTCAATATATTCTTTATTTATTTTTTCAAATATTTCTAAAAATGGTAACCATTCTCCAAATTTTCTTTCTAAGCTTTCCTCTATACTAAAACCAGAGTTGGTGGCAAAAGAAATTGTTTCTTTAATAATATTAGCTGAAGGTCTTCTGTTTTTATCTAAAGAAGCAAAATATTTTTTAGCTATCTTTTTTATTAAAGCTTTACTATCTTGGGTATCTAAAATACTAAAATTACTCTTTATTCCTATTTCTTTTCCGTATATTCTTAAAAGTCTATTAGCTAAAGAATGAAAAGTGCCGCTCCAGATTGGTAATTTATCTTTAATGCCTAAATTTAATATCTTCCTAGTTCTCTCTTTCATTTCTTGAGCAGCCTTATTAGTAAAAGTAACTAAAAGTATTTTCTGAGGATTTAAACCTTGTTCTATTAAATAAGCTATTCTATATATTAAGGTTCTGGTCTTTCCAGAGCCAGCCCCTGCTAAAACTAAACGCGGCCCAGACTTAGCTGTTACTAATTTATATTGCTCTTTATTTAATTCTTTAATAAAGTCTACTTTCATAAGTTTATACATTATATAGTAAAAGATATTATTTAACAAATAACTTTACATAAATAATATTTACTGTTATAAATATAAGTATTAAGTTATTTTTTAACTTAATAAGTTCATTAAAAAGGAGGTAAAATGAAAAAAAGAACAGTAGTTACTTATGATTCAATTGTTAATCATGGTAAAAGCATTACTTTAAAACTTGAAAAGAATAAATATAAAATATATATACCAAAAAAATCTAAATATTTATATATTTCTTTTGTAAATAATTACCTTTCTTATTATTTCTACAAGAAAAATAAAGAAATACTACAAGGCTCTCTTTTCAAAATAAAGCAAAATGCTTATAATTCATTTATTGAATATTGTGATAGGCATTTTCAAAAAACCTAAAACCCCTCTGTTTATACGAAGGGGTTTTTATTTACAAAAATAATAAATTATGATTTAATTGCTCTATTAAATAAATTAAAACTATGTCACTTTCTTTAGGAATAATAGGTTTACCTAATGTTGGTAAATCAACAATATTTCAAGCTTTAACTAAAAATAAGGTAGCCGCAGAGAACTATCCTTTTTGTACTATTGACCCTAATGTCGGTATTGTTACTGTTCCTGATAAAAGATTAGAAGAATTAGCTAAAATGTCTAATTCTGAAAAAGTTATACCAACTGCTATAGAATTTGTAGATATTGCTGGTTTAGTAAAAGGGGCTTCTCAAGGAGAAGGTTTGGGTAATAAATTTCTTTCTCATATTAGGGAAGTAGATGCTTTAATACAGGTTATTCGTAATTTTATTAATGATGATATTATTCATGTTCAAGGAGAAATAAATCCTGAAAATGATAAAGAAGTTATTAATTTAGAATTAATCTTAGCTGATTTAGATACTATTACTAAACATTTAGAAAAGATAATTAGTAAGATGAAAGGTAATTATGATAAATCTTTAGACGAAGAAAAAAGAGTATTAGAAAAAGCAAGAGAACTATTAGAGGCTAATAAATTATTAAATAGTATCGAATGGTTAGAGGAGGAATTTAAAATATTAAAACAATTAAATCTTTTAAGTATTAAACCAATTATATATCTTTATAATATTTCTGAAGATGATTTAGGAAAAGAAATTAATTTACCAGAAAATACTATAAGTATTTGTGCTAAATTAGAGTCTGATTTAGCAGATTTAAATGAAGAAGATAGTAAAGAATATTTAAAAGAATTAGGAATAAAAAAAAGTGGTTTAAATAATTTAATAAATACTAGTTATAGCTTATTAAACTTAATTACTTTTATTACTACTGGCCCAGAAGAAACAAAAGCCTGGACAATAGAGAGAGGAAATAAAGCTCCTCAAGCCGCTGGCGTTATTCATACTGATTTTGCTAAAGGTTTTATTAGAGCAGAAGTTATTAATTGGCAAAAACTATTAGAAGCTAAAAGTTGGTTAAATGCTAAAGAAAAAGGATTAATAAAAATGGAAGGTAAAGATTATATAATAAAAGACGGAGATACTGTTTATTTTCATTTCAATTAAAGGTATTGACAGTATTGTTTATATATGTTAGAATAGGTTTGTCAGAAAAGTACATTAAATAATAATACTCCCCAGGTAAGCCTACTTTAAAAGATAAATAGCTAAGTTCAAGAGCTATTTTCTCCTTAGATTGTTGATGGACGATTATGGTTTACCTGGGTTTTTTATTTAATAAAATACTATTTATTATATTATTATTGGCAAAAATAAAAAAAAGTGGTATAATTTATTATGTATTAAGTTCATTTAAAATAATAATACTTTATAATGTTACTCAACTAAAAAAGTAAAATAATCTCATAAAGATTAATACTAAAAAGTAATAAATATAAATAGTTGATAATAATAAAAAAAGTACTATTTAAAAAAATAAAATAAAAAACTTTGTTATAACTCAAAAAGTAATTGTAACTTGAGCAGGTACGCTTCATTGGATTGTATTGGATAGCCTTGATGATGCGAAACACCTCAATAGCTACCTGCTCAAATAATTAAAGGAGAAAAATACTTAGCCCAGGAAAAAGTTAAGTAAAAACACAGAAGTTTTAAACCCCTATTAATATCTTTGATCAAAAATAATCAAAAATATAAAAAAACAATAGGGGTTTTTTATTTACTTCTTTTCTACTTATTTAAAATTAAAAAACATGAGTTGTCATGTTTTTTAATTTATTTCTGAGCTATTAATTTTTCTAGTAAATTATAATTAAATAAATCTATTTGTATTATAATAATTTATTATCTTCTGGAATTTCTAAACCTAAATATTTATATGTTTTAGCTGTTGCTATTCTGCCCTTAGCTGTTCTATTTAATAATCCTAATTGCATTAAATATGGTTCAAATATTTCTTCAATAGTACCTGCTTCTTCTTGGAGAGTGGCCGCTAAAGTATTTAAACCTACTGGGCCACCATTAAAATTATCCGCAATTATTCTTAATAACTTTCTGTCTATCTCATCTAAGCCATATTGGTCTATATTCATTAATTCTAAAGCTTCTTGTACTACCTGTTTATTAATTTCTTTTACTCCTTTAACTTGAGCATAGTCTCTAATTCTTTTCAAAATACGATTAGCAATACGGGGTGTAGCTCTACTACGTATAGCTATTTCTTTTTGGGCTTCTTTATTTGTTTTAATAGCTAAAATATCTGAAGATCTTTTTATAATATCTCTTAATTCATTTTCTTTATAGAAGTCTAAACGAAAAGTAATGCCAAACCTATCTCTAAGAGGAGAAGAAATTAAATTATATCTAGTAGTAGCTCCTATTAAAGTAAATTTAGGCAAGTCTAATCTTAATACTTGAGCTGAAGGACCCTTTCCTAATATAATATCTAAGGCAAAGTCTTCCATAGCCGGGTATAATATCTCTTCAATAGTTTTGTTTAATCTATGCATTTCATCAATAAAAAGAATGTCTCCCTCTTGTAAATTAGTAATAATAGCTGCTAAGTCTCCAGCTTTGGTGATGGTTGGTCCTGAAGTAATTTTTATACCAACACCCATTTCTTTAGCTATAATATGAGCTAAGGTTGTTTTACCTAAGCCTGGGGGTCCAAAAAATATAGTATGATCTAAAGGCTCATTTCTTCCTTTAGCAGCTCTTAAAACAATATCTAAATTAGCCTTAACCTGTTCTTGACCCATATACTCCTTAATACTTTGTGGTCTTAAGGTTAAGTCCCAAGTCTTATCATTGTCTTGTTCCGGGGGAGAAACTACTCTTTCAGACATATTTTTTTTATTAAATAAATGTTACTGAAGAAACAGTATCTTCAGGGTTTTTAAAGCTCATTAATCTAATGCCTTGTGTTGCTCTGCTTAAAATATTTATGGAATTAATTGGTAAACGAATTACTTGTCCTTTTTTAGAAATAATAATTAAATCTTCATCTTCTACTTTACTACTAACTATACGAGCTGAAGAAACATTACCTGTTTTAGTGGTAACTTGAGCTGTTTTAATACCGGAACCACCTCTTCCTTGTACTTTGTAAGCATCTAAACCTGTTCTTTTTCCATAACCATTATTAGTAACTACTAATAATTGTTCGTCTTGGTTAATTTTTCCTTCCGGAATTAAGTCTACTCCTATTAACTGGTCTTCCTTCTTTAGCCTAATACCTCTAACGCCGCCAGCTGATCTACCCATAGCCCTGACACCTTTTTCCTTAAACCTAATAGCTTGGCCTTTAGCGGTAGCTAAAATAATATCATCTTGTCCAGTAGCTGGTTTAACCCATCCTAAAATATCATCCTTCTTTAATTTAATAGCTATTAAACCAGATCTTCTTACTTTTTTAAATTGTTCAACAGGAACTTTTTTAATTATTCCCTCTTTAGTAACCATAATAAAATATTTATATATCTCAAAATCTTCGCTTTGTAAAACAGAAGATACTTTTTCTTCTGGAGAAAGTTGTAGGAAATTAACTATGTTTTGACCTTTAGCAGATCTACTCATTTGAGGTATTTCATATGCTTTTAACTGAAAAACCCTTCCTTGTGTCGTGAAGAACATTAAGTCAGCATGAGTGTTAGTAGCAAAGAATATCTCTACCTGATCTTCTTCTTTAGTTGTTAAGCCAGTCACTCCCTTGCCACCTCTCCCTTGAGTTTTAAAATTCTCGGGAGACAATCTCTTTATATAACCATCATGAGTCATGGTAATAATAGCTGCTTCATTAGGTATTAAATCTTCAGTATTCATTCTATCAATAGCTGATTTAATAACTTTAGTTTTTCTCTGATCAGCGTATTTATCTTTAATTTCTTTTAATTCTTTTTTAATAATATCTAATATTTTATTTTTACTCTTTAAAATAGCTGTCAATTCTTTTATTATCTTTAATTTTTCTTTTAACTCATTCTCTAATTTTAATTTTTCTAAATTAGCTAAACTTTGTAATTTCATTTCTAAAATAGCAATAGCTTGTATTTCTGTTAATTTAAATTTCTTCATTAAATTAACTTTGGCTACTTCTTTATCTTTAGATGCTTTTATTGTTTTTATAATGGCATCTATTTTATCTAGAGCTTTTTTCAGGCCTTCCAAAATATGAGCCCTATCTTTAGCTTTGTCTAATTCAAATTTAGTACGACGAGCAATGACTTCTTGACGATGTTTAATATATTCTTCTAAAACATCTTTTAAGGTTAATACTCTAGGTTGTATGCCATCTATTAGGGCTAGCATATTAACATGAAACTTTTCTTGTAATTGAGTTTTCTTGTATAAATTATTTAAAATCTTTTTAGGATAGGCATCTCTCTTTAATTCAATAACAATACGAATACCATCTTTATCTGATTCATCTCTTAAGTCTTTAATACCTTCTATTTTTTTATCTTTAACTAAAAAGGCTATTTTTTCTAAAAGATTACCTTTATTAACTTGAAAAGGTATAGAAGAAATAATTATTTGAAATTGATTAGACTTTAACTCTGATATTTCTGCTTCCCCTCTAATTACTATTCCTCCTCGACCGGTGGCATAAGCTGTTTTAATATCTTCTATATTATAAATTACTCCCCCCGTTGGAAAGTCAGGACCCTTAATATATTGCATTAAGCCTTCAATGGTAGAGTCTGCATTATCTATTAATAAAAGAATGGCATCTATTAATTCCCCCAAATTATGAGGAGGTATATTAGTAGCCATACCAACCGCAATACCTGTTGTGCCATTTAATAATAAATTAGGTAATTTAGCAGGCATTACTTTTGGTTCTTTTTGAGAACCATCATAATTAGGAACAAAGTCTACTGTATTCTTTTCTAAATCAAACATTAATTCTTCAGCTATACCCCGTAACTTTGCTTCAGTGTATCTCATAGCAGCTGCATTATCACCGTCAATAGAACCAAAGTTACCCTGACCATTTACTAATTGATAACGCATAGAAAAGTCTTGCGCCATTCTAACCATAGACTCGTAAACAGCCGAATCACCATGAGGATGGTATTTACCAAGTACCTCACCAACCACTGTTGCTGATTTACGAAATTTAGCAGCATGCCTTAATCCTAGACTCCACATTGCATAAAGAATACGACGATGTACCGGCTTTAAGCCATCTCTAACATCTGGTAAGGCTCTAGCAACAATAACAGACATAGCATAGTCTATGTAAGAATTTTGCATTTCTTCAACAATAGACAATTGTTCTACCGCACCTCTATTATCTTTTAGAATATCTTCTTTTTTATTTTCTTGTTTTTTCTTAGGCATTATCTTTTTAATTAATATCAATTTCTTCTGTTTTATTTTTATTTTCTAAATATTTTTTAGTTTCTGTTAATAATTGTTCTCTCTGAAATTCTTTTTCTAACTCTTCTTGAGAGTTATTATTAATTTCTTTAGCTAAATCCCAACTGTCTCCTATTTTTAAGAATGTATCTCCTATTTCTTTACTAGCTTCTTGAAAATTATTATTCTCTTTACTATTATTTAATTCAAATGGTTTATATTTTATATATTGCCAAATAATAAGAGAGGTAGAAATAAATGCTAAAAGAAAAAGAGTAAAATATTTATTCTTATTATCAGAATATAAAATCATTTATTTATTTTAATATTTATTAACTTTACTTCGTCTTGAGGAAGGTCTTTTTTAGCTATTTTTAGCTTATCTACTTCTTCTGCTTTAATTCCAAAATCTTTTACAAAAGTAGCCAGGCTATCTGTCTTTAATTTAAAGGTACCTTCTTGATAACAACTAGGAATAACAATTCTTGGCTCTACTTGGGAAATAATCTTTACGGCTTCTTTACTAGTGGTTAATTCTCCTCCTCCTACTGGTATAATTAATATATCAGCTCCCTCTATTAACTCTAAGTCTCCATTACTTAATTCCTGGTGACCAAGTTCTCCTAAGAAAGCGATTTTTAAATCATCAAAAAGAAGATAATAAATTATATTATTATCTATTTCTCTACCATATATAAAAACATCATTTACTTCATACTCTCCGGGACCAGAGACAATAAAAGACTCTTTGTCTATTTTAGCTTCTTTTATTTTTAAAGAATTAGAAAATAAAACAATATCTGTTTTTGATTTACTTAATTTTGTTTTATTATCTAAATTATATGGATTTAAGATAATAGATCTTTTGGTATTTTTTAATTTAAAATTATTAAATCCTTGCCATGAAATCAGCATATTTTTCTTCTTTCTTTACTTATTTTATTATATAATATTAGCATAAAAAAATAGAAAAGTAAATGGTATTTTAAACTCTTTTTTAGCTAAAAATACCAATAAAAACAGTGTTTTTCTCTCTGCAGCAACCTACCTTGACTTAAACTCTCTTTTGTGGTAATTTTAGTCAACTAAAAGTTCATTTATTTAATAAATTTCCTTGTGCAGGGAAGCCTATTATTTAATAATAATGGGTTAATTATTTAACAATTAATATGTCAGATGTACAAAAAATAAATCATCCTATGGATGATTTACTAAATAAAGAAAATGCTATTAAAATACCTAAAGTTGGTGATTTGGTAGAGGGTAGCATAATAAGTGTTTCCAAAAATGAAATATACTTAGACTTAGATGGTATTACCACAGGTTTAATTCGTGGTAAAGAAATATATGATGAATCAGATGACGGTTCAACTTTAAAGATTGGTGACAAAGCAACGGCTACAGTTATTGATTTAGATAATGAAAATGGTTATTTAGAATTATCTCTTCGAGAAGCTGGTCACCAAAAGGCTTGGAATAATTTAGAAAGTCTTCAAAAAGAAGCTACAGTTGTTGATAGTAAGGTTATTGATGCTAATAAAGGTGGTTTAATGATTAAGGTTGGTAATGTCTTGGGTTTTTTACCAGTTTCTCAATTAACAATTGAGCATTATCCTCGTATTGAAGGTGGTGATAAAGAAAAAATACTTTCTCACTTAAAGTCTTTTATTGGTCAAATCTTAAAAACTAAAATTATTGATATTAATGAAAGAGAAGAGAAATTAATAGTTTCTGAAAAAGGAGCCTGGAATGATAAACAAAGAAAAAATATATCCAAACATAAAACCGGAGATAAAGTAGAGGGCAAAGTAACTGGTGTTGTTAAGTTTGGAGCTTTTGTAGAGTTTGGAGATGGCTTAGAAGGTTTAGTACATATTTCTGAATTAGCTTGGCAAAGAATTGATGATCCTCGTGATATTATAAAAGTTGGCGATGAGGTAAAGGCTGAGATTATTGAAATTGATGATACTAAAATATCATTATCTATTAAAAAACTACAAACTGATCCTTGGGCCGGAGTAGAAGAAAAGTATAAAAAAGGACAAAAAGTAAAAGGCAAAGTTATTAAAGTAAATCCTTTTGGAGCTTTTGTAGAATTAGATAAAGATATTCATGGTTTAGTACATATTTCTGAACTAAGTAATAAAAAGGTGAATAATCCTGAAAATATATTAAATGCTGGTAAGGAATATGAATTTACTATTCTTAATATAGAGGCTAAGAACCATCGTTTAGGGTTATCGTATAAAGTAAGCAAAACAAAAGAAGAGACTAAAAAGAAAAAAATAGAAAAGAAAGAAGAAAAAGAAGTTAAAAAAACAGAAGAAACTAAAGAAGATGCTAATAAGAAAGAATAAATATGAAAAAAGAAAAGAAAAAAAATATTAATGCAGTTTTAAAGAATTTTATAGCTTTCTTTTTAATTTTTGCTATTATTTCTGGTATCTTAAGTTTATATAGCCAAGAAAAAGAAACTTTCCCCGAAATTAGTATTGCTACTTTAGTGCATCAAATAAATAATGATGAAGTAGAATCTATTATTGTAATTGGTGATAAGCTAGAAATTACTTTAAATAATAAAGAAAAAGAAATAAGTAAAAAAGAAGGGAACGAATCTTTGATTGCTCTTTTAAATAATTATGAAATAAGTATAAACAAAATAAATTCTTTAGATATTAGTATTAAAGAAGAGCCAAAACCTAGTTTCTTATTAACATCTATTGTGCCATTTATTATTCCTATTTTATTTATTATTGGTTTATTGTGGTTTATGATGCGTCAGGTACAAGGAGTTAATAGCAGGGCTATGACCTTTGGTCAAAGTGGAGCTAAATTAGCAGAGAAGAAGCAAAATGTTTCTTTTAAGGATGTGGCTGGAGCGCATGAAGCTAAAGAAGATTTAGATGAGGTGGTTGATTTCTTGAAAAATCCTAAAAAGTTTTTAGCTATTGGAGCTAAGATACCAAAAGGAGTTCTTTTATTAGGGTCACCTGGTACTGGAAAAACACTGTTAGCTAGGGCTGTTTCTGGAGAAGCCAAGGTACCCTTCTTTCATATTTCTGGTTCTGAATTTGTTGAAATGTTTGTTGGCGTTGGCGCTTCTCGTGTTAGAGATTTATTTAAAAAAGCAAAAAAAACATCCCCCTGCATTGTCTTTATTGATGAAATAGACGCTGTTGGCAGAAGAAGAGGGGCTGGCTTAGGTGGTTCTCACGATGAAAGAGAACAGACCCTAAATCAAATATTAGTAGAAATGGATGGTTTTGATAATAAAACAAATATAATTGTTATCGCTGCTACTAATAGACCAGATGTTTTAGATCCTGCTCTTTTACGTCCCGGAAGATTTGATAGACAAGTAATAATTGATTTACCAGATATAAAAGATAGAGAAGCTATTTTAAAGATACATGCTAAAGGAAAGCCTTTAGGAGAGAATGTTAATCTTAATATGATTGCCCAAAGAACACCTGGTTTCTCTGGTGCTGATTTAGAAAATGTTTTAAATGAAGCCGCTATTTTAACTGCTAGAAAAAATAAGAAAATTATTTCTAATCAAAATGTTTTAGATTCTATTGAAAAAATATTACTAGGCAGAGAAAGAAAGAGTCATATTCTTTCTGAAAAAGAAAAGAAAGTAACAGCTTATCATGAAGCTGGACATGCTTTAATTGCTCATATTTTGCCTCATGCTGATCCTGTTCATAAGGTTTCTATAATTTCTAGAGGTAGAGCTGCTGGCTATACTATTAACCTTCCTAAAGAAGATAAGAAGATGCAAACTTATTCTGACTTTATAGATAATATGGCTGTTCTTTTGGGTGGCCATGTAGCAGAAGAAATGTATTTTAATGAAGTTACGACTGGTGCTAGTAATGATTTACAAAGAGCTACTGAAATAGCTAAAAAAATAACAACTCAATTTGGTATGAATAAAAAGTTGGGTTCTAGAACTTTTGGAGAAAAAGATGAAATGGTTTTCTTAGGAAAAGAAATTCATGAAAGAAGAGACTATAGTGAAAAAACAGCTGA
>CAZRZA010000001.1:7957-83072 GCA_964604515.1 uncultured Gammaproteobacteria bacterium | reverse complement strand
GGACACCATAGTTTATTTATTATTATTTCATGGTGGTAGTAGCTCAGTTGGTAGAGCACCGGATTGTGGTTCCGGCGGCCGTGGGTTCGAGTCCCATCTACCACCCCATAAGGACACCTCTTTGTATAAAGAGATGTTTTTGTTTATTTTGTGATATAATAAAGATATATAATAATTAAATATAATATTATTATGGATAATATAATTATTACAACAGGAGATAAGGTTGCTACAAAAAAAATAAGTAAAATTCTTGGTATTGTTAAAGGTAATACAGTAAGAACAAGAAATATTGGCATAGACATAGGAGCGATCTTAAAAAGTATTATAGGAGGAGAGGTTAAAGATTATACAGAAATGACAACAAGATCAAGAGAGGAAGCGTTTAAGAGAATGATAAAGCAAGCTGTAGATATGGATGCTGATGCTATTATCGGTGTTAGATTTACAACTTCAGTAGTGATGACAGGAGCGTCTGAGATGTTGGCCTATGGAACAGCTGTTAAGCTTAAACAAGAGTAGGATATAATAATAAATTAAATATAAGACTATGAGTAAAAGAGTATTATATTTTAGTATATTATTGATAATAATTACAGGCTGTATTAATCAATGGAAAGATAATACAGATAATAATTTAATTAAGGAAGAGACAAGAGACATGGGCCTTGGATCTTATGAGCTTTATGAATTAGAAAAAATAACTTTAGCTAAAGATAATAAAGTAGTATTATTTTTTAATGCTTCTTGGTGTCCAAGTTGTCAAATGCTAGAAAAAGATATAAATGATAATGAGATTCCTAAAAATATTTATATTTTAAAAATAGATTATGATACAAATCAAGAATTAAGAATAAAGTATGGAGTTCCCACCCAACATACTTTAGTACAAGTTGATCAATATGGAGAGATTATTACCAAATGGATTGGAGGAGGATTTAAAGATTTGATTAATAATATTAAGTAATTATTATGACTTTATTGATAATCTCATTTATAGCTGGTGTTTTAACCGTTTTAGCACCATGCATTATTCCTATATTACCAGCGGTTATTAGCAGAAGCATTAGTAATACAGAAAATAATCGTAGCCCTTATATCATTATAGGTTCTTTAGCAATATCAATACTTTTATTTACTCTAATTCTTAAGGCCAGTATAGTATTGATTAGTGTTCCAGATAGTTTTTGGAGATGGTTTTCTGGTGGTATATTATTTAGCATAGGTTTCTTTATGATTTTTCCATTAATTTGGGAAAAGATTAGTATGAGACTTAAATTATCTTCTAAATCTAATAATTTTTTAATTAGCTCTACTAAGAAAAAAGGTTTATTAGGAGATATTTTTATAGGGATTGCTTTAGGGCCAGTTTTTTCAAGTTGTAGTCCGACTTATTTTATTATCTTAGCTACTGTTTTACCAGAAAGTTTTTGGCAGGGAATTATATATTTAATTGTTTATATCTTTGGCTTTTCAATTGTTTTATTGTTATTAGTTTTAGCTGGTAAAAAAATTGTCAAAAATATTAAATGGGCTTTAAATCCTCAAGGATGGTTTAAGAGGTCTTTAGGTATTTTATTTTTAATTATTGGTTTTTCTATTATTTTAGGAATAGATAAAAAAATTGAAACAGCTCTTCTGAGTACTAAATATATAAATTTTACAAATATAGAATATAATTTATTAGAAAAAATTGATTTTAATAAATAATATTAATTATATTAGACAAAAGAAAAACCACTGAACTTAATCAGTGGTTTTATTATTTATAATATTCTTAATTTTCGTTTTTTTTCTTTTAAATCAAGAATAAGATCTCCGAATGTAGTTGAGTTTTTAATTATTTTGGTGTCTCCGTTTATAACAGAACTACCAACAACTACACCAGTTCTACAGACAATAGCATTGTCTGTAATGACAGCTTTACCTTCTATTCGGGAATTACCAGAAACTTTAGCCTTACCAGAGATAACAGAGTTGCCCTTTACTTTAGCATTGCCAGAAACTTTAGCCAAATCTTTTACCATAGCTTTTGGTCCGATATATGCTGTTATTTCTACAAAAGCTGTTTCTGCTACCAAACCCTTACCATTGAGGTGGGGGTAGTAATCAATTCCTTCAATAGTCTTTTTACCATTATTATTCATTTTTTCTCCTTTTGTTGAAAGTACATTATATTAATCATCATTGATTAATAGATAATTAAAACATATATAGAACATACTGTCAATATATAAAGGTTAATTAGCTTAACTATTGATTTTATATTGATTATGAGTTAGAATGGTATTCATATTAATAAATAATAATATTATGGCTAAAAGAAGACATCCTGTTGGAAGAAAACAGAAAACTAGTTCTAAGAAAACTAAAAAAAGATTAGAAATTAAAAGACTAATGCTTGAAGAAAAGGCTAATAAAAAGAAAAGTAAATAATTTTTTAAAAGAAAACCACCGAAATTAATCAGTGGTTTTTTATTTATGACATTACTTCGAATTTACTCCAATCTATATTCTGATCATTAGTATCATTTTTTTCACAGAGTATAGAGTTTCCATTTATTTCTCTTTTACCAGAAATAGTTGTTTCTCCAGCTATAATAACTTTATCAGATATTTTTACAGATCCAGATATTTTTACTTTATCACGGATAATGACCTTGTCAGAAATGATAACTTTATCAGAGATAGTTACATCATCTAAAATTATTACATCACCAGATATTTTTACTTTATCAGATATTTTTACATTACCAGAAACTTTGACATTATTATATATCATAGCTTGTCCTGATATCTTAACATTATCAGATATTATAACACCTGGCCCTATATAACATATATCAGCTACTGAAGCTGTTTCTGCTACTAAACCATTGCCATTATGATGAGGTAAATACTTTATACCATTAATTATAGTTTTTGTATTTTTCATGTCTCTCCTTTTTAATGTACTATTAATCCTTATTGATTAATAATTAATTAATAACATGTTTTTTATATTTTATCAATAAACTATTTTTTTTGATATAAACCAATTAATTCTGCTTGTTCTATAATATTATCTTTTAAGGCTATTTCTATTTCTTTTTTAGTAATACCTTCATTTAAATTTAATTTAATATCTAAAGCATATAATTTAAAGAAGTATCTATGCTGACCATCAGGAGGACAAGGACCATGATAGTCTAAATTATCACTTGTTCCTAGGCCATGAATGCCTTCTGGTTCTTTATTTTCTTCTATTTTCTTAGTTTCAGGAGGAATATTAAAAACTAACCAATGATCCCAAACTTTACCTGCTGGTTTTATGGCATCAGGATCATCCATGATCAAGACTAGACTCTTTGTGTTCTCAGGAATATCCTGAAATTCCAAAGGAGGGTTAATATCTTCACCGTCACAAGTATATTTACTAGCTAGGAGAGTATTATTTTTAAAGGCAGGAGAAATAATTTTCATATTTTTATTCTTTAATAATTTATAATTTTATGATATCATATAGAGATGAAAAAAGGAAAACAAAATATAATTACTAGTATAGTAATATTTGGTTTTTTATTAACAACTATTTTTAGTTGTATCTTTGCTTTACAGAGTTTTGCTATAGAAGCAGGAAATAGTCATGCTAGTAAAATGGCTCCCTGTTGCGAAGATGCTTATATTTTTGGAAGTAATTCTCATAATATTCCTTTTATTCTAGAAACTAATAATATATTACAAGCACTAGCAATGGTAGTGTTTATTTGTTTTTATATTAGAGATAATAAAGAATATAGTAGAATATTTAGTAAGTATTTAAAAAGGTATAATAGGTGGAAAAGGTCTAAGTTATTTTATTATTTTATTATTTTATTTAAAAAAGGAATATTACATCCTAAAGTATATTAGTTTTTATTTTAACTTTTAGTTTATGAGTGTTTTTTATTTAAGAATTAAACAAATTATATGGAAAAAAATTTAATAAATAATTTAAGCCCGAAAGGAGCTTTTAAGACAGGAATAGTTAGTGGTTTAGCCGTAGCTTTTATTATTGGCTTCTTTGTTCTCTTGGGTATCATTGTTAATGATGAAAAAGATAGTCCCCTTAGCATTAAGGGTAATGATAATAATGCTCCCAAGGCCATCGCTCCTTCACCGGTAGTAGCAACAGACATAAATATAGGGGGTCTTAGCGATGAAGACTGGGTAAAGGGAGATAGAAATGCAGCGATAAGTATTATTGAATTCTCAGATACAGAATGTCCTTTTTGTAAGAGATTTCATGATACTATGAATCAAGTAGTAGATAATTATCAGGGACAAGTAAACTGGGTTTATCGACATTTTCCTTTAACCGCTTTACACTCTAAGGCTGTTCGAGAATCGGAGGCAACAGAATGCGCTGGAGATCAAGGTGGTAATGATACTTTCTGGGCGTATCTAGATAGATTGTTTGAAATTACACCAGCTAATAATAGATTAGAAGACAGTCAGTTAACTGATATTGCTGAAGACATTAATTTAAATATTAATCAATTTCAAGAATGCTTAGACTCTGGTAAGTATAATGATAAAGTTAAAGATCATATGGCTCAAGGACAAGCAGCGGGAGCAAAAGGAACTCCTTATAGTGTTATTATAAAGGGTGATCAAGAAATTGTTATCCCAGGTGCCTTACCATTTGAAAGAATAAAAGAGATGCTTGATCCTTTGTTATAATCAAAGATGATTAAAGAAAGCTTTAAAGCATTTAAATTAGTTTTTAGAGATTATAAGTATATAATTTTAGCTTTTTTTATTACTTTATTATTTTTTGTAATAGCTACTATTATTCCTAGTTATAATTTAGTAAAATTATTAGCACAAGGTAATTTATTTAAAATACCAGGAATTGTATTTGATTTTTTTATTTATAATTCTACGCTAATATCTCGATTCTTACTATTAATTTTAGCAATATTAAGTGGTTTAAATTTTGCTTTATTAGTTTTTTACCTTAAAAGAAGAATTAAAAAAGAGAGATCTTTAGGGACTGGTTTAGCAGGTAGTATTTTTGGTATTTTAGGATTTGGTTGTGCTGCTTGTGGGTCAGTAATATTGACCTCTATTTTTGGCTTTTCAGCTACGATAGGATTTTTAAGTATATTACCTTTTAGGGGTTTAGAGTTTGCTTTTTTAGGTATAATTTTATTACTTTTCTCAATTCATATTTTTCTTGATAAGATTTCTAATCCTTCACTTTGTAAAAATGGTAAATAAGAATTAAATAATATATTTATGAAAAAAATAAATTTATTAGCCTTAGCGGTTATAGTAATGACAATTATTTATTTAAATACTTCTTCTATACCAGAAGAAATAACTTTTGAAGAAGAGATAAATAGTTCTCAGCAAAAAGTAACTGTTTATAAATCACCCTCTTGTGGTTGTTGCGCTAATTACATTTCTTTATTAGAAGAAGATGGCTATGCTGTTGATGTTGTAGAAACAAATAATATGGCTAGTATTAAAGAAGAATACGGAATACCCAGTAATATGGAATCATGTCATACTTCAGTTTTTGGCGATTATGTTGTTGAAGGACATGTACCATTTGCAGCCATTGATAAGCTATTAGAAGAACAGCCAGATATTAAAGGCATAGCTTTAGCAGGGATGCCCCTGGGATCTCCTGGTATGTCTGGAGCTAAAGCAGGTACTTTTAATGTTTATTCTTTAAGTGAGCATGGTTCAAGTGTTTACTGGCAAGAATAGTAAAATAGTTTAAGAATAAAAAACACCTTTTAAAAAGGTGTTTTTTATATACGCAATAGTATTTATTAAAAGTCAGAAGGAAAGTCTTCAGAAGAGCTATCTTCTTTTTTACTAGTTAATTTATCCAATATAACAGCAATAATTGGAGCCAATATTAATGGTCCTAAACCAAATACTAATAAAGACCAAACAGGATAACCTTCATAGGGTGCTTTAAATTCAGTAGTAAAATTAATAAAGAAAAGAACTATTAAGAAAAGAGGAATAACAAACTTTAAAGCTAGGCTCCATAAAGAACCTACTTTCCAATCAGAGTGTTCATTAATAAAGTTTTTTAAATCATCACCTTTCCAAATCCAGCCAACAATAATAGATAAGAGGAAGCCCATGATAGTAATGCCGTAATTAACTAAGAAATGATCTGTAATATCTAAATAATATAAACCAGCTTTAGTAGTATATAATAAACCAGCCAAGAAAGAGGCTAAACAAACATAAAAGGAAATCTTTTTAGTAGAAAGACTAGGATAACGATCACGGAAAGGAGCTGATAAACCCTCTATTAATGAAAAAGCACTGTCTAAAGCTAAAAGGAAGAACATAGCAAAGAAAAGAATAGCAAATAAGACAGAGAAAGAAGGTAAGAGGGATATTGCTTGAGGGAATACTATAAAAGCTAAACCAGGACCACCGGTAAAGACATCAGCAACACCAACACCTTGTTGTAAAGCCATATAACCTAAAGTGCCAAAAACAACAATACCAGACATAAAGGAAACTAAGAAATTACCAATAGTTATATAAACAATACTTTTTGTTAATTCTGATCTTTTCGGTTGATAACTACCATAAGCCATCATAATACCAAAGGCAACAGAGAGACTAAAGAAAACTTGTGAGAATGCTGCTAACCATAATTCTTTATTACCTAAAGCACTCCAATCAGGAACAAAGAATAGTTGTAAACCAGCAGCAGAGCCATCTAAAGTTACGGCCCTAATAATTAAGATAGCTAAGAATAAGAAAGGTAAAGTAGCCGTCCAAACGACAACTTTACTAACACTTTTAACACCTTTCCAAATTGAAAAGTAAATAGCAACCCAAGCTACTAAGGCGCCAATTAAGACAGGCCAAGAAAAACCACCCATAACACCTGGTCCTTCAGATAATTGTAAGATATTTTCAAAGAAATATCCTTTAGTATTAGCGGCCCAAGTAGGCAAAGAAAAAGAGCCTACTATATAATCTAGTCCCCAAGCCATAACAGAGACATAGTAACTAACAACAAAGAAGCCAAAGGTGACCATAGTCCAACCAATATAACGAAAACCTTTTTGTATTTTTTCTAAAGCATCAGGAGCAGCTTTTTGCATTTTTTGTCCAATAGCTACTTCAGCTAAAAGAAGGGGAATACCAACAATTAAATTAGCTAAAAGAATAACTAATAAAAAGGTACCACCACCATGTTCATAAGCTAAATAAGGAAATCTCCATAAATTACCTAAACCAGCTGCGGAACCAATAGCGGCCAATATAAAAATCCATTTACTTGGCCAATGATGTCTTTCACTCATAGTTTTATAGGTTAATTATTATAATAAAAGTATAGCATAATGATATCTAGTTAGTAAAATAGATATTTCATTGACAAAAGATTATTATTATGGTATATTATTAATATTAGTAATTATATTAATTGCTAATACTGTTCTTTCACAATGAGAGATACGATAATTATAATGTTATTTTATTATAATTAGAGGAGAAGTCGTGTCTCTCAAAATTTTATTGACATATTTAATATGTCAATTAAAAGGCGAGAATTTATTTTTGTTTATTATAGGGAGATTAGTATTAGATAAACAAAAGGAAAGATATGTTTCTCGCCTTTTCTTTTTAAATAAAAAAGCCCCATCTTATATAGATAGAGCTTTTTGGTAGTCATCGCGGAAAAGAAAATTCCACCTTGAATAATATAATAATGTACAGCTATTACCCGACCTTTTTAAGTAACCTCCTTTTTCAAGATTTATTAATATTTTATATACAGATGTTTCCGGTATATTTAATATTTTTGATAATACTTCCTCAGTTATAGGAATATTAATTTTTACTTTTTTCCATTTTTCACTATGATTAACTGTTGTCCCTCTTTTTTTGGATAATAGTAGCAAAAATCCTCCTATCTTTTTTTCATCAGAATCATATATTGTTTCTATAGTATCAAACGCATCTCTTCTTAATTTTATTAAATGTTGAAGTAAAACCATCGATGAAACAGCATTAAAGTCTTTGTCCCTTGATATTAAAGACTCCGAGTTGATATAGAAAACTTTACCAGGAGTAAGCATCCTAACACTTTTTCTTATTTTCTTCTTTTTTTTATTATTTAATATAAAACTAATGTCATTGATAATACAGGGTGAAAAAAGCGCTCTTAAGCCAACCTCTTTCTTTTTTATTTTCATAACATATTGAGCCACCCCCTCAGTAAGTATCAGGATATTTTTAATAAACTTACCCTTTTTCATCACTAAGTCGCCAGTTCTATAAGAAGATACTTTGCTTATGTCTTTTATACCAATACTGAGCCCCTCTCCATTTATTTCAAGAGGAATAATAATATTATTTTTATTCATTTTTTCTCCTTTTTTGTTAATGTACAGTGATATCAATCATTATTAATTGATTTATATGTATAACATATTAGTTATAATTTAGCAATATATTAGGTGTAATAATACCTATAAAAGCTCGTCTTTATATTTGTGACTAAAAATTAATTAAAAAAATATGAAAAAAGTTATTTTACTTTTTATTATAGTTATACTATTAACTGGATGTACTTCCGAAGTAAAAAAGTTAAATATTAATAAAAAGATTAAAGAAAAAGCACCTATTTGTTTAAAAGGCTCAGATTGTTCTTCTTTAGAAGATGACAGCCCAAAGAGACTTGTGCCGGTAAATAATAATACCGATAATAACAATGAAGAAAGTGCTAATGTAGCCGATATGAATGATTATCAGCAAGAAGATACTAATATTGGAGATGAAAATATTAGTGATGATTCAGAAACAAATGAATCAGAAGAAAGCGAAGAAAGTAATAATGATTCAGAAACAAATGAATCAGAAGATAATAATGAAAACCAAGAAGATGAAAATCAAGAAAACAACAATGAAGAGGATGGTGATAATTCTGATGATAGTGGTAGCGAAAGCGGCACTTACTTATCCTTTGGTCAAGTTGATTATGAAAATAGTACTATAGAGATACTTATAAACAGTAATTTAGTAGTAGCTGGTTTTCAATTTGATTTAGAATCAATAAATGATCAATTAGTAGCTATAGGAGCTTTTGGAGGCTTAGTTGATGAATATGATATAGATATTATGGTTGGAGAAGGAACAAATATTATTTTAGGATTTTCAACCGTAGGTAATAGCATAGAGACTGCTAATGGTGTCCTTACTAATTTAAGTTTTGATACTTTAAGTATAGAAAACACAGAACTTTGTTTAACAGACATAATTATCAGTGATATTGATAGTAATAATATAAATACAGTAGAAGAGCTTTGTACTATTTTAAACTATTAATAATTTATTAAAAGTGTTATAATATAATCCAATAGAAAAAGGGAGGCAAACAATGGAGTATTTTTTAAAAAGCTTCGGAAATAATATTTTTCTATTTTGGAAATTAATAAAAATTCCTTTCTTAATCATTTTATATACTTTAATGTATTTATGGAGAGAAATAGAAAGGCATAGAAATTCAGAAGCTAAATAAAACCCTATTTTATAGGGTTTTATCTTTTGTATAAAAGTGGTATAATAGAATTATAAGTTAATAAGTAATTATTTTATTAAAAATAATAAGAAAAATAAAATTATGAAAAAAGATATTAAAAGCTTTACTTTAGTAGATACAAATTATGGAACAACAGCAACTGGTTACACAAATTGGCCACTATTAGCTATGTTCTTTTTTTCTTGTTTAGTATTATTATCAATTATTAAATAATATATTTTTTATCTTAATATAATTATATGGCCAAGAAAACAAAAATTTCTAAAAAGGTTTTAAATTATTTAGAAAAATCTGGTATAGACCATGAGATCTTGGAGCACAAAACAGTTTATACAGCTATTGATGCTGCTTTAACAATGAGGAAGAAGTTAGAAGAAATTGCTAAATCTTTATTAGTAAAAGCAGATAAAGATTATTATTTAGTTCTTTTACCAGCAGATCATAATTTAGATTTAGATAAATTAAAAAAAATAATTAGCAAGGCCCAACAAAAAGATATTAAAATTTTAAAAATACCAGGTGAGAAAATTATAGAAAATTCTTTAAAAGTTAAAGCAGGAGCAATAAGTGCTTTTGGTAATTTACATAAAGTACCAGTTATTGTTGAATCTAAACTAGATAAATTAAAAAAAGCAGTTTTTTCAACAGGAAGCTCTAATCATTCTTTAGAATTAACAGTAAAAGATTTTATAAAATTAGAAAAAGCAGTTTTAGGATCTTTTTCTAAAAAGAAAAAAGTTAAGGTTCTTAAGAAAAAAAAGAAAGTTGTAAAAAAGAAAAAAAGCAGTAAGAAAAAATAGTTTTTAGAGAAATTAAAATTTAAATAAGGTTTATTAACCTTATTTTTTTATTGACAATTTTTATTTATTACAATAAAGTAATAAATTATAAGTAAGATTATTATATATGAAGAAAAAAGTATTTTTTATTTTTATACTGTTAACATTTTTAACAGGGTGTACCTCTGCTAATCAGAGGGTCGATATTAATAAAGATGAAGAAAATTCAACTATAAATTTAGAAGAAAACATAAAAAGTGATTATAAAATAGATTCACATTTTGAAGTCGAAGTTAAGGCTGGTGATAATATTTGGAATCTATCTAAAGAACAGATAATGTTGAGTATTACAGATAATAAGTGGAATGAGCTAGGAGAAGCAAAGCAAACATACTTAATAGATGCTTTAAAGGATGAGGTTGTGAATAATTATTTAAATTATGGTATAGAGGAGAATCCAGATAATTTAATAATTGGTACTAAAATTAAATTTGGTAAAGTTTTAGAAAATAGTGAATTATTAAAAGATACCTTTATTAAAGCAGAGGGGTTAAATGAAGAAGAGGTGAGTAATATTATCACTAATAACCAAGCATTACAAAAAGCAAGTAGCAATGGTTTTCAAATTACAAGTGATAATGTAAATAATTTAATTAAACAGTTTAAATAAGTATAAGTTATTAAATAAATAGTAAAAAACGAGATATTATCTCGTTTTTTGTTTTATTTCATGATATAATATTAGTAATTAGTAAATAAAATATATGAAAAAATCTATTTTAACAATTATTTTTTTAATAATCATTTTAGGTTTAGTTTACTTTTTTTTAGAAAATAATAAAAGTAATGAAGAATTAGAAAAAGTAACCGTAAGATTAAAATGGTTACATCAAGCACAGTTTTCTGGTTTTTATACTGCTCTTGAAAAAGGTTATTACGAAGATGAGGGTTTAGACGTAAACTTTGAAGAATCAGATTTTGCTAAAGAACCAACAGATATTGTTCTAGCTGGAGAGGCAGAGTTTGGCGTTGATGATCCTGCCAGAATTTTAACAAAGATTAGTGAGGGTAATAAACTAAAAGCTATTAGTGTAATATTTCAAATAAGTCCTTTAGGTTATGTGACATTAAAAGATTCTGGAATAAAAAAACCACAAGATTTTGTTGGTAAGAACATTGGCTTAACACCAGACGCTCCTACAATACACAGTACCTTGATGAACAGGTTAAACATAAAAGGACAGATGAATATTATTGATGCAGGCTTTGATTTTCACCCTTTATTAGACGGTACTTATGATGCTTTTACTATGTATGTTACAGACGAAATTTATAAAATAGAAGAAGAGGGTTATGAGGTAAATACAATTATGCCCTATGATTATGATGTTATATTCTATGCAGACACTATCTTTACTACAGATAATATTATTGATAGTAATCCAGAGTTAGTAGAGAAATTTTTAAGAGCTACTTTAAGAGGGTGGCAATATGCTATAGAGCATGAAGACTATGTTTTAAAAATATTACCAAAATATGAAAGCGGTAGATATAAAGATAAGGACTATGAAGAATATATTTTTAATCATCAAAGACCATTAATATATACTGGTGACAATGAGATCGGTGATATGGATGAAAAGAAATGGGAAGAAATGTATAATACTTTATTAGAGTATGGAGAAATTAAAAATACTTTTAATATCAAGGAAGCATATAGTATGGAGTTTTTAGATAAAATACTAAGATAGGTTATTTATAATTTAAATAATAAATGAACTCTCCTAAAAAAAACATAAGAATAAGATTATTATTATATTTTGTAGTAATCTCCTTTTTACCACTTATTATAACTGGCTATTTTTCTTTTAAAAATAGTGAAGATATAATAAAAAAAGAAACCTTTGATCATCTTATTTCTGTTTCTATATTAAAGCAGGAAGAAATTAATAGCTGGATAAATCAACAAGCACAAAGTTTAGTATTGATCGGTGAAATTATAAAGAACAATAGCATTAATAGTTCAGATCAACCTATTTTAGAAGAACTATTGAATAAAGAATTAGGTTTTTTTGAGTTATTTATTTTAGATAAAAATAATGGTCAAATAGTTGTTTCTACAAATAAAAATAATATTGGTAAAATAAAAATATCAGAAGAATATTTTAAAGAAGGTAAAAATAAAACTTTTATTAAAAATATTTATTATTCTTTAGCATTAGGACAACCGGCTCTTACTATATCTACTCCTTTAAATAGTAAAGAAGGGTCTTTAGAAAGCGTATTAATTGGTAGAATTAAATTAGAAAAGATAAATGAGATAATGAAAGAAAAGGTTGGTTTAAGTAATAGTGGAGAGACTTATTTAGTTAATAAATTTAATTTTTTAGTTAGCGGGGAAGAAACAAGCCTTTCTAAAAAAGTATTTAAGGACGTTATTTACACAGAAGCAACTAAAGAATGCTTGAAACATAACAATGGCTTAGCTCTATATGATAATTATGATAATATACCAGTGATAGGGGCTTATACATGGATTGAAGAAAGAAATGTTTGTCTTTTAGCAGAAATAAATCAATCAGAAGCCTTTAGGTCTATTGAAAAGTTAAGAGTTTTTGTTTTTTTAGTTACTTCAGCTATTTTATTAGTCATTACTTTATTAGGACTTATATTTTCTCGTACCATTACCAAACCATTATTAAGGTTAATTAAAGGAACAAACATAGTTAGTAAGGGTAATTTAAAATATAAAATAAATGTAGACTCTAAAGATGAAATAGGTACATTAGCTAATTCATTTAATAAAATGACTAAAGCCTTAAATAAATCATATGAAGAATTAAAGGGTTTAGATAAAATGAAAGATGAATTTATTTCTATGGCTTCTCATGAATTAAGAACACCAATTTCAGCTATCAAGGGTTTTGTTTCTATGACTTTAGAAGGGGATTTTGGTGAGGTGGATGATAAAATTAAGAAAACTTTAAAAATTATAGAAGTATCAAATAATCGTTTAGGAAAATTAGTTAATGATTTATTAGACGTTTCTCGTATTGAACAAAAAAGGTTACCAATAGAATTAGAAGAAGTAAACTTAGAAAAAATAGTTAAAGAAGTTACTGAACAGCTCATTTTAAAAATTAAGGAGAAAAATTTAAATTTAGAACTAAATATACCTAAAAATATTTCCCCAGTTTTAGCAGATGAAGATAAATTAAAACAAGTTTTTATTAATTTAATAGATAATGCTATTAAATATACAAATAAGGGTGGTATAGAAATTTCTGCTAAAGAAGAAAGTAGCTTCATAAAAATAATAGTAAAAGATTCAGGTATTGGCATAGCATATAAGGATCAAGAGGGGTTATTTACTAAGTTTAATAGAGTTAAGAATAATAAAACAGCTGGTATTGAAGGAACTGGTCTCGGCTTATGGATAACTAAACGATTAATAAGATTAATGAATGGTAAAATATATTTAAGTAGCATAGAAAACAAAGGAACAGAAATTACCCTTATTATTCCTAAGTATAAAAAATAAAAAACCCCCCACATTGTAATAATTATATACTAGGGGGCTTTTTTATTATTAAGTGCTTGATAATAGCTATTAAAGAGAAGGGTAAGCTAATAATAAAAAATATAGTAGCTATTTCTATTATATTTAAAATAAGCAAACCACAAGCAATAGCTTGTAAGTTTAATTTAATTTTTCCAGCTAGAGTAGCTTTTTTTATAAAAATTAAATTTTTCTTTTGTGCTATTGGTCTTAATACTAAAGCCATGAAAACAATTACTAATTCAAGTATTAAAGTTGAAGTAAAGACCAAACCAGAAAGATACTTCATTCCTAAGGTTAAAAAAACTGAAGCAAATATTAGTTTATCTCCCAAAGGATCTAGTAATTCACCTAAATCAGTTTCTTGTTTTAATGCTCTAGCTAATGGTCCGTCTATAGCATCAAGAAACATACTAAAAAAGAAGAATATGAAAGCCTCTATAAGTCTATTATCAATAATGAAAATAGCTATAGGAACAGACATGATCGCTCTAAATAAAGATAAAAGATTAGGAATATTAACAATTGTTTGTTCAGCTAAAGGAAGAAACAATTTTTCAAACCAATATTCTTTTTTATTCTTAGATCTTTGTTTAAAATCTTCTAAATAATATTTTATTTTAGATTGTAACCACTTATCTCGCCAGTCGTTTATTTTTATCAAAAACTTATTAAGAAAAGACAAAGGATTAGTCATCTTTATTCTCCTTATTTTTATTTGTAAAGTACTAATTTTAATCTAATACAAGAAAGTAATAATGTCAATAAAAAGAGCCACATTATTATGACTCTTTAAATTTGATCTCCATTTGTTTTTTCCGAATTGCATATTTTTTAATAATAGCTAACTCTTTTTTACTAGGATTATTATTTAATATTATTTTTCTTGCTTCTTCCTGCAATATAATATTATCTTGATTATCTATTATTATATCAAGGAGATCTTTTTTTTCTACCCTACTTAGCATATTATTCATAGTAATTGGTAGAATGCTTTTTAAAGAGCGCATTATTATTCCTCCTTTTATTAACTATTTAAGATTATTATATATTAATTTACTTGTCAATTAATTGACAAGCATATTTTGAGGGAGTATATTAAAAAGGATCAGATTAATCTGATAGTTCTTTAAAATATGAAGCAAAGAGGAGACAAAATATGAAAAATAAAGTAAGCTTTTTACTAGAAATATGTCACTGTCAAAATAAACCAAAACATTGTTTTATACAAAAACTAAAAGGAGAAGAAATAATAAACGAGGTTGGTCCTTGTTTTTCACAGGATTCATTAATAGAAATGATAAGGGTTTGGAATAGTTTAGGAATAATTTCTTCTGATAAAGCCAGTATTCTTACCAGAGAAGTTCAATTTTCTATTTTTCCAGAAAAGAAGATTGAATTAGAAACTTTTATAGAAAGATTATATAAATATCAATTATTAAAAGAAGATAATTTTTATGATTGTTTAATACATAATGAAAATAATGATATAAATACTAAGGAATTAATAAAGGGTATTGTACTTAATTTATCTATGAATGAATCTATTAAGAATGCAGAAGAAGAATTAGACTTTATAATGAGGCATAATTTTGTAGCTAATGCTTAAAATAATATTTAGCCCAATTTTTAAAAATTGGGCTTTTTTATTATATATTTATTACAAATAAAAACCCCATCAATTTTTTTGATGGGGTAATTTTTTAAGCTTGAGCCTCCTCTAATGAACCGCTTATTATATTATCTAAATCAATCTCTAAACCTATTAAAACAGGCTCAAGTAAATGTTTTCTTTCTTCATGAAGAAAGACCTTAACAATTTCTGTTTCTTTATAAAAAGTTCCTAAACTAATACCAAGTTCTTTAGGACAAAAATCTGGACTTTCTATTATAACAGGAAGTGTTGCCTCAACAACTTTTTCGCATGTTAGTTTACTAACTGCTAATCCAAATACTATTGTTTTATATTTAGATTCTTTAGAGTTTTCTAATTTATGCTTACACTGATCATAATGATCATTTTTATTTTTCATATATTCTCCTCATTGTTTAATTTAATGTACATTACTTATAATAGGTGACAATATTTAGTATATTATATAAAAATAATTTAGTCAATTAATGTATTATTGACTAAACAATAATAGAATGGTATTGTTAATCTTCATTTATTAAATAAATGAACAGTACATTCAATTAAAAAACAAACAAAAGGAGAAAAGATGGCTAAGAAAATAAATGAAAGTAATAATAACAGTATAGAGTCTAAAGGTATTGTCTTTGTTTTGGACAATAGAGGCAAAGCTACTCGTTTGGAGCTAGTCAGGGAGTCTTCTGATCTAATAAATTTATCAGAAGAAGAAAAGATTGCCACTAAAGATTATTTAGAAGATTTTTTTTCTGATTATCCAATAGAGAATTGCTCTGCTCATACTTTAAGAGACATTCAAGAAGTAGCTGAAGTTATAGGTTGTCCAGAGTTAATTAATAAATACTTGCATACTTGAACCATCAACTAAAACCCCTTTATATTTTATATAAAGGGGTTTTTTAATTAAGGAGTCATAGGGGTAGTATTTTTTAATAAATTTTCCATAAAATCTATTAATTTTTTATATACTTCTTCCCAACTCCCGGTGTATTTTGATTCTTCAAAATCAATTTCAGCTTTTCCGTCTACTCTAAAATCAAATATTCCAGATCCCACACCATATGCATCATTTGTTTCATCATTATTCAGAGGAAAACATCCGGAAAGAATATTATTCATTCCAATGTAATCAGTATCATCGTCATAACAAATATGAGGTATTTCTGCAAGAAGACTTTTCCATTTTTTTAATAGATTTTTATTATCTTCTTCTATTCTTTTTAATTCTTGAGAATAATTTCTTATATTATCAGGAAATTGTGGAATAGGTGGGTTAGCTATGAATGCATCAAGAACTTCATTAGCTTGATTTAAATTAATAATATCTTTTTCTAAACCAGGGTAATTTGAAGCAGCTAAAATTTCTAATGCATTTTTTATTTCTGAAAATATATTATTATTTTCTTCCATTTTCTTTCTCCTTTTTATGTTAATTAACAAAATAATTATTTATTTTACTTTCTTTAATTGTTTTTGTCAAACAGTTTGTTAAAGTATTATTTTTGCTATATAATATATATATGTTTTTATTTTCTAGAATTAGAAAAAGTATAGATAATAGAAAGAAGTTAAAATATATCTCTTCAGCTGTTTTAGGTTTAAACGATGCTTTGGTGGAGTTAATTGGTATTTTAGCTGGCTTAACATTAGCTTTACAAGAGGTTAAATTAATTGCTATAACAGGATTAATAACAGGTATAGCAGCGTCTTTATCAATGGCTGCCTCTGAATATCTATCTACTAAGGCAGAAGGTAATTATAAGAATCCTATTAAAGCTGCTACCTATACAGGATTAGCTTATTTAATTACTGTAATTATATTAATATTACCTTATTTATTCCTTAATAATATTTATCTTTGTTTAGGTATTTCTATTATTTTATCTATTTTTATCATCTTTATCTTTAATTATTATATTTCAACAATTAAAAAGATATCTTTAAAGAAGAGATTCCTTGAAATGTTAATAGTTAGTTTAGGAGTTGCTTTAATAAGCTTTATTTTAGGCTATTTAATAAAAGGGTTTTTATAATTGACTATTTTCTATTATTATGGTATAGTTTTATTTCTTCAATAGTTCATTAATAAAAGAGGGCAAAGAAATGAAAAGATGTCTAACAGAGATAGAAACAGCAGATTATGTAAACACTCTAAGATCTGATGATTTAGATGCTTTAGAAGAGAAGATTAAGCTTCATGTTCAAGGCTGTTACGAATGTCGTACAGCAGTTTGGGAGGTCTATACTTTTCTTGTTAATAATTTGCCTAAGTATGAAAAAAAAGAAAACTCCGTTTCATAGAAATGGAGTTTTTTATTTTATTTTTATTATTAAAACACCTTCTCCTCCTTCAGTAAATTTACCTTCCTTTATATTAATTATATTTTTATGATTACTTAAATATTCTTTTAATAATGGTTTGATAACAGGACCATTTTTTGAATGCTTTCCTTTTCCTGTTATTAGAGAAATAATATTTAAGTTATTATTTAAGGATTCTTTTATAAAATTATTAGTTAAGTTTATTATCTCCTCTTTTTTTAGCATTTCTAGACTATGAAAATCAAAAGTATCTTGAGCATCATTTAAGTATTTATATTTATTTGCCATTATAGTTTTTGAAAATATCTTTCAGCTCCTAGTTTTGTTTGAAAGTGCAAAGCTTTTTTTATTATTCTTTTACCTCCCCCTTTATTTTTTATATTATAAGCTAAAGTATCTCTTAATATTTGAGTTGTTATTCTTAAAATAGGATTGAATTTTTTAGAATATTTTTCTAGAATTCTTTCTATAGATCTAATAGAGAGAGGTTTTATTTTATTAAGTCTTTTTTGAGAATTCTGTGCTTTATCTAAACTAATGAATATATAGGGATTATCATCTTTTCTTAACTCTAAATATTTTTCTAAATAATACCAGGCGGTTGCTGTTAGGGGTATTATTTTTTTATTTATTATTATTTCATTCTTTATATAGTCTAAATGATTCTTTTTTAATTTACTAATTATTTTTACTTTTAATCCTGTAGAATATAATAATTCTAATAATACTTTATCTCTTAAGGATAATATTCCTTTTCTTTGCAATGGTTTTTCTAAAAACTCTCTTAATTGTTTATCATTTAATACTCTAATATCTCTTTCTTCAGAACTTAATAGATTAAAATGATATTTAATATTTTTATACTTTAAATAATTATTAATAATACTTAAATGAATATTAATAGTAGCTATTTTTTTATAATTATTTAATATATATCTATAGTATTTGTTAAGGTTTATAGTATTTAACTTCTGTTTATCAAAATACAATAAAAACATATTTAAATGCCAAAGATATATTTTAATTGTATTTGGTTTTAATTTTCTTAATTTTAAATATTGTTTATAAGACATATTTATATTATATCATATATATAGTATACTTATGTATATGAATAATAAAGCTTTTACATTAATAGAGCTAATAATAGTAATAGCTATTATAGGGGTGGTGGCAGCTTCTATTTTTGTAGCTATTAATCCAGCTAAACGATTAGGTAAGGCTAAAGATGCGCAAAGATTAACAGAGGCTAATAATATAGAAGAAGCCATAGATAGATATACGGCAGATAATAGAGCCTTACCAGCTAGTTTAGCCTCTTTATCTAATTATATACCTTATATGATTACTATTACTACTAATACTAATCTTTTAACTTGTCAGGAAGTATTAGGGGGTATTAATCAAGTTAATATAGGTACAGAGCTTAGTGATTATTTACCTTCTCTACCTATAGACCCTAGTATAACTAGCGAAGCTACCTCTGGCACAGGATATTATTTAGTTAAGACCAATGATTTAATAGAAGTTACTCCTTGTGATTTATATGATAATAATGATATACCTTCTTCTGGTTTAGTATTAGCTATGAGAATGGACGAAGACCCCTCCTCTAATTCTTGTTCGGGAGGAGAAGATGTTTGTGATTATTCTGGAAATGCTTATGATGGAACCTCTTCTGGCTCTATGACCTCCTCTGATATTGTGAGGGGGCAGGTTGGAGGAGCCATTGATTTTGATGGTAGTGACGATCATGTTGAAGTAGCAAGCGCACCTTTTGAGCTTGATGTATTTTCAGTAGCTACATGGTTTAAATATAATGGTTCTCATGCAAGTCTTTGGTCTTCAGTTGTAAGTGTTGGAAACTTAAATTCTGGTTATGGTTGGGCACTTGGTACTAGTAATAGTAATACAAATATAGGGCTTTGGGCGGATGTTGGTGGAACTTGGGCTCATACAGGGAGTATTATCGTAACAGCAGATGAGTGGACACATATTGTAGCAACATTTGATGGCACAACCGTAAGTATTTATAAAAATGCAGGAACACCGGTTACCGCAAGTAGAAGCGGGACCATTGGTGATTATGCTAGTGTTAGTAAATTATATATCGGAGAAGATAGTACTGGTGGTAGAAATATTAACGCTAGCATTGATCAGGTATCAATTTGGAACAAAGCTTTAACAGCACAAGAAGTGACAGATATATATAATTTACAGAAATAGCTATAATCATTGACAAAATAGTATTAAAATGTTAATATAGCTTGGTATTAATTAATTGAAACCTATATCTTGGTTTATTCTGACAGGGCTTAACTGGAGTATATACTAGGTAATAGGAGAAAGGAAAAAATATGTTAAGCAGAATAAAAAAACAGAATATTATTAAAAAGTATAGAACTCATAAAGGTGACACTGGTTCTACAGAGATTCAAATAGCTATCTTAACTGAAGAAATTAAAGAGCTTACTAATCACTTAAGGGAGCATAAAAAAGATTATTCTTCTCGTCGTGGTTTATTAGCTAAGGTTTCTTTAAGACATAAGTTATTACGTTATTTAGAAAGAGAAGATGAGAAAAGATTTATTAAACTAGTTAAAACATTAAAACTAAAGATTAGCAAAAAAACAGATAAAGACTTAGAAGAGGATTTGATTAAAAACGTTGAAGAGATAGAAGAAAAAAAAGAAGATAAATAAAACACTAACCCTTTCTTTTATTAGAAGGGGTTTATTTAAATAATAATTAAATATAATGAGTTTTTGGTGAATAGACGTTTAGGCTAATAAATATATTATGGTCTAGGGTTTGTCTATCAATTCTCATTATTGTGAAAGGGACTATTTATGTCTATTAAACAATTTAAATTAGAAGTAGCTGGACAAGAATTAGAAGTAGAAGTTGGTAAATTAGCCCAACAAGCTCATGGTTCTTGTACTGTTACCTATGGTGAAACTGTAGTCTTAGCTACAGCAACAACTTCTAGTCAGCCTCGTGAAGGGATTGATTATTTTCCTTTAATGGTTGATTATGAAGAAAAGTTATATGCTGCTGGTAAAATAAAAGGATCTCGTTTTATTAAAAGAGAGGGTCGAGCAACAGATGAAGCCATGCTTACTGCTCGTTTAATAGATAGATCTATTAGACCTTTATTTAAAGAGACTCAAAGAAATGACGTGCAAGTTATTTTAACTGTTTTATCATATGATGGAATTAATGATCCAGGGTTTCCAGCTATTATTGCGGCCTCTATTTCTTTAGGTATCTCATCTATTCCTTGGGCCGGACCTTTGGCTGGTGTTCAAGTTGGTCGTTTGGATGGAAAATTTATTATAAACCCTAAAGTAGAAGATAAAGTAAATAGTGATTTAGAATTATTTGTTGCTGGATCTGAAAAAGAAGTAATTATGATTGAAGCTGGTGCTAAAGAAGTAGTTGAAGCTGATATATTTGAAGGTATTAAATTTGCGGGACAGGAAATAGCTAAATTAGTTCCTTTTATTGAAAATATTATAAAAGAAGTAGGTCTTCCTAAAAAAGAAGCGGCTAAGGATGAGGAAAAAGAAGAAATAAAGAATATTATTAGCAAGAAAGTACATCAATTCTTAGACTCTCAAGACTTAAGCTCTTGTTTTAATCCTGATAAGTCTAAAATGAAATTAGCTATAGAAAAAATCAAAACAGAACTAAATGAAATGTTAAAAGAAGATAGTGATGTCTCTAAAGACATGAGATCTTTTGGTTTAAGTATCTTAGATGAGTCTTTAGAGAAATCTTTTAAAGTTTTAGTTTTAGAAAAAAGTAATAGACCAGATAATAGATCTTTAGATGAAATAAGAAGCTTATCTGCTGAGGTTGGTTTATTACCAAGAACTCATGGCAGTGGTTTGTTTAGTAGAGGTGAAACCCAAGTATTGTCTGTGGTTACTTTAGGTTCTCCAGGAGACGAGTTAACTCTAGATACCATGGAAGAGTCAGGAGCCAAGAAGTATATGCATCATTATAACTTTCCCGGATACTCTGTTGGAGAAGTAAAGCCTTTAAGAGGTCCTAGTCGTCGTGATATAGGACATGGTGCCTTAGCAGAGAAAGCTTTATTACCTGTTTTACCAGATAATGAGAGCTTTCCTTATACAATTAGAGTTGTTTCTGAGGTCTTAGGATCAAATGGCTCCTCTTCACAAGCTTCTATTTGTGGCTCTTCTTTATCATTAATGGATGCAGGTGTTCCCCTTAAAACTCCAGTAGCTGGAGTTGCTATGGGATTAGTTGTTGCTGATGATAATAGTAAATATGCAATACTAACAGATATTCAGGGAATAGAAGATCATGCAGGTCATATGGACTTTAAGGTAGCTGGCACTAAAGAAGGTATTACAGCTATACAATTAGATATTAAATTAGGTGGTATTAGCTACGATATTGTTTCTGAAACATTGATAAAAGCTAAGGTAGGTAGAGAAAAGATATTGGAAGTTATGAATAAGGCCATAGAAGGCCCTCGTAGTGATTTATCTGCTCATGCTCCTCGTATTGATAGTATGAGAATTGACCAAGATAAGATTAGAGATATTATTGGTCCGGGAGGTAAAGTAATAAATGAAATTATAGAAAAATGTAATGTTAATATTGATATTGAACAAGACGGTTTAGTAATGATTACCAGTACTGATGGCGAGGGAGCAAAGAAAGCTAGAGAATGGATTGAAAATATAGTAAAAGAAATAGAAATTGGTGAAATTTATGAAGGTAAAGTCTTAAAAATTATTACAGACAAGAATAGAGGAAATGAAATAGGGGCTATTGTTGAGTTATTACCAGGCAAAGATGGTATGGTTCATATTTCTAATATTGCTCATAAGAGAATTGAAAAAGTTACAGACTATATTAAAGAAAATGATATCGTTAAAGTAAAAGTAATGGGAGTTGATAAAGAAAAGAATAGAATAGAATTATCTATTAAAGAATTATTACCAAAAGAAGAAGATAAATAATTTTTTACAATAAAGTGCAAAATTTCTTACATTTTATAAAAAGAAAAAAAGAAGATAATAGGTTTAAAATATTATACTTAATTATTTTAGCTATTTTTATCTTCTTTTTAATTTATTTCTATTCTTTAGAACCAGATATCAATGCTCGAGACTTTTTACCAAAAGAAACTTCTTTTTATTATGAATGGACAGACAAAGAAAAGGTCAATATTAAAATATTTGATGACAGTATACCTAATAGTCATAAGAATAAAATTTTAAGTATAATTAATAATGAAATAGAAGATATTATTTGGTTTAAAACAAAAGAAGAAGATAATTATTTAATTAAATTCTCTCAAAAAATAAAAAAAGAATATTTAGAAGGGTTAATTAAAAATAATCCTGAATATTTTTTTAAAGTTGAACAATATTATATTCTTTATATAACTAAGGAAGAAGAGTTATTAAATATTTTACCTAAGTATTTAATATCTGACTTTAGAATTAATAATCAAAGAGATGGAATAAATATTTATTGGAAAAATAGTATTCCGGATTTTTTAAAAGACTTAATAGTATTCGTTAATCCTATATTAGATAATAAAGAGGGTGTTTTTATTAATTTAAATAATAAGAGCATTAACTTATTTTTAGAAAAAAATAATAAAGAAGAAAATATAGACTTAGGATCAATTAAGGTACTAAATAATTTTGATTTACTAACTATTATTAAAAATATAGCTAAAGATAAAAATATTTTAAATAATCTATTAATATCTTTATATGATTCCCTGCCTCATCATAGTTTAAATTTAAATAATATTTTAGAAAATATAATATTATTACAAAAAGATAATAATTATTTATTAATCTCTACCTCAGATTGGAAGTTAATAGTTAATAACTTAATAGATAATATAGAAGTAGAGGAATTTTCTAATATTTTACCAGATGGCACTGCTTATACTGAATTAAGACAAAAAGAAAATCAAAATATTATTAATAATATGTATTTAGAAACAGAATATTGGGGCATAGATGGTTTCTGGGGACTAAAATCAAAACAATATTATTATTTAAGTAATGAAGAGGGTATGATTAAGGATATTATAAAAAGTAGTACCAATATAAATGACATTATTTATTCTTGTTTAGGAGAAGTTAATTATAAAATTAATAATTTAATCTATATAAAGAGTAAAGAGATAAGCAGTGCCTTAATAAGGGAGTACTTAGAAGATAATGATTTAGAGACTATTAATTTAATTCACTATAATGACTATGTTAGTGAGGGTTGGAAGCTTTGTTTTTAAGTATTGTGGATAACTTGTCGATAGCTTAGGCTTATTTTTGACAACATTGTCAATTAATATTTAAATATATTTATATTTTAGCTAAAGTTAGCTATAATATATTATTGACTTTTACCTTTATATGTGATATACTTAGTATGTTGATAAAGAGGTACCTTAAAAAAGAAAAGAATTGTATATTAAATAAATTAGTATATAGCTCTTTGCATTTTACTGTTTATATAAAAAAAGAAAGATAAACTGACTGTCTTTCAGGAAAACAAAAATAAAAATAATAAAAAGGCTTATTTTCATCAAAAAGAATGGAGATCAATGCCATGAACGGTAGAGTGTATTAGCTTATAGTCAGGGTAAGCAATTTAATGATTGAAAAATAAATATTATTTTATTAACTTTAACTTACTTAAGTTGAAAAATAGTTTTTCTTCAGTCACTAAGACGCAACTATCTATATAATTTAAAAAAATGAGATGCACGTTGCGTCTTTTATTTTTGTCTTGATTTTTACCTATTTATTTGCTAGAATAACTTAGTATTTAAGATAAGAATTATGAAAAAAATAACAGTTAAATTTACAAAAGAAATTGAAAAAGACCTTCTTAAGCGTCGCGAAGAATTAATAAAGGAATTAGATATTGATGCTGTTCAGGTTGCTGAAAATGATTATAATGCTAAGTTTCCAGAATTTGGTAGTAAGGATGATGAGAATGCAGCCGAGGTAGCTGCTTTTGAGAAAAACCTTTCTTTAGAGAAAACAATGGAAGTTTCTTTATATAATGTTAATAAAGCTTTGAAAAAAATTAAAAAAGGTAATTATGGTCTTTGTGAGAAGTGTCAGTCATCAATTGCCGAAAAAAGATTAAAAGCTTTTCCTTCTGCTACAGCTTGTATGGATTGTAAGAAAAAATCTTTATAATGAAAAAACATTACTTAATATTTTTTTTATTATTCTTAATAGATAGATTAACTAAAGTTTATTTTATTAAAAAGTTATCATTAGGTAACTTTTTTAGTTTACATTTGAATAAGAATATTTCTTTTTCTTTAGAATTACCATTCTATATTCTTTATCCTTTATTATTTATTTTATTAATATTTTTATTATTGACTTGTTTAAAATATTATAGAAAAAAGAGTGTTTTTCTTTGGCCCTGGTCTTTAGTATTAATAGGAGCTCTTAGTAATATTATAGATCGTTTTCATTATCAGGGTGTCATAGACTTTATAGACATACCATATTTTACAGTTTTTAATTTAAGTGATACTTATATATTTATTGGTATTTGTATATTAATATATTATGAGTTTAAATTTGACAAAATAATAAAATAGTATTAAGTTTAAATTGCCTAAGAAAAGCATTTGAGAATTTTAACATAATTAGTCTCTTTTTGGTTAATAATATTAATAAGCGGGGGCTCAATATTATTAATAAATAATTTTTTGCTTAACTTTTCTTAGGCTTAATATTGACACAAAAAGCATTGAATGATATATATTAACTAAGCAGTTCTTTAAAACATTATTCTCTTCAGTATAGTGAGATTAAAGTGTTGATCTTACCTGCCTGAAGAGAATATCTTAGACAATCAATGTCTTAGGAATATAGTCGTAATCCTAATATTTTCTAAGGCTTTGAAACTAAGTTTAAAAATATGTTTAAATCATTATTTGGATGTTTTAATATTATATTTTTAATTATGTTGTTTAAGGTATTTGCTCCGGGTTTAGCTCATTTAATCATTGAACTTTTTAGAACAGTATTGATTGTTTTAAATAAAATTGTAGGCTCAATGAACACTAATCCGCTCTAATTAAGATTTAATCTTAATTAGAAAGAAACTGCTAAGGACCAATTGATTGGTCCTTTTTTATTTGATTATTAATATAGTATATGGTATATATATTATATAGAACATTTAAAAAACTCTAATCATTACGATTAACGTTCTGGGAGGAAAATTAGAACAAGGATCGTTGGCATGATTGGAATAGGCGAGTGGGTTATCGTCGCTTGGGGGTTGATTTTCATGTTTAATCGACCCCTTATTTTTTTAATATGATTATGAAAAAAATATTACTTTTATTTATTATAATTCTAATCACCTATACTTTATTAGATAAAGATATTATTAGAGAAGAAATTTCTTTACCACCTTCTTTAGACTATGAAGATTTTTCTAGTAATAAAAATATTAACAAAGACGATACTCTGGTCATAGAGGAAGAATTAAAAGATAATAAAAAAGAAATTAATCTTAATATTCCTTTTACTTCTCAAGCTCCAACTGCTAATTGGGAGCAACCATATCAAGATGCCTGTGAGGAGGCCTCTGTATTGATGGTAGATTATTATTATCAAGAAAAAGAACTACCCTCTCTTGAAGAAAGAGAGTTTATTTTTCAAGAAATGGTAATTTGGCAAGAAGAAAATTGGGGAGGTCATTTCAATTTACCAATTATTAAGTTAAAAGAATTTGTAGAAGAGTATTATAATTATAAAACAGAGATTGTTACTAATTTAAATGTAGTTAAAATAAAAGATTATTTAGACAGGGGACTTCCTCTTATTGTTCCGGCTAATGGCAAGGAATTAAATAATTCTTATTTTAATAATGGTGGCCCAGAGTACCATATGTTAGTTATTAGGGGTTATTTAGATAATAAGTTTATTACTAATGATCCGGGTACTAAAAGAGGCGAGAACTTTATTTATACTACAGATAATTTATTAAATTCTATTGCAGATTGGGATATAGAAAAGTCCTATACTAATACAGGACTAAAGAGCGCTCTAATTATTTTAAGAGATTAAGCTAAGATAGTATTATTAATTTTTAATTTAAACTCATAATTTAAATACTCGGCTGCTTTTTGGCAATAATTCATTCTAATTACAAAGATAGAAAAATAATCCATAATATCTGTAAATTTTGTATCTAATTTTATGGCTAAAGTAATGGTTTTTTTATTACTAGCAACAGTTAATTTATTATCTGTAACAGCATAATTAACACGATCATGAATATCTTCTTTTATCTTTCTCATATTTTTGGTTAAAACTCGAGAACGATGTACATCTGATTTATCAGCTATAATAACAGCAGCGGTAGCTTTATTAACTATTTTTAAATCATCTTTATCATGAGAAACTATTATTTGACTAATAGTAGAAACATCAAGAGGGTTAGCTTCATTAATGAAGCATTGAGAAAATAGTAAGCCACCCCAATAATGGTGTTGAGTTCTTCCTAAAAAGTTTCCCATATCATGACACCAGCCAGCAATGCCACTAATTTCTTGATCTTTTTTATTTAAACCAATTTTCTTAGCTAAAGACATAGCTCTCTGACTAACAATATTAGAATGTCTACGACCATGATCAGTATAACCCAATTTTTTTAAGTAAATATCTGTTTGATCAATAAAAGCATTAATACGGTCATCTTTTTTTATTTCCTTTAAAGTCATTTATTTTTTTAAATAATCTTTTAAAGTTTTACCAGCCTTAAACTTAGGTACCATTATTTCTGGCATTTGAATTCTCTTGCTAGGATCTCGAGGATCAACTCCAATACGAGCTGTTCTTTTACGAGCAGAGAAAGTACCGAAACCAGTTAAAGTTACATCTTGACCATTTTTTAGTCTTTCCATAACTAATTCTGTAAAAGACTCAACAAGATCTTCAACTTGAATATTAAAAAGACCTGATTTTTTTGCCAACTCTTTTATTAATTCTGCTTTTTTCATATTATTTTTCTTAAATGTTGAATATGTTTTGTTTTGTTATTCTCTATTTCTAATAATACTGCATTTATTTCTATTTTACCAGAATCTGGTAATTCATGTCTAATATTTTTTTCACTTATAAACTTTTCAATAATTATTTCAGACTTAATACCCAAAACAGAAGGGTGGGGACCGATCATACCTATGTCTGTGATATAGCCTGTTTCTTTTTCTAATATTTGAGCATCAGCAGTAGGAATATGAGTATGAGTACCAACTAGAGCAGCTACTCTACCATCTAAGTATAATCCTAAAGCTCTTTTTTCAGAAGTAGCTTCAGCATGTAAATCAACTATAATATTAGAATCTTTAGGAAGATCTTTTAATAATTCATCTATTTTTAGAAAAGGATTAGAAAGATTGTCATCTTTCATGAACACTCTTCCGGATAAATTAATTACAAATAATTTATTATTATTTATATTAATACTTTGTTTAATATATTTTTGAGGAGTAGTGCTATCATTAGCTAAAGAAGCTATTTTAAAATTAGTAGTTTCTGCTAATTCATTTAAATCTTCTTTATTATTAATATGATTGCCACCGGTAAATATACTTATACCAGCCTCAGATATTTCAGTTAAGGTTTTTTTAGTAACACCTTTGCCATGGGCTAAATTTTCAACATTACCAATAAATAAATCTACATTATATTCTTTTTGCCATTGAGGAACTATATCCTTTATAGCTTTTCTAGCTAAAGAACCAGTTATGTCTCCAAAAAATATTATTTTTATTTTATCTGGCATATTCTATTACTCTAGTTTCTCTAATAACATTAACTTTTATTTCTCCAGGATATTTTAATTCCTCTTCTATTTTATTAGCTATATCTCTAGCTAATTTAGTAGCCTCTAAATCACTTATTTTTTCAGAAGAAACAAAAACTCTAATTTCTTTACCAGCTTGTATAGCATATACTTTTTCAACACCAGAAAAAGATTTAGCAGTATCTTCTAATTCTGTTAATCTTTGTATATACTTCTCTAATGTATCTCTACGAGCTCCTGGCCTAGAACCAGAAACAGCATCCGCTATTTTAACCACCAAACCTTCTAATGTCTTAGGTTTGTCTTCATGATGAGCAATAGACATATAAGCTACTTCTTCTGATAAGCCAAACTTTAACATTAAGTCATAGCCTATATCAGGATGTGATCCTTGTATTTCATGATCTAAAGCTTTACCAATATCATGTAAAAGACCACCCTTTTTGCAGACAGAAACATTAGCTCCTAATTCAAAGGCTAATAAACCAGAAAGATAAGAGACCTCTAAAGCATGTTGAAGTTGATTTTGTCCATAACTAGTTCTAAACTTTAGTCTACCTAATATTTGTAATAATTTATTATCTAAACCAATTACACCCGCTTTATAAGCAGCTTCTTCTCCGGTTTTTTTAATATCTAAGGCTAAATCTCTTTTAACCTCTTCAATAGTCTTTTCTATACGACCAGGATGAATACGACCATCTTCCATTAATTTGTCTAATGTTTTTTTAGCTAATTGTCTACGAACAGGATTAAAAGCAGAAATTGTAATAACCTCCGGAGTATCATCTATAATTATCTCAACACCTGTTAAGCGTTCAATTACCTTAATATTTCTTCCTTCTCTTCCTATAATTCTGCCTTTCATTTCTTCATTAGGAAGATTAACATTAGTGGTTGTTGTTTCTACAGTATGAGCAGCTGCACATCTTTCAATAACTGTAGTTAACATTTCTTTAGCTTTTTTTTCTAAAGTCTCTGAGGCTTCATTTTCTAATTTACGTATTCTATGAAGTAATTCATCTTTCATTCTCATTTCAGTATTTTTTAGAATAACATCTTTAGCTTCTGTAGTTGTTAATTTAGCTATTTTTTCTAATTTAGCTAGTTGTTCTTTTCTAATCTTTTTAATATCTTTTTTTTCTTTACTTAATAATTTATTAAGTTTTTCATTTTCAGTCTTTTTTTCTTCTAACTCTAGAAGTTTTTTATCAAAGAGACTTTCTCTTTTATTTATTCTATTTTCTAATTGTTGTAATTGATTTCTTCTTTCCTTTTCTTCTTTCTTAGCCTCTTCAATAATACTAGTAGATTTTTCTTTAGCTTCTAATATTAAATTTTGTGCTTTGTTTTTTGTTTCTTCTAAGATACTATCTGCTTTTTTCTTAGCAGATGATATAGCCTTACTTGTTAAAGCTTGTTTTAGGAAGAAACCAAAAATAACACCTATAATTAAAGCGCCGGCTATTAACATATATTCCATTTTATAGTTTCCTTTCTTCTACTGTTTTGTTCTTTGAGATTCAATAAATAACCTATATTTTAGGTTATTTTCTAATATTATTTTTTGAGCTTTATTAGACAATTTCATCTATTATATCTTAATCAGAATTTATAAGTATTTTCAATATTTTGTTTAAAATAATTAAATTTAAAACAGTAATTTACTGATTATTAAGGATTATTATCCTTATCAATACTTTAACATAAAGAGTAATATAAATCAAGGGCGCTATCATTGCTATTGACTAAAATGATAAAATATGTTAATATAAAGTTCTTAAGAGAAAGGAGAATAAAGATGAATAATTTTAATTCAGTCTTAAGAACAGATGTTAAGTTAGCAGAGATAGCATCTAAAATTGTTATTAAGGTGGTGAGGGGCAATCTTAATAAAACTAGTACATTAAATAAAAATAGGAGAAAGGAAGAGATTGGTATTCTTTTTTCTATTTTTAGAAAAAAAATAGAGGAAAAAAGAATAATAATACCTAATTCTAACAGAGAGCTTTATAATGATTTAATTAGACCTTGGTTTTTTAAACAGGTTAATAAAGCTAGATGAGCATTTCATCCAAACCTTAAAAGCTTCATATTTATATGGAGCTTTTTTTTATTTTACTTAATTCTTCCATTAATCTTATGGCCCAATCCTTAACCACATCTCTATTATCGGTACTAACCTTTATAGGATTAGATTTAAATTTTTCAAAATTATTAATCAGGTACCTATTAGCAATATTTATAGAATCTATTAAAGTATTATGTTTTCTAGTTCTAGCCTCATCTATAGTTTCCATTTTCTCTTTATACTCTTCTTCTTTGTTATTAGATTTTATATTACCTTGTTTTCTTATTATAGAGACATAGTCTAAAGCATAATTATAAATATCTTCTATTAACTCTAAAGCACTTTCTTTTGTTTCTTCTGAACAATTTTCTTTTTTTATATTTTCTTTTAATTTTTCTAACCCTAAAGACTCTTCTTCAATATATTCTCTTTCTATTGATTCCATATACTTTAAATAAGCGGCATGAGAAGAAAACATATCAGGCGTTGGATTGTTCCAGTCTGGTCTAAAGTTTTTGAACTCCATAAGTTTAAATAAATAATAACCTTATAATATATATTATAATACCACATGTCAAATAATAATATAAATCAAGAGAGTTGACTTTTTAAGCTAAATTTAGTAAAGTAATGCCATATTTACTAAATTATATGAATGTTAGCAGCCTAGCTAGACAATTAAAAGTTACCACTAATGAACTTTTGGAAAAATTACCAGAAATTGGTTTTGATATTGGCGCTAAAGCTATAAAAGTTGATGATAGTTTAGTTCCTAAGATAATAGCTGCTTGGAAAAAAGATATTAAAAAGAGTAGATTAAAAGAAGAGCTATCTAAGGTTAAAGAGGTTTCTGATAAAAAAGAGAAGGAGATAAAAGAGGAACAAAAAGAAATTAGTATCGGAGAAACTATTATCGTTAAAGACATGGCGGAATTAATGAAACTGCCAGTTGTTAAATTAATGGCGGAATTAATGAAGAATGGAATTATGGTTTCTCTAAATGAGAAAATAGACTTTGATACAGCTAGTATTATTTCAGAAGATCTAGGATTTAAGGTAATTAAGAACAATGAAGAAGAAAAAGAAGATAAGACTAATAGAGAAAAGTTAGTAGAATTATTATCTAAAAGAGAGGGTAAAGGTGAAAAGCCGCCGGTAGTTGTTGTTATGGGACACGTTGACCATGGAAAGACTAAATTATTAGACGCTATTCGTAATACTAATATTATTGATCAAGAAGCAGGTAGCATCACCCAACATATCGGTGCTTATCAAGCTGAAGACAAAGGAAGGTTGATTACTTTTTTAGATACTCCAGGTCACGAAGCCTTTAAAGCTATGCGTTCTCGAGGAGGACAAATAGCTGATGTTGCTATTTTAGTAGTAGCTGCTGATGATGGTCTACAGCCACAAACCTTAGAAAGTATTTCTGTTATTCAAAAAGAAAAACTTCCTTTTATAGTTGCTATTAATAAAATAGATAAAGATAATGCAGACATAGAAAAGGTCAAACAACAATTATCTGAAATTAATTTAATGCCTGAAGATTGGGGAGGGGATATTACTTGTCACCCCATTTCTGCTAAATTTAATAAGGGTATTACAGAATTATTAGACTTAGTTCTTTTAATTGCTGATATGAAAGAATTAAAAGCAGATCATAAAGGATCAGCTTTAGGAACGATTATTGAATCTCATATTGATAAAAGTGAAGGACCAATAGCTACTATTTTAGTACAAGCCGGAACATTAATGACAGGTGATATGTTTATCGTTGGTGAGGTGCCAGGTAAAATTAAAATATTAAGAGATTGGAAAGGTAACAATGTTAAAGAAGCTACACCGGGAACTCCCGTTAGAATTTTAGGCTTAAAACAACTACCTAAAGTAGGTGAAATATTAGAAGTTATTACAGATAAAAAAGAGCATAAGAAGAAATTAAAAGCCTTAACATCACATTCTCCTATTAAAACAGCTGCTGTTACTAGCAAAGAAGATGAGGAAGAATTTAATACCCTAAACTTAATAATTAAGTCTGATGTTTTAGGATCAGCAGAAGCTATTGAAGAGTCATTAAATAAAATAGAAATACCACAGGCTAAGATTAAAGTTTTAAAGAAAGGCTTAGGACAAATTACTGAAGATGATATTATGAAAGCAGAAGCTTCTCAGGCTTTAATATTAGGCTTTCATATTAAAGATAACAAGGCTATAAATAATTTAGCTCAAGAAAAAGGTGTTCAGATATTATATTTTGATATAATTTATAAATTATTAGAAGAAATAGGAGAAAGATTAAAAAATATAAAAGTACAAAGAACGGTTCATAAGTCCTTAGGTCGTTTAAAGGTTTTGGCTATTTTTAAAACTAAAAAAGATGGTATGGTTATTGGTGGTAAAGTAATAGAGGGTAAAGCCGTTAAAGAATCTAAAATTAAAGTTTGGCATAATGATGAAATAGAAGCTATTGGAGAAATAGAGAACTTACAAGCAGCCAAAGAAAATGTTTCGGAAGTAGTAGAAGGTAATGAAGCGGGCATAGAATTTAAGGGTGACCCTTTAATTCAAGAAGGTGATATTTTAGAATTTTTTGAAGAAAGTCATGAGTAAAAGAACAGAACAGGTTTCAGAATTATTAAGAGAAGAAATTAATAAAATTATTATTAAAGATTTTGAGCCACCAAGAGGTAGTTTAATAAGTGTTTCTGAAGTATCTGTTTCTCCAGATTTAAAAAATGCTACTGCTTATTTAAGTATTATACCTCAAGATCAATTAGGAACTGGTTTAAAAATAATGAAAAAATTTGGTAGTCATGTGCAGAGAGAATTAAATAAAGCTCTTTTTATTAGACAAGTGCCTAAAGTACACTGGGCTATTGATGAAAGAGACTTAAGGTATAAAGAGATAGAAGATGCTTTAAAAGAGTAATCTTGACACATAATATAGGTTATAGTAGTTTAATATAACTTAAGTTCATTTAAAAAAGGAGACGATATGAAAAATGGCAAAACATTCTTTGTAGAGTGTAAGTCTAGTTTAGGTAAAAAATATTATTTTGGTGGTCCTGATCATAGGGATTTAATTAAATATATTACAACTAAAACAGTAATTATGAGTAATTATAAAGATATTTCTTTAGAATATTTAAAGAATATTTATAAAGGAAGAAGTATTAAAAATTATATCATAAAAGCCAAAGATGGTATTACCTGGATTAGATCATAAGCCCTATTATTAATTTAATAGGGTTTTTGTATTGACTTAAATACTTTTTTTACTTATACTACTATGTTATGAATAATCATAAAAATATAAGTAATCAGATTAGAGAAGAAATAAATAAAGCACAAAAGATATTACTTCTTTCTCATAAAAAACCAGACGGAGACACCTCCGGCTCTAATTTAGCTTTACATATTTACTTAAAAAGAATGGGTAAAGACATCACTTCTTTTTGTTTAGATGAATTACCAGAGTATTTAAAATTTTTACCACAAAGTAATTTATTAACCAATAATCATTTAGTTTTTTCTGAGAATTATGATTTAGTAATTATTTTAGACTCTGGTAGCTTAGAATATGCTGGAGTAGCTAATTTATTAACCGCCTTAACAAATGATTATAAATTAATAAATATAGACCATCATGCCACTAATCCTTTATATGGAGATATTAATTTAGTGGTTACCTCTGCCTCTTCAACAGCAGAAGTAGTTTTTAGATTATTGAAAGATTGGAATATAGATTGGAATAATCAAATAGCAACTTGTTTAGCTTGTGGTATTATTACAGACACAGGAGGCTTTTTAAATCCAGCTACTAATTATCAATCTCTTTTAGCAGCCTCAGAATTAGTAGATAATGGTGCTAATATAAATAAAATAATTCAAATAACCTTAAGTAAAAATAATTTATTAGATTTAAAGATTTGGGGCAAAGCTTTTGAAAGATTAACTACTGTTCCTAAATATGGTTTAGTATATACTTTTTTAACTACAGAGGACTTTATTGAAGCTGGTGTTGATGGAACAGCTGTTAATAATTTAATTAATTTCTTACAATTATTAAAAGAAGCTCGCTTAGTATTATTATTAACAGAAGAAAAAGGAATGATTAAGGGTTCTTTTAGGACTACAGAAAAAGATTTAGATGTTTCTGAATTAGCAAAGCTAATGGGAGGGGGAGGACATAAGAAAGCAGCTGCTTTTTCTTTTCCAGGGAAGTTAATTAATGAAAATAATAAGCTTAGAATTGAGTAGTTTTTACAACTTTTAAAAAATATGTTAATATATTTTACAAGACGAGAAGAGCTTTTTAAAGCTTGCCACAACTCGTCTCCAGAGACTATCAGCGCTTAATAATCTTAGAGCCGGAAGACTTTAAGATTATTAAACAATAACTGATAGTCTTTTTTTATTAACATTGACAAAATATTACTTTTATTATAATATAAGTAACTTTCCCCTTAAAAGTATAATATGAATTTACCCTTAAAAGAATTAAGTAAAATTTTAAATTCCTATCAAAATATTCTTTTGACTGGACCAGCTAGTCCTAATATAGATGTCCTTAGCACTGCTTTGGCTTGGCAAAATTTTTTAGCTTTAAAAGATAAGAAAGTAGACTTATTCTTTTCGGGAGATATAATTAATTTACCTTTTTTAAATAGTAAAGATAAGCTAAATAGAGATTTTAATATTTTGAATAGTTTTAAAATTATTTTAGATATTTCTAAAGCTCAGGTAGATAAATTAGATTATAATATAAAAGGTAATGAATTACATATTAATATTGATCCTCAAGGAGGAGTGTTAAAAGAAGAGCATATTAAATCTCAAGTAGGAGAATATAAATATGATTTAATTATTTCTTTTGGAGCCAATAGTTTAAATGATTTAGGAGATATTTTTAAAGAACATAGTAGTTTTTTTCATGAAATACCTGTTATTAATTTAGATAATTCTTTGATTAATGAAAATTATGGGCAATTAAATGTAGTTAAAAGCTCTAGTACATCTTTAGCAGAAATGTCTTATCATATTTTAGAAAAGAATCTTAATAAAGATATGAGTACCGCTTTATTAACTGGTATGATAGCTGCTACTAATAGCTTTCAGTCTTCTCAAGTTACACCGACTACTTTAGAATTAGCTAGTAATTTAATTAATAAAGGAGCTGATCGAGAAGCTATTATTGAACATTTATATAGAACTAAAGATGTTAATACTTTAAAGAATTGGGGCAAAGTATTAAGCAGATTAAAACAAGATAAATATCTTATTTCTTCTTTCTTAAGATATGACGAAATAGCAAATATACCTCAAGATTTTTCTGATATGATTAAAGAATTAATATTATCTACTAATACTGCTCAAGTTGCTATTATCTTTTATCAATTAGAATTAAATAAAACAGAAGCTTGGGTTTATACTATTGATAATATAGATTCTTTAGACTTAACTTCAGAATTAGAAGGAAAAGGTAAGAATAATTTTAGTAAAGTAACAATAGATAAAGATTTAGAGGGAGCACAAAAATTAGTATTAAAACATATTGGTGATAAAATCAATATTATAAATAGTTAAAGGCTGTACAAAACTATAAAATTAATCTATAATTGAACTGTTTTTACGTCCTGTAGCTCAGCTGGTTAGAGCGCTACTCTGATAAAGTAGAGGTCCTGGGTTCAAGTCCCAGCAGGACGACCAGTTTTAAATATTTTTAAATAATAATATGGGAACAAAAATTAAGAATAAAAGAAAATCTGTTAAGATCAAGAGAAGAAAAAAATTGAAAAGAAGAAACAGATTTAAAAATAAATAAACTAAAATAAGCTTTAAGTTTTAACTTACTCATTTTTTTGAGTAGGTTTTTATTTTGCTTAATTTATCCATTTTATATAAAGTAATAGGGTATTTGGTTTTTTGCTAAATATTTGTTATAATATAAAGTATTATAATTAAATAAAATATATGAAAAAAGATACTTTTATTTCTCTGGCAGCTCACATTTTTTCTCTAGTTGCTATATGTCATTTATTAAGAGCTATTTACTCTTGGCCTTTGACTGTTAATAACTGGGAAATACCTCTTTGGGTTTCTTATGCGGTTTTTCTTTTATTAGGATATTTAGCCTATAACGGTTTTACTATTTTAAAGAAAAAATAATAATTGTTAAAATAAAAATATTAAATTACTTGTTTTATGTTAGAAAAAATTAAACTATTTTTTGAAGACCCTAGTTTTAAGAAATTATCTATTTTATTCTTATTAGGCTCTTTCTTTATTGTTGCTTCTACTTTTAGCGGAGCATCTATGCTTGCTAAAGGAGAGCCTAGCACTCCTACTAGTTTAACAGTAGGAACGGTTAGTAGCGCTTCTGTTGATTTGTCTTGGTCTTTACCTAAAGGATCTATTGCTGCTACTGATTATATTATTCAATATCAAGTAAACAAAGCTAAGACTTGGACTACTTTTGTTGACGGTGTTAATGCTAATAAAAGCACGACAATAACAGGTTTGATTTCTGGGACAGCATATAATTTTCAAGTAGCAGCTAAGAATAAATCAGGAACAAGTTCTTATACCTCAGCTGTTTCTGCTACTACTTTAGCTGCAGCACCAGATGCTCCTACTAGTTTAACAGTAGGAGCTATCACTAGCTCCTCTATAGCTCTTTCTTGGACAGCTCCAGCAGCTAATGGAGCAGCTATTACAGATTATATTATTCAAAGTCAACCTTCTGGTGGTTCTTGGGTTACTTTTTCTGATGGCACAAGCACCACAGCTAGCACTACGGTAACAGGGCTAATTGGTAATACAGCATATAATTTTAGAGTAGCAGCTGTTAATAGTGTTGGTACCGGTAGTAATAGTAGTACTGCCTCAGGAACAACCAGTGCTTTGGTACCAGATGCTCCTACTGGTTTGATAATAGGAGATAAAACAGACACCACCACAGTTCTTTCTTGGACGGCTCCGGCAAATAATGGCTCAGCTATCACTGGTTATACTATTCAAACAAGTTTAGATAATAGTACTTGGTCAACATTTGGCACAAGTGCTATTGCTAGTACTACAGTAACAGGATTAAGCAAGGGTACTTTATACTACTTTAAAGTATTGGCTACTAATAGCATTGGCTCTGGTTCATATAGTACTACTGTTTCAGGAACAAGTTATCATTTTAGTGAAAATTATGAATTTTCAGAAACACAGGATTTTGATTCTGGAACAATGTTTAATGATGGTATGATATTTCCAGAAGGACAAAGTTTTGCTAATACAACCCAAACATTTGGTGCAAATCAAAACTTTGGTCCAAGAACTGAGTTTGCAGAAAATCAAAGATTTGACGCAACCCAAACATTTGGAGAGAAAGCAAAATTTAAAAGGGGAACTACTTTTAACGCAAGTCAAATATTTGGAGAGAAGGCTGATTTTTCTGGTGGTATATCTACCTTTGCTGTTGCTCAAACATTTGGAAAAAGCGCAAAATTTTCTACAGGACAAGACCTTAGTGATCTTGACCATGATTTTTCTGCTCTATCAATAAAATATGGATCTGGAATGAAGTTTAGAGACAATGAGGTAATGGGACAAGGAGCAGACTTTAGTTCTGGTGTACAGGATTTTGGAGGAAACATGACCTTTGACGATTTTACTATATTTTCAGATTCACAAGTTTTTGCAAAGGAAATGGTTTTTGATAAGTATTCACATTTTGGAGATACAACTGATTTTAGCGCTATGAAACAAGACTTTAAAGAAGCTGCATCATTTGGTTTAGGGACAACATTCCTAGATGACGGAACTCAAACTCTTTCTGCCAACATGATTCCAGCATATGGTGTCTTATTAGAAGGAATTACTTGTACTACTAGTGATTGTAAGCCAAGTGATGCTAGTAAATATTTAGCGCCAGGTGATAAATTATTACCAGGACAAGACCCAGTAGCAACCTTTACTAGTATTGGAGAGGAAAACAAATCTTTTGAAATAAAGGGACTTGGCATTACAATGTCATTTGGAACAGTTAGTGGTGATGGTACCTTTAAAACTGATTTATATGCTCCGGAGAATATTCCATCCTCTACTAATAATAATGATGGAACAGTAAATATGACAACCTCTGATGGAGCCAGTGTTAAAACAGTTGGTAGTGTAGTAAATTTAGAAGCTGGAACCGCGACTGTATCAGGAACCACCACCATAACCCTACCATATCAAGAAGATAACTTAGGGGGTCTAAGTGAGTCTTCCTTATATGTTCTTCATTATGTAGATAATGCTTGGAAAAAAGAAACAGATTGTACTATTAATACAACAGATAATAGTATAACGTGTAATGTTTCAGAATTATCTCCATTTGGTATTGGTGGTGATGATGGCAGCGGTTCTTCTGGCGGTGGAGGTATAGCAATGTATTTATTAAATCCAATAGAAACACCAGAGTATGGCTTTCAAACATACGTTAATGGTGAATCAGACTTAGTAGGCGCTAGAGAGGTAACCTTATCATTTAATGTTGGAGAAGATATAACTAAAGTGGCCATTTCTAACAAAGAAGATATGAGCGATGCTAGTATTCAACCATATCAAGAAGAAATAGCTTGGGATTTGTGTTCAGAATCAGATGGCTTAATAAAAGAAGCAGAATGTCCAGAAGGACAGTATTCTGTATTTGTTAAATTCTATAATGATTATGGTAATTCTTCTGGTATTATTATGTCTAATACTGTTTTAGACAGAGGAGCGGTAGGATCAGAATTAACTGAAGATACCATAACTAATATTATTCAATATTTTGATAATCTATTAAAATATTTTACTCATAATGATAAGAATTACTATATTATATCAGATGGTTTACTAACAGAAAGAAATTTCTTTTCTGAAGAATATGAAGAAGAAATTACTCTTACAGAAGAAGAAATAGAAGAAGAAATTATTGCTGATTTAGAGACAGAAGAAGAAAGGGTTGTTTATAAGTTTAATAGATATTTATATCATGGTAGTGAAGGACAAGAAGTTAAGAACCTGCAATCTTTATTAAAAGATTTAGGATACTTTATCTTTCACAAAATAACAGGATATTATGGTTTAATTACTACTAAAGCTGTTAGTGAATTCCAGAGAGACAATGATTTACCAGGAGTAGGTGTAGTTGGCCCCTTGACCAGAAAATTATTAGAAGAAGTACAAAAATAAAATGTTTTTAACCTACTCTCTATTTGTAGCTGGTTTTTATTTCTTAATCAAAGGTGCTGATTGGTTAGTAGAGGGAGCATCTTCTATTGCTAAAAAATTTAGAGTTTCTGATTTAATGATTGGTTTAACAATTGTTTCTTTTGGTACCTCTGCTCCAGAGTTATTTGTTAATTTGATTGCTTCCTTTAATGGTAATAGTGACTTAGCTATTGCTAATGTCATTGGTTCTAATATTTCTAATATCTTATTAATATTAGGTATTGCGGCTATTATTTATCCTTTAACAGTAAAAAGAGGTACAGCCTCTACAGAAATACCTTTAAATATGTTGGCTGTAGTAGCTTTATGGTTATTAGTTAATGATATTTTAATTGATGGTGCAGAATTTTCTGCTTTAACTAGAATAGATGGTTTAATATTATTATTATTCTTTATTATCTTTATTTATTATACCTTCGGCATTTCTAGAGTAGAGGGTGAAAAAGAAAAAGTAGAAGAAAAACATACTTTAATATCTATTGCTATGATAATAGCTGGTATGATTGGTTTAGCATTTGGAGGAAAATGGATAGTAGACGGAGCCGTTATTATAGCGGCCAAGTTTAATATGTCAGAATCATTAATTGGCTTAACAATCGTTGCTATTGGTACTTCTTTACCAGAATTAGCTGCTTCAGCTGTTGCTGCTTTCAAGCACAATGCAGACATAGCTATTGGTAATGTTATTGGCTCTAATATTTTTAATATTTTTTGGATCTTAGGATTAAGCTCAGCTATTAAACCAATATTCTTTTCTCCTGTCTTAAATTTTGATATTTATTTCATGGGTTTTGCTACTATCTTATTACTATTATTTGTCTTTATTGGTCGTAAGAATGTTTTAGGAAGATTAGAGGGTATTATTTTAGTATTAATATATATAGCTTATTTAATGTACTTAGTATATAGAGGTTAGAAAATATAAAAAACAGCCTTTCTAGGCTGTTTTTTATTTTATATAATTTAAAGGATTTTGTTTAGCACCATTTACTCTAACTTCATAATGAATATGTGGTCCCGTAGACCAACCCGTAGAGCCTATTAGAGCTATAGTTTGCCCACGAGACACTGTTTCACCAGCATTAACTAATAAGCTACTAGCATGAGCATAAAGAGTCTTTAAGCCATTACCATGATTAATTACTATATTATAGCCATAACCTTTATTCCAACCAGATCTTTCTATTTTACCAGACTCAGAAGCATAAATAGGGTTGCCCGTTTTATCACCAACATCTAAAGCATGGTGTCCCCAGTGATAATATTGAGTAATACGATGACTATTAAGTGGCCATAATAATTTAGTACCAGAATCTGTACTGGCGGGAGGTAAGTAGGTAATAGTTTGACGAGAAGTATAGGAAGATTTAACTGTTGCTGGTTTTATACCTCCTGGTATGAATAATAAATCTCCTTTTTTTATATCTCCAGCATTAGCTAATTTATTAGAGAAAACAATATCTTGAGCTTCAATTTGATATTTTTTTGCAATAGCTAAAACAGTATCTCCAGACTTAACTTCATGATTAATGCCACTATTTGGTAGGATATTTAATTTTAAACCAGGCTTGATAGTACTTCGCCAACTCAAATTATTTTCCCAGAGAATAGTATTAGCAGAAACATTAAATTTTTCAGCTATTTTACCTATAATATCTCCAGTTTGAACAGTATAGATAATAGCATCTGTTCTAGTATTAACTATTTCATTAGTAGTGGTTAAATTAATATCTTCTGGATTGATTAATACTAAACTAGAAGAATCTGGAGATATTTTTGTATTATCAGCCTCATATTCTTTATCAATAAAAGGAGTTTCAATTACTAATTCTTGTAAAGTACCTTGTTCTTCTAAATAGTTAACTACTTTACTTTTATTTTTATTAATTATTTGTTTTTCTTCTATTAATTGGATATCATGCTCATGTTCTGTAGTAACTAAATCAGAAAGAAGACTTTTAGAGGCATATTCATCTGTACTATATGTTTGGGCAAATATATTATGAGTACTTACCAGGGTGATGATTATGATAATAGTAACATAGCTTAAATACTTTTTGACAAAACTTAAATAAATAGTAGGTTTAAATATTATATTCTTTATTACTTTCTTTGTTTTTAAATATAATTTATAAAAAGGTAATATTAGAGGAACTATTAATATAGTATTAATTATAGTTAATAATTTAATTATTAACTTAAATAATATAAAAACAGGCTTTCTAAACCATCTTAATACCTCAAATAAATTTAAGGCTATTTTATTAATTATTTGTTTAATTATTAATTTAATATATTTTATATTAATATTTATATTATAGAACATAAAGTAGTAAAATAAAAGGATTTTGTCAATAGTTATTTATATATATTATTAATAATGTATAGGCTTGATATTGAATATTCAATGAATATAAGGGTTTTACTATAATAAATGTATAGGTTTGTGTTTATATATTGTCTAGATTTGAATAATTTGTTAATATGTAATAATATGAAAGAAAAAGAATATAATTTTAAGAAAATAGACGCTAAATGGCAAAAATATTGGGCAGATAACAATCTTTTTGAATTTACTAATAGTAAAAAGAAGAAGAAATATATTTTAGATATGTTTCCCTATCCTTCTGCTGCTGGTTTACATATTGGTCATACAGAAAGCTATACAGCTACAGATATTTTAGCTCGTTATTATCGTCATCAAGGCTTCAATGTTTTACATCCTATGGGTTGGGATGCTTTTGGCTTGCCAACAGAAAACTTTGCTTTGAAAACAGGTGAGCATCCGCAAGATATTACGAAGAAGAATATTGATAATTTTCGGAAACAAATTAACTCTTTAGGTTATTCATATAATTGGAATAATGAAATTGACACTACTAATCCACAGTATTATAAATGGACACAATGGATATTCTTACAATTATATAAAAAAGGTTTAGCATATCAAGACACAATACCAATAAATTGGTGCCCCTCTTGTTTAACTGGTTTAGCTAATGAAGAGGTGGTTGGTGGTAAATGTGATCGTTGTGAAACAGAGGTAGAGAAGAAGGACATGCAACAATGGTTACTTAAGATTACAGACTATGCAGAAAGATTATTGGGTGGTTTAGTTAATTTAGATTGGCCAGAAAAGATCAAAGCTTTGCAAAGAAATTGGATAGGTAAATCTGAGGGAGCAGAAATAGTTTTTAAATTAAAAGATATTGAAGAAGAATTAAAAGTATTTACAACTCGTCCCGATACTTTATACGGGGTAACTTATATGGCCTTAGCTCCAGAGCATAGAATAATAGAAGAGTATCAGGATAAAATAAAAAACTATAAAGAAATTAAAGAGTATCTTAAAAAAGTAAAAAATAAATCAGAATTAGAAAGAACAGATTTAGCCAAAGAAAAGACAGGAGTATTAATAAATGGTTTAAAGGGTGTTAATCCTGTTAATGGAGAAGAGTTACCTATTTTTGTAGCTGATTATGTTTTAGATTCATATGGCTCAGGAGTAGTTATGGCTGTACCAGCTCATGATCAAAGAGATTGGGAATTTGCGCAAAAATTTAATTTAAATATTAAACAGGTTGTTAAAACAGAGGGTAATATAAAAGAAAAAGCTTTAGAAGGATTTGGTTTAGCTATTAACTCAGATAAGTTTGATGGTTTAGAAACAGCAGAGTTTAAAAAGAAAATTATAGAGTATTTAGTTAAAGATAATTTAGCTCAGAAGAAAGTAAATTATAAATTAAGAGATTGGGTTTTTTCTCGTCAAAGATATTGGGGAGAACCAATACCAATAGTACACTGTATTAAATGTGGAGTAGTGGCTGTAGCTGAAAAAGACTTACCAGTAGAATTACCAAAAATAGATAATTATCAACCGACAGGAAACGGAGAGTCTCCTTTAGCTAAAATAGAAGAATGGGTTAATACAGAATGCCCTAAATGTCATGGTAAAGCTAAAAGAGAGACCAATACCATGCCTCAATGGGCAGGTTCTTCTTGGTATTTTTTAAGATATATTGATAGTCAAAATGATAAAGAATTAGCTAATAATAATTTATTAAAAGAAAATTTACCAGTAGATATATATATTGGTGGAGCAGAGCATGCCGTTTTACATTTATTATATGCTCGTTTTTGGCAGATGTTTCTTTATGATTTAAAAGTAGTTCCTGTAGAGGAGCCTTTTCTTAAGTTATTTAATCAAGGAATGATTTTAGCTGAAGATGGTAAGAAAATGTCTAAATCTAAAGGTAATGTGGTTAATCCTGATGATATTATAAAGCAATATGGAGCAGATGTTTTAAGATTATATATTATGTTTATGGGTCCCTTAGCAGATGAAAAACCTTGGAATACTAAGAGCATTAAAGGAGTAGTTAATTTTCTTAAAAAAATATTTTTATTAATAGATAGTGTTAAAGAGAATGTAGATTCAGAAGAAAATAATATATTAATTAATAAAACTATTAAGAAAGTAACTGAGGATATAGAAAATATTAGATTTAATACAGCAATTTCTAGTTTAATGATATTTATTAATGAAGTTGATAAGGATAATTTAAATAAAGAAGTATTTATTAAACTATTAATACTATTATCTCCCTTTGCTCCTCATTTAACAGAAGAGCTTCATTCTAATTTAAATTATTCAGAATCTTTAATGTTTAAAGAGTGGCCTCAATATAATAAGGAGTTAATTAAAGAAGATAAAGTTAAGCTAGCTATACAAGTTAATGGTAAGGTTAGGGACTTTATTACTTTAGAAATAGACAAAGAAGAGAGCAAAGAATTAAGATCAGAAGTATTAAGTTTAGCCAATATTAAAAAACATATTGCTCAGAAAAAGATAAAGAAATTTATTTATATTAAGAATAAAATAATTTCTATTGTCATTTAAATAAAAACAAAAATGAAAATTATAGAAGACTATAAAAAATTAGGATTTTCTAAGGATTTATTATATTTATATTCTGGAAAATTATTTTTAGATTTTGGTGTTAATGTCTTTTCTTTATTTTTACCAATTTTCTTATACCAACACTATCAAGATATTAATATAGTCATTCTTTATTATTTATTAGGTTCTTTATTATATTTTATTCTCCTACCATTAGGAGCTAAATTAATGGGAGAAATAAATATGAAGAATAGTATTATTATTTCTGTATTTTTTCGTTTAATATTCTTCTTATCATTTTATAAGTTTTTAGATAATCCTAATCTTTATTTTATTATTTCTCTTTTAGCCATTACTATGATGAGAAATACTTTTTGGTTACCATTTCATACTGAGGCTGCTTTATTAACTAATAAAAAGAATAGAGGAAAACAATTTGGTATTATTCTTTCTATTACTGCTATTTTAGGAACCCTAGCTCCTATTATAGCTGGTTTTGTTTTAGAAAAATGGTCTTTTTCTGTCTTAGCTATTATCTCTTTATTACTTTCTTTGCTTTCCTTATTATTTTTTAATAGATTACCAGATAATAAAGAAGAATATTCTTGGACCTTTAAAGAAACTTTTAAATATTTTTTTCATCCTTATAACAGAAGAATGGTTATAGCTTATATGTCTGATGGTGTCATTGGTATTATTAGGGTATTATTTTGGCCTTTATTTATTTTTATGATCTTAGATGAACAATATAGAGCAGTTGGTCTTTTAACTGGGGCTATTGTTTTGATGGGGATTATTTTAAGATTATTTATTGGCAATCTTTTAGATAAAATAAATAAAACTAAATTAATTAAAATCGGTATAGCTTTAAATTCTACGGCTTGGTTATTTAAAGTAGGAATAGTATCTGCTTTACAAATATTTTTAGTATCTACTTATCATGTTTTAGCTTTAATTGTTCTCAGAACATCTTTAGATACTTTGGTGTATGAAAAAGCAGCTGATAGAGGACATTATATAGATGAATATACAGTAATTAAAGAAATGTCATTACAATTAGGGAGGATTATTTCTTTAATATTAATAGCTATTTTATTATTATTCTTTCCTCTGCAAATTAGCTTTATTATAGCTTCTATAGCTGTTTTGTTTATTTCTTTATTAAAATAGAATGAGAGTAATAAAGGTAAATGACAAGGAAGCAATATCAGAGGCTATTAAAGTTTTGAAAGAGGGGGGACTAATAATATATCCAACAGAAACTTCATATGCTTTAGGTTGTGATTTTTTTAATGAAAAAGCTGTACAGAAAATATATGAAGTAAAGAAAAGAGGCTTTAATAATCCTTTGGGAGTAATTATACCTAATAAAGAGTATCTTTCTAAAATAGTTAAAACTAATTTAAAAATTAATAATATAATTAAAGAATATTGGCCAGGACCATTGAATATAGTATTAGATTTAATAAAAAAACCATATGCTAATTATAAATTTAATAATTTAGCTTTAAGAATTTCTAATAATAAATTTGCTTTTTCTTTATGTAAATCATTTAATAAACCAATTATAGCTACTTCAGCTAATAAATCAGGCTTAGATAATATATATAATCCTCAACAAATAAAAGAACAAAATATTACTGTTGATTTATTCATTAATGCTGGAATATTAAAAAAAGTTAAACCTTCAACTATAATTTCTTTAGAAAATAATAAAGTAAAGATTTTACGAGAAGGGACTATAAATGGTATCATATAAGATATGAATTATATAGGATTTTTAAAAGATTTTCTACCACATAATATGAAGAGGCAGGTTAAAGAATTATTTGCTTCTACTATTTTAGTTAATTTAGCTTTAGCTATGGTTATGATCTTTGAGCCTATTTATTTATATAAAATAGGCTACTCTTTACAGAAGATAATGTTTTTCTATTTAATAACTTATTTTGTTTATTTTTGGATCATGCCTTTAGGGGCTAAGTTTGCTAGAAAAAAGGGTTATGAATTAGGTATGTTATTGGGAACCATTCTCTTTTCTTTGTTTTATATTGGTTTATTCTTTATTGAACAGTATTCTTTTCTTTTTTATATAGTACCTCTTATTTTAGCTGCACAGAAAACATTTTATTGGCCAGCCTATCATGCTGACTTTGCTCGTTTTTCTGATGATAGCGAAGAGGGTAGAGAGATTAGTGGTTTAACCACAGCTGTTTCTTTAGTTTATATAATTGGACCAGCTTTAGCTGGTTTTATAATTACACAATGGGGTTTTGGGGCTTTATTTACTATAGCTACTATTATATTCTTAGCTTCTAATATACCAACTTTAATTACTAAAGAAGAATTTGAAAAGAAAGACTTTTCTTATAAAGAAGCTTATAAATATTTAATTAGTAGTAAGAATAGAAAATCATTTTTAGCTTATTTAGGTTTTGGAGAAGAATTAATTGTTTTAGTAGTTTGGCCTGTTTTTATTTCTATTATTATTACAGATATATTTGATTTAGGATTAATAGTTACTTTAGCTACTTTAGTAACTTCTGTAATTACTCTTTATATTGGTCGAATTACAGATTCTAATAATAAGAGGTCTATTTTATCCTTAGGAGCTTCTTTTTATTCATTAGCTTGGTTTGCTCGTATCTTTATTATAAATCAATTAGGAATATTTTTTGTAGACACTTTATCTCGTTTAGCTAAAAATGTTGTCGCTGTTCCTTTAACAGCTATTACTTATGAAAGAGCTAAGTCTAGAAGTGTTATGAAAACAGTAGTTTTCTTTGAAATGTCTTTAGTGGTTGGTAAGTTTATTGCTATTCTTTTAATATATACTGCTCTTTTCTTTATTGCCGATGAAATATTTGCTTTTAAATTAACATTTATCTTAGCAGGTGGTATGTCTTTATTATATTTATTACTTTAATTAAAAAAAATTATGACCAAAGAAAAACTAGTTAAAGAAAAACAAGAATTTAAAATACATGAAACTCAAGATTGGATTTATGCTTTTAAATTAGCCTTACCTATTTTTATTATTACTCTTTATTATCATTATATTAGAAGAGATGTTTTTTTACCTTTTATTACAGAAAATGATATTAGTCTTAACTTCTTAATAAACAAAGCATTTGCTCTAACAGGAGTAGCTTTAATAGTTATTTCTATTCTAATTGGCCCTTTAGCAGCTTTTATACCTTCCTTTTGTAAGAAAATAGGTTATCGCAAAGAAATAGGAGTTTTAGGCTTCTTATTAGTTATTGTTCATGTAATAATAGCTATTTCTTCTGGTCACTGGGGCTTTAATTTAGCTTTTTTAACAGGCCTTTTATCTTTTATTCTTTTCCTAGCTATTATTATTTTAGCAGGTACCAAAAAGAGTTTAATAGCTTTGGGTTATAAGAAATGGAAATTTATTCAAAGATTGGTTTACCCAGCATTGCTTTTTGGACTTTTTCATATTTTAGCTTTAGGTAAAATGAGTGGTTGGCAGAAATACTTTCTTAATCCAGAGCTAACTCATTATTTACCACCTGGTACTTTAGTAATAACTGTGTTTATTTGTTTTGGCTTCTTATTAAGAATAATTGTTTTTATAAAAGATAGATTAAAATAATGATTAAAGAAGAATTATTTAAATTATTAGAAAAATATAATTTGTCTCCTAATAAGATTAGGGGGCAAAATTTTTTAATTTCAGAAGATATTTTAGATATTATTATTAAAGAAGCAAATATTAACAAAGAAGAATTAATTTTGGAAGTTGGTCCTGGTTTAGGATCTTTAACAAAAAGATTAATTAAAGATAAGCAGAAAGTAATAGCTATAGAAATAGATAAAAATTTTTCTAAAGTATTAAATAAATTAGAAAAAGATAATAATAATTTAGAAATTATTTGGCAAGATATACTATCATTAACTAATGAACAATTTAGAAAAGTATTATTAAATTCTAAATTAAATAATTATAAAATAGTAGCCAATATACCATATTATTTAACCTCTAAGTTTATTAATAAGTTTTTGTCTTTTAAAAAACAACCTTCTGATATGTTTTTGATGGTACAAAAAGAAGTGGCTGATCGTTTAATAGATCAGAGACAAAGCTTATTATCTTTAGCTATTTCTTTTTATGCTCAAGTAGAGACAGTAGCTATAGTAAAAAAAGAAGATTTTTATCCTATTCCTAAAGTAGACTCTGCTTTAATACATATTTATGATATTCATCAATGGAGTTATAATGTAGCTGAAGATGAAGTTTGGAATTTAATTCATAGAGGCTTTATACATAAGAGAAAAAAATTAATAAATAATTTAATAATAGACAGTAATTTAAAAAAGGATAAATTGATTAAAATATTTACCAGTTTAAATTTAGACAAGAATATTAGAGCTCAAGATTTAACTAAAGAAAATTGGTTAGATTTATATTCTAAAATATCTTAAACCATTTTGTTAATTATCCTTTTTTATGTTATAATAATGAATATTAAAATAAAAAGTATTGTTAATTAATGACTATAAAAAATAACTCTATTTTAGGAAATAAAAAAGAAGCTCATAATAATAAAATTATATTCTTTTTTGTTTTAATAGCTATAATTATTATTATCTTTGGTTTTAAGTATTTAAAACAATCTCTTTATAATCCTTTTCTTGTTGAAATACCAGAAGCCTTACAAAGACAGTTAGATAAAGAATTAGAAGATAATAAACAAGTAAGTATTGCGGAATTAAAAGACAAGGATACAGATCATGATGGTTTAACAGATTATCAAGAATTATATCAATATCGTACTTCTATTTTTTTAGAAGACACAGATAGTGATGGTTATACTGATTATGAAGAAGTTAACTCTGGTCAGGAACCTTTATGTCCGCGGGGAGAAAATTGTAATTTATTATCTTTAATTACTCCTAGTAGTAAATTATCAGAAGTAGTGGGAGATGTTATTTCAGATCCTAATTTAACTATCTTACAAGCTACTTTGAATGAATTTAGACAATTCTTATTAGATAATAATATTTCGGAAGAAGATGTTAATTCTTTAACAGATGATGATTTACTAACTTTATTATTAGCTATAAATGAAAGTGGTTTAAATTCTAATACTAATATTGAAGATTTGGGTGCAGAAGAAATAAGATCTTTTCTTTTAAGTCAACCACAGGCTAATGTAGAAGAAATTAATTCTTTGACTGAAGAAGAATTATTAGAAATAAGAGATAAATTAATACAAAAATAAAATATATGAATAACTCCAAAAAGATTTTAATTAGTATTTCCTTATTCTTTTTTATAATAACTGGTATAGGATTTAGTAATATAAAACCAGCTAAAGCTCAATGGGCCACTTTTGGTGTAGTTGATTCTGCTAAATGGATTTGGGAAAAAATAGGAGATGCTTTAAATTTTGCAGCCTTAAGAACAGTTTATAAATTAACAGATTATACAGCAGAGTATGTAGCTCAACAAGCTGCTTTCGGTGTTTTAAATCAAGTATTAGAAGGAGAGACGGGTGGTAAACCATTATTTGAAACAAAAACAGCTTCTGAATTGTTTGCTGATGCTGCTTCTTCTGCAGCGGGAGATTTTATTGGTGATCTTTCTTCTAGCTTAAATGATAGTGGTTTTGAAAAGCTTAATCTTTGTTCTCCTTCTTTAGATATAAAACTTTCTTTGACTTTAGGATTATTAGATGTCGAAAAACCACCAGCACCTAATTGTGATTTTAATAATGTTGTTAATAATTGGAAAGAATTTGGAGAAACATTAAAAGATAAAAAATTGGCTAGTATATTACAAGTTAATTTTACAAAAAAGAAATTAGATGTTTCAGCTTATGATACTCCACAAGAACAAGAGGATGCTTATAATGAATATTTTAGCAAAATGTTTTCTGTAAAGAAAAATGAATTAGGAACTTTTTTATCTTTACAAGATGAAATAAAAAAAGATAAGAATAAAACCTTAGAAGAAAAAAAAGCGGAATTTGCTAAGTGCCAAGGTTTTAAAGATAAAAAAACCCCTATTACTGAGAAGAAGCAGACTGGTTGCGAGACCATAGCTAAAGAATTAGAAAGTTCGGGTGATATAACTAGTGAACAGGCTAAGAATTTTTCCGGAGGTGATTTTAGGTCCTTAAGCTGGGAAGGTGTTCCTTTGGCCCTAACCAATGCTATTTCTAATGCTAGCATGAGTTTTCTTATGACTATTGCCGGTCAATTATCTAGATTTTATATAGAAAAAGGTTTATTAGGCATGCATCAATATGAGGATGATGATAATTTTGAAGATTTAGTTTCCAGATTAAGAGGTGGTTTTGATTTTTCTCGTCCACCCCGTGGTTATGATATAAGTAAAGAAATAAAAACACCTGATTTTCAAGAAATGCCAGAATATAGTTTATTAACAAATTATGTTGTTTGTCCTGGGGAAGAAGATATTCGTAAAGCAGATCATTGTGTTATTGACAATGAATTTCTTTCTTTGATAACTAAAAAGAAAACAATTAGACAGCTTATAGACGAAGGCTCTCTGGATGATAATTTACCATTGATATCTCCTGAAAATCCTACTCATCAAAGTTATGATTGTTATAAAAATGGTCTTTGTTATAAGAATTTAGTTAAATTACGTAAAGCAGGAGTCTTACCCATTGGTTGGGAATTAGCAGCTTTAGCTAGTCCAGGTAGCAATCCAGTGGTATTAGCAGAGGTTTTGGGGTGTTTTGAAGATAGTGATAATAGCAATGCTAATTATAATTGTATTTTTGGTGATGATGATACTGGTCACAATCCTTTTTATCATTTAATAGATGAAGATTGGGTTTTGAAAGAACCTAGTGCCATGTGTCAGTCTTTGGCATATTCTAATGAATTACAGTCTTCTTTGTCTTCTCGTCGTGTTCAATATTGTGCGGACTTTAAAACTTGTTTAGAAGAAGATGAGCAGGGTAATTGTAAAACTAATTATGGATACTGTACTCGTTCTGAGAATATTTGGCGTTTTGAAGGTGATTCTTGTAATCCTAATTATGCTGGCTGTTTAAGTTTTGAAAGTGCTAGTTATGGCAGAGAATCATATATTCAAGATACTCTAGAGTATTGTACCTCTAATAATGCGGGTTGTTTACGTTATTCTCAAGAAAAAGATAGTAATGGTGACTGGGTTTTAGATAGTAATATAAGCATTGGAAGTAATGATTTGTTCTTAAACAGTAATACTAGTTCTTGTCCCGATAATTATGAAGGCTGTTCAGAATATATTGTAATGACACCAGCTATTGGTTCTGGCTCTGGACCAAATTTAATAGCTAATAGTAGTTTTGATGGAGAGACTAATAATACACCAACTGGTTGGAGTGGTGCGGGTAGTATTTTTGATGGAAAAGTCATAATAGGAACAACACCCTTATATACTAATATTACTTTATTACCTAATACTAATTATAATATTGCAATTTTAGCTGCCCAAACAGGATCTAATTCTGATGCTATTATTGATATAGCAACTTGTGATGGTAGTAATGATTGTAGTAGTAGCAGTATAGCAGGAGGAGAAGAGGGCATTGGTAATTGTTCTTTAAGTAATAATAATATTAAATTAGAATTTAATCCTTCTAATACTTCTTTAGAAAAAGGATATTGTAACTTTAAAACAAATGAATATGTAGCTAGTGCTAGTATTAATATTTATTCTTCTACTGGTCTTTTAGATTTTGATAATATTCAATTAAAAATAGTTTCTTCTGCAAATAGCTTTGCACCTTCATATTCTAGCTATGGAGATGGTGGTAAAATTAATTTAAATAAAGATAGAGTAATGTGTCAGGCAACAGAAGTCGGTTGTCAGGGCTATACTCCTTCTAATGGTGGTTATTTAATTCCAGCTATTATAACTCAAGATGATTTATGTCCCGCTGAATGTCTTAATTATGATTCTTTTGCTCAAATGCCAAGTTCTTTTGATGAGTTAGAAAGTAATTATGAAGTAGAGTATTATAATTTTATACCAGAAACAGGAATAGCTTGCCCAGCTCAATATATTGGTTGTGAATCATTTACTAATTTAGGATCTCAAAGTCAAGGAGGAGAATATACAGAACACTATTCTTTCCTTAGACAATGTGTTTATGAAGAAAGTGGAGAAACATATTATACTTGGGAGGGCTCTGATGTCGCTGGTTATCAAATAGAGACTTGGTTAGCCTTAAAATCTAATATAGACCAAGCACCTTGTACAAATATATCTCCTGGAGGAGACACTTGTCAGGATACTACGGATACTGTAGCAAGTTGTGGGGCAGATACAGCTGATATTTATGATGACCCAGAATATAACCCTCATTGTCGTGAATTCTTTGATATAGCTGGTAATACTCATTGGAGATTACAAAATAGATTAATTTTTGCGACAGATAATTGTCTTGATTATCGTCGTAATAGTTCTGGACAATTATATAAGGGCATAGCTAGTTTAAGTAATAGTTGTTCAATAGAGCATAACAATTGTCGAGCTTATAAAGGTAATTCTGCTAATAATTTAAGAAGCGTCTTTAAAGATGATTTTGAAGATGGTACTTATAATTCTTGGAATACTAATAATGGTAGTTTAGATATTTCTAATGCTTCTTTATCTAATAATGGTAAATCTTTAAAATTAAGCACAAACAGTACCTTTACTAGAGCTATAGCAGATACTATACAATTAAATAAAAACTTTGAAATATCCTGGTGGATGATGAATACAGGTATTATAGATAATATTAGCCTTCAATTATTAGATGATACAGGGGCAGAGATAATAGACTTAGGGGAACTTCCTTTAGACTCTGATGAAGATATAGCAATATCTAATTGGCAAGATTATAAATTAACAATTACTAATGATAGTTTTGCAGAATTAGATTATGCTTCTTTGGCAGATAATATGTCTTTACAATTAATAGTAAATGGAGCTGATTTTATCTATATAGATAATTTAGAATTAAGAGAAACTATTGGTAATATTTCTTTGATTAAAGATTCTTGGACTACACCAGCTTCTTGTGACTTACCATATACCGGTTATTATCTTGGTTGTCAGGAACATATTGATGGTAATGGGCAGGCTTATAATTTAAAATCATTTAATGAATTATGTTCTGAAGAAGCTATTGGTTGTACTGGTGTTATTAATACTCATAATTCAGACAGTCCTTTTGCAGAAACATATGGTAGTGGTAATGCAGAATTAACTATTTCTGCAGATAGTATTGAATATTTAGTTCCAGATATTGATAAGTATTGTCCAGGAGAATACCAGGGTTGTCAGGCTTTAGGATTACCAGAACTAGATACTACTGATACTATAGTTGATTATGATACTGTTTTCCGTATCAATGATCCAGATCAATATAGTGATAATCTATGTGAAGAAGATGGTTTATATTGTGATAATTTTGTAAACTCTAAAGGACAAATGTATTACTTTAAATATCCGGGAGATAAATTATGTCGTTATGAAACTGATATTACCTATAATAATGCTTTGACAGATGGTTGGTGGAAAATAGATACCTTGAATACTGATACTCCAGAGCCCTGTGACTATAATAATAATTGGGTTAATATTTGTCCGGAAGAACAAAATTTATGTACAGAGTTTAGAGATCCCAATGATATGGATGATTGTACAGCTGGTAATTGTGATATTACTGTAGAAGGAGATTATCAATCATATTATTATTTTGATAATGAGGAAATAGATAAAACATCTTGTACTGGTCAAGTAGATCAGAATAGTGGTTGTATGTTATTCTATAATGCTAATAATTGGAATTCTTCTCACTCAGAAGTAATAGCTATTTATGACTCAATAGACACTTATGCTAGCAGTACAGCAGCTGGCACTCCAATGACTCCTAGTACTTGTGATCCTACCATAGTAGGTGACTGTGACTCTAATGAGTTAATAAAAGTTAAAAAAGATAGAAAGTGTTCAGAATGGTTAGCTTGTAAGTCTCTGACTCAAGTTACAGATAATAAAGGGCAAGTAAAAAATATATGTGATTCAGTGGGTATTTGTACAGAATATAATTATGATTCCTCTGATCCTTTTAGAAGTTGTGCTCAATGGGCTAATTATACTAATTTAGATGATGATATTATAACTAAGGTTGATCCTTTAACTAAAGAAGAATATCAAGGAAGATTAGCAGGTACTTATTTAGGATGGTCAGATGATGAATATTTAGGTTATTCTGTTCCAGATATGTATCCAGTTGAAGGTTTGGTAGTTTATAATTTTACTGATGGACCTCGTTTAGTTATCAATGGTGGTACACATGCCGCTTGTGTTGATGTTGCTAATAATGGTGATGATTGTAATGTTGGTGATTTTTATGGTGAATGCTCTGAAGAGCGTTGTTGGTTAAATCCTCAAGCAGGTAATAGTGATGATATTTATTATGGCTTAAGTACCAGAGGATATACAATTGAAGAATCTCCTTTCCCAGATACTGTTATTAATCCTACTACCAGTGAAATTAGTTCAAATCATCAACAAGTTGAAATTTGTAATAGTGATAATCCTAGTGGCTGTGAAACAACTTATCAAAAAGTTTCTTATGGTCTTAATTATTCTAAATATATAGCCAAAGGAGAGTCTTCTAGTGATATGGTTTGTACAGAAGGAGATCCTGATTTATTAGGTGAAGATTGTTCAACTTCAACAGATAAAGATGTATATTGTCAGGGTGAGATGGGCTTTGGTACTTGTTCTAAGAAAACTAAAGTTGAGACTTATTATAATTGGCCTGGTATTTGTGTAGAATATGATAAAAGTCCTAAGGGATCTAATATATTAGTAGATACAGATGCGGGTGGCTCTTATGATCGTATTCCTAATTTATGCACTCAATGGTATCCGGTAGAAAGCATTAGTGGCACAGATAGTTTATATGATAATTATGATGAAGCTGGTTATTATAATGCAGATGGAGACTTATATTTCTGTTCAGTTGGTGAAGCATATACAATACCAGAAGATTTAATATATTGTGGTTATTTCAACGATAATTATTGTAATTTATTAATGGTAGCTCCTGCTGGTAGCAAAATTAATATTGCGGAGTTTGAAAATAGTTACTTAAAGCATCTTATGAAAGATACTATTGGAGATATAAAGTATCAAACCGATACAGTTTCTAGTAAAGAAGTTATTTACCCTACCACAGGTAGTGGCAGACTGATACCTGGAGATGCTAGTGATAGTAGATTTATGAGAGAAGATTTTAATTTGGAATCTGGCACCGGTGACATAAGTCTTGAGAGTGATATTGAGGCTTTATTTGATGGGACATTAAAATATTATTATTATGATGAAAATGTAAAACCTAATGCTACATATAGTGGTTCTAGTTATTTATCAGTTGGTTTAACAAATAATAATAAGATTATATGTAGCCATAATGATGAAAGTGAAGAGTCTGGTTTTCCGGCTTGTGATGATAACAAGCACAAGGTATATACAAAACATGTTTATTTAGAAAATGGTATAGGTGGTGATGGTACTTATCCTGGTTACACTCCTGATCATAAGGATTGTCCTTGGGACGAGGGTGTTTATGGTCATAAGTCATACTGTAATGAATTGAATCATAATTATTATGTATATAATCCAGAGGATGGAGTAGAAGAGTGCAATGAGCTTGATTGTTCAGGACCAACCTATGGTAGAGAGTGTATGAGAAGCAAAACTATTTATAAGGGTTATTATGATAGTATTAATGCCGGAACAGAAGACGATGGAACAGATGAGTATGATATAGTAAGCTTAATAGAGGCTTTAACCATAAGTAATGATTATTGCTCAGAATATGACTTAAGTGGATTGCCAGAGAGCTTTCCAGACTTAGATATTAGCTCAGAAATAGAAGACTGTTTAGCAGCAACAACAGAAACTGATTGCTCTACACCAGGAAGTGGTTATACTATTTCTTTGTCAGGTAATACTTGTGCGGGAGATGCTTGTTATCAGCAATGTGGGCAAGTTGTAGAGGTAGACAGTATTGCCGAGCATAACAAGACTATTGTTAGAGCTGATATTTGGTGGAGAAGTAAAAATAATCCGACTTCTGATATAGTTAATTGGTCAGCATATGCATACTCCTCAGCATCATATGGTTCTTCCGCTCTTAAATACTCAGAGATTGGAAGCGCAACAATATTAGATGGTAATTTTGGTGCAGCACAAGATTGGGACAATACTTTACCAATAATTACTGAGGTTCCAGTAGGTACTGTTCTTAATAACACTTATTATTCTTCTTCAGTTTTCTTTGGGACAGAATATATTGTAACAGAATTAAAAAAGTTATTTTATCAAGTATATAATTTAGAGTGGAGCGGTAATTCTTACGATCATCTTTCAACAGACGGCCTTGGTGATATTGTTAATAGTTATGCAGGGGCTGTATATGATCCCAAAGCATATAAACTTGATTGTAGTGGTGGTAATTTATGTACTTTTGGAGACGAAGGAATAACGGTAGAATATGATCAGTCTGGTAATGCAGCTATTAAATTCTATTACTATGCATATCCTGACGCTTCACCCATAAAAGCTATAAAAGTTGATTGGGAAGGCCTTGGTTATTTTACAGGTACTATTGGTAAGTATAAGAATAGAATACCAAAATGTAATTCTGATTGGACAATGCCTCATTCTCTAGAGTGTACTGATGCTGATGATAATGGAATTTGTGATAATCCAACAGACACTGGTGTAGATATGCAAGGTTTTGGTGGTACAAATGATGCTTGTAGTGAGGGGTATAAAGTATTTCAATATAATTATACTTATAGCGGTGACCCTGCTGTTGAATGTGATGGTACTGATGGTAAATCAAATAAAGAAGGAACATCTTGTTATAAACCCCAAATTAAAATTGTAGACTGGTGGGATCAGGAAGAGATATATACAAGCGATACTTGGATAGAGGTAGATTAAAATATATGAGAATTAATATTATTAGAAATAAATTTAAAAATAATTACTGGGCTTTTCTTTTGATAATCAGTGGTTTAATAATTCCTAATTTAGCTCATGCTGATGGTATGATGGGCTTTGCTGGACAAATGATAGCAGGCATTGTTTATTATTTAATGATTTATCCTTTAGGCTTAGTTCTGAAATTAGAATTATGGATTTTACCCATGATAGCTCAGTATAATAACTTTATTTTTGAACAGGGCGTTATAAATGGTTGGATAGCAATGAGAGATTTGTCTAATATGCTTTTTATTATTGTTTTTTTAGTTATTGCTTTTGCAACTATATTAAAGATAAAAAGCTATGGTTATGAAGCTCTTTTAAAGAAATTTCTTATTCTAGCTATTTTAATTAATTTTAGTAAAACAATAGTAGGTTTTGTTATTGATATTTTTCAAATAGTAATGTTAACATTTGTTGCTGCTATTAAAGATATAGCAGCTGGTAATATAGCAGTTGCTTTAGGTATGGGAGAATGGGGTGAATTAAGCACAGCTATTGATAATGCTAGTGGAGAGCAACTCTTTATCGTTGTTACTTCTGTAATATTAATGGGTATTATGCTTTTAATAACCGTTATGGTTATTGCAATATATATTACTTCTTTTGCATCTAGGATAGTTCAGCTTTGGATACTTATTGTTTTGTCACCTATGGCTTTTTTTGCTAATGTTTTTCCAGGTGGCAAGAAATACTTTGATCAATGGTTAAGTAAATTAAGTAAAGAATTAATAAAGGGCCCTCTTTTAGCTTTTTTTCTTTGGCTATCTTTTTCTATAGTTGGTGCTGGTGATATAAGCGATTCCATGACTTCCGGTGGCGGAGGAGACGGTTTAGATGGCTTAGGAGAAGCTCATCAGCCTAATAAAATGATTAATTTTGTTATTGGTATAGCCATGTTAATGGGCAGTCTTCAGGTAGCATCAGAGATGGGAATGAAAGGGGCTGCTAAAGTATCTGATGCTATAGGTACTATGGGCAATGCTGTTAAGAAAAAAGCCTTAGACAAAGTTAAGGGAGGAGCAAGAATGCTCTATTCTGGCACAAGTGGAGAGGGTATGTTTAAGGGTGGTGGTTCTAGAGCTACATCATGGGGCAAGAGTAAGTTAAGCGGTGGAGCTGTTAGGTTAGTTAAGAGTGCTAAGGATAGTAAAATTGGTAAACAAGTAGCGGGCAGTAAATATGGCGATAAATTAAAAGAAATAGCAGGTAGTAAACTTGGTCAAAAAGTTGGTGGAGCCTTTGGTAAAGTTGGTGAATCTCTTGAGAAAGTTGAAATGCGTGCTAAAGCTAAAGAAAATAGTCGTCGAAGAAAGAAAACAGCTTATGTTGAAGAAAAGGCTAAAGCTGCTGGTATAACAGACTCAGACATGGGTGATTACTTAGAGAAAGGCTTGGGTGTGGGACCAGCTACTAAATTAGCCATAAGTAAGGATAAGGCTAAAAATAATAATTTTAAAGATAGTGATGAGGCTCAGAGAGTAATAGAAGACTTAGGTGCTGCAGGAGAAACAGAGTTAGTAGAAAAAATAAGACAGACAAGAGCTGATACTCATACTCCAGAATCAGCAGAGAAACTAGTAAAAGCAAAAGGAGTAGATGCTCTAAAAGGATTTGATGATGATAGTATGGCCCAGAACGGAGAGTTAACCGAAGGAGCTAAGGAAATAGTAGGAGCAATATTAGCTAATAAGAACACCTCTAGTGAAGACTTTCTTAAGTCTATTGAAAAACTTAGTGGGCCTATGCAAAAAGCTATTAAAGAAGGAATGAGCTCTATCAAGGCTGAAGGAAAGGTAACAGATAAAGATGGTGGCATAGACAAGGAAAGTGCAGCTGGTAAAAAAGCTATAATGCAATTGAACGATCCTAAACAATCCAAGGCTGCTTATAAGAAATTAACCGCTGGTCTTGATCCAGCAGCTAAAAAAGACTTTGATAAGAGCTTAGGATCTGTAATTAGCAGCAAATCTCTTGCTAAGATGGCTCCCAAGAACAATGAAGAAGCTTCAGATATGTTTAAAGCTGCTATTAGAATTGCTGATCCCAAGGATACAGCATCCTTAACAAAAGAAGTGAGCACCAGAAAACAAAAAGAATTAATAGTAGAATTGCAAGTTACAAATGATGATGGTACTACAAATCTTGAGGCTGCAGATGAAATGCTACATAATACAGTTACTAGAGATTTGGTAAGCGAAACAGTTGTTAATGAATATAATAAGTATATAGACGAAGATGATGATAAAGATGAAAGTGATAAATTTATAAGTAAGAAGCAGAAGAGTAGAGATGCTAAAGAGAAAAAAGTGCAAGCTGAACAAGATAAAGTTGCAGCCAAAGATGCTAAAGATGCCCAGACTCAAGCAACAGAAGACTTAGCTAAGGCAGTAGATAAGTTATCTAATAAATAAAATGAATAGCTTACAAGAATTACCAGAAGAAGTTAAAGATATTGTTTTTAGCTCAACTTTAACTAATATTAATAGAGAAATTGAAAAAAAGTTTTCTCTTAGTTTTAAGCAAATAGATTATATTGTAAGCATACAAAAACCTTTATTTTTGAAAGAAGTTTCTGTTTTAGACCTTCCTCAGAAATTAGAAGATATAGAAAATGCTAATGAATTAGACTTAAGAGCTTTAGCCTTAGAAATAGCATATAATATATTATGGCCTTTACAAGATTATTTAGGTAAAGTAGATAGATTAATTCTTCGTTTAGGTGGTAAAGTGCCTCGTTTAAAACATTTAAGAAAAACAGTTTTACAACATGAATTATTCCCCAATGAAGCTCATGGTAATATTAAGAATCTTTTAAAAAAATATGAAGACTTTAAAGACTTAAGATTAAGTTCTAAAAAGATAGTTAATAGAGATAATCGTAAAGTTACTCCTAGTGTTGATAATTGGATAAAGGATTATGTTCATTATTTAGGAGCCAGTAATCATGATTCATTACAAAGATCTAAATACTTTTCTAATAATCAGAATATCTTAGATTTAAATAATGAAGAGAAGACTTCCTTAATAAGGTTCTTTGATTCATATGATAAGGATAATATTGTAAATATAATTAATAATGGTTCTGTATTAACAGTAGCTGAATATATAGAAAAGAAAAAAGAAGTTAAAGAAGAAATAAATATTGATAATATCTTAGAACAATTAAAACAAGATTTATTAGATTTAGAAAAAGATATTTTAGCAGAAGAGTATATTCTTTCTGAAGTAGATAATAGAATAATGAAAGTAGGAGATTTACTATGGGATAGTTTAGGCTTAGGAGATAGTAATAAAGCTTTAGGCTGTTTAAGGGTCTTGATAAAGAAAAAGAGCCTAGACAGGCTAATTAAGGAAGATAAACGCTTACAAAGTGTCATGAAGCGTTTCCTAACCATTAGATATGGTAATGGTGTTGCTCATAGTTTTGTTAAAGAAGGACCATTATTGAAAAGAAGATTATTCTTAGAAATGATATTAGTAGATAAATTAAAAATTAAAGAACCCACTATCATGGCTTATTATTTAACTCATTTAATAAAGCGTAGTGGGCAAGTTGTTTATTTAGATGAAGCTGATGGAATATTAAAATGGCGAGAAGTACAAGTTATTAAGGATAATTTATCTTGGGTAACTTAATTCTGCCAAATAGTAATTTCTCTTTTAACTTTTTGTTTATCTCTACTATATATTAAATTATTATTATTAGATAAATTAGCAGAGTTATTAGCTACTTTAATTAATTTAAAATCTATATTATTTAACACTCTTTGATCTAAAGTATATAAATTATCAATGATAGGGAATATAAATACTATTCTTCCTTGAGGGGATAGTATTTTTTTAAATTCTTTAAAAGTATTTAAGTATAATTCTTGTAATTCATATTTAATGCTTTTTAATATTTCTTTGTCATTAGTTTTTTGTATTAAACGAGCATCTCCCATAAATGGTTCAGTAATAATTAAATCTATAGAATGAGAAGGGTAGAATTTGCTTAAGTCTTTAGTAGCCATTCTTTGAATATTAATATTATTCTTTAAATTATATTCTTTTTTAAGCCAAGCTATATTTTCTTTGGTATCCATGACAGCTTTATTACTTAAATCACTACCATTTATATTTTGATACCCTAAAAGCATAGCTTCCTGCAAGATAGTTCCCGAACCACAAAATGGATCTAAAAATACTTTAGTAGTATCTAAATTAGCTAAATTAATCATTATTTGAGCTAATTTAGGAGGAAGCATGCCTGATTTATTGTCTCGAGCTGGTCGAAGCATATCTCTTTTACTATATTTAGCAAAATCTTGTATAGCTAAAGTAAGGCCAATTAAATAATTATTATGATCTTTGATAATAATTAATTCTTTATTTAATAATTTATTTTTAGAAACAATTACAGAAGATAATATATTTTCTTTACTACTCACTAAACGAATTTTATAATTATCTTTTTTTAATTCTTTTTTTAATTCTAAAAAAGATTTAAATATTTTATGATATTCTTTATTATTACTATTATAAATACTAAAGCCAATATTATTTTTCTTTTCTTTATTTAAATTATCTTGATAATAATCAATAATATTTAAATTTTCTAAATTATTAATACTTTCTTTATACTCTACTATTTTTATTATCCCTCCTAAATTATTAATTAATTCTGCGGGTTTTATATTAATTTTAGCTAAAACATAACTATTAGAAATAGCCTCTATTATTCCTTTCTTTCTTTTAATAATATTAATAATTTCTTGTTGTGATAATTCTGGATTTTGTCCGAGAATAAATATATATCTTTTCATAAGTTAATAGTAATTAAAATATAGTATTAGGTCAATATATTGACTTATAATACCCTTTATGTTAAAGTAGCTAACGTCAATAAAGTTCCTTTTTATCTAATTAACCAAACTATTTACTTTAAGTAAATGTGTCCCTCAAATATATTTTGAGGGTAATTTATAAAAATATGGAAAACTATGAACTAACATTCATTATTAGTGCTCTGATACCTGAAACAGAGCATGGTGAAATCAAAAATAAGGTTTTAGATTACATTAAAGGTATTAAAGGTCAAATAAGCAAAGAACCCGTTTCTTTAGGTCGTAAGAAATTAGCTTATGCTATTAATAAGCAAAAGCATGGTTTTTATATTTCTTTAGAGTTTAAAGCAGAAGAAAAGGGTAATTTAAATGATTTAGATACTAAGTTAAAGCATAATGATAATATCTTACGTCATTTAACTATCAAAAAACCTTTTATTAGCGAAGAAGAAAAGAAAGAAAATAAAAGAGAAATTAAAAAAGAAGCGGTAAAGACTAAGAATGACAAACCTAAAGAAGATAAAGTAGAGATCACTAAGATTAATTTAGATGATATTGATTCTAAATTAGATAATCTTTTAGATTAATAAATTAAATAAGATAAATATATGAATTTAAATAAAGCAATGATTATCGGTAATGTAGTTCGTGATCCTGAAATGCGTACTACTTCAGGTGGTCAAAATGTAACCTCTTTTTCTGTAGCCACTAATATGGTTTGGAAAGATGCTCAAGGACAGAAGCAAGAAAAACCGGAATTTCATAATGTAGTAGCCTGGCGTCGTTTAGCAGAAATTGTTGGTGAATACCTTAAAAAAGGTAGTAAAGTATATATTGAAGGTCGTTTACAAACTAGAAGCTGGGATGATCCTAGTGGAGTAAAAAAATATCGTACAGAAATTATAGCTGATAATATGATTATGTTAGATAATAAAGGTGGTAATAGTAATCAGCAATATACTAAAGATAATTATTCTCAAGTAAAAGAAGAGCCAGCTGTAACTAAAGAAGCAGAGGTAGAAGAAGTTAATGTTGAGGATATACCTTTTTAAATTAAATAATAAATAATATGCATAAGAAAAATAAGAATAAATACTGTCATTTTTGTGTTAATAATCAAGATCATATTGATTATAAGAATTGGCAACAATTACAAAGATTTACCTCCTCTTATGGTAAAATAGTTCCCAAAAGAAAAAGCGGGGCTTGTTCTAAGCATCAAAGAGGAATAGCTCAATCTATAAAAAGAGCTAGATTTATGGCTTTTTTACCATATTTAGTAAGATAAGCTCATGTTAGCAATGAATGAATTAAAATTAGGTAAAGTTATTAATTTAAATAATGATCCCTATCAAATAGTATATACTCAACATATTAAAGTAGCCCGTGGTGGAGCAGTATTAAAAACTAAATTAAAAAACTTGGTAACTGGCTCTACTTTAGAAAAAACATTCTCTGGTTCAGATAATGTTGAAGAAGCAGATATTATTAATCGTCAAGCTAACTTTCTTTATCAACAAGGAGCTGATTATTTCTTCATGGACAATGAAAGCTTTGAGCAATTTCAATTTAATGAAGATACTTTGGGTGATTTAGTTAAATATTTGAAAGAAGGTCAAGAGGTAAATGTTTTAATATTTAATAATAATCCAGTCTCTATTTCTTTACCTAAAAAAATAATCTTAGAAGTTTCTGTAGCACCTGACGGTGTTAAGGGTAATAGTTCAGGAGCTGTTACCAAAGTTATTACTTTAGAAACAGGTTTAGAAATTAGAACTCCTTTATTTATAAAAGCAGGAGATAAGTTAAAAATAAACACAGAAACGGGAGAATATGTAGAAAGAATTTAAAATATTTTAGATAAATAAACCCTGCAGAGGGTTTATTTTTTTTGTTGGTCTTCTTGAGGAAAATATGTTATAATATAGAAAACTTTAACATATTAATATTAAGGTAAAATGACCTTAAAGGATGACAAAAATAAAAATAATAGTAATTGGTCTAATGATTTATTAATTAAGGATCAAGAAGGTAAATTCCATAATTTAAATCAAGATTTAGATACATTTCAGGAAGAAAAAAATAGTAATAATTTTAATTTAGATAAAGCTCCTCAAAATGATTCTTTTGAGCCTACACCTTCTTTAAATGGTCAAGCTAATGATAAGGCTGATTTTTCTTTTCATCCTGAAGATAAGTATCAATTAGATAAAATAGCTAAAGAATTACCAAAGGATAATAGTAAGAAATATAGTCTAAATAAAATAGTTAATAAGTTAATAATTAAGCATAATTTAAAATTAGATAAAGAAAATAAAGAATATTTTTCTAATATTATCTTTGATTTTTTTCGTAATAGAAAAAGCATAATTGTTTTAAGGGAGGCTTTAAATACTAAAATATTAGTAAATAAGAAACCTTTAAAAAAAGATTTTGTAGATAATTTAGTATTAATAATAAAGGGAATATATAAGAAAATAGAAAAAGCAGGTGGTTTAGTAGTGATGATAGAAGAAGTTAAGCTAGAGAAAGTAGAGGATAATCAAAAGCCTATTGAACCTAAAATAAAAGAGATTAAAAATATAGTTAAGGCTCCAGAACCAAAGATAATACCTCAGCTAATAAAAACTGAGATAAAGCCAGAAATAAAGATAAAAGAAAAACCTAAAGTAGAAAAGAAAATAAAAGAAGAAAAGGTAGCTAAAAAAGAAAGTAAATTTAAAGATGCTTTACCAAAAGTTTCTCGACCCTCCAAGATTAGTTCTGATAAAAATAAAATTGATGATGTTCTTTCTCAATCTAAAAAAACTAAAAAAGTATTATCTGGACCAATAGATGAATTAAGGAATTTAAAATTAAGTGATTTTCAGCGTTTGGGTGACAATGCTCAGGCTAGGGCAGATAAAATACTTTATAAGATTAATCTTTTAGCAGAAGATTCTTACACTAAAAAATCAGAAGGTATAAAAGCTTGGAGGAATAATGAAATATATAAACTATATTTACAAATAGGTAATGAAAGTTTAGAAAATGATAAAGAAGTAAAAGAAACTATAAATAAGTATCAAAAAGAAAAGAAAGAATTTTTAACAGAAAAAGAATTTACAGCCATATCAGATTTAAATAAATTATTAAGATTTTAAGATGCAAGATAAATTTGTTGTCCCCCAATTTATAGAAAATGAAGCAAGAGTTTTTGGACCAATTACTGTTAGACAATTTTTGATTGTTTTATTTGCAGGCTTTTTAGCATTTGTTGCTTATAAATTATCAGATTTTGCTTTATTCATCTTACAATTAATATTAATAGTAATAACTTTTGGTACTTTAGCTTTTGCTAAAGTAAATGGTATGCCTTTTCATTTTTTTCTTCTAAACTTTATACAATCTTTTAAAAAGCCAAAGACTAGAGTTTGGTTAAAAGAGGATATAGAAATAGAACATAAAAAAGCAGAAGGAGAGGATATTAAAGAAAAGATTATTCCTCGTAAGTCTTTAGCTCCTAAAAAGAGATTATCAGAACTATCATTAATAATAGATACCGGAGGAGCATATAGAGGAGAATTAGATGCTAATCAGGAAAATAATGTTGTTCATAATAAATAAAATATATGAAAAGTAAAAAATTAGCCGGAAATAAACCCTCATCTTCTACGCAGAAGTATTTAGATATTGCAGAAATAAAAGATGATATGGTTGTTTTAAATGATGGTACAGTTAGAGGAGTGCTATTTGTATCTTCTATTAACTTTGACTTAAAGTCAGAAGATGAACAAAGAGCTGTTATTAGTGGTTATGTTGGATTTTTAAATTCTTTAGCATATCCTATTCAAATAGTTGTTCAATCTCGTCCTTTAAATATTGAAGATTATTTAGATAAATTAGAATCTTTAGAAAAAGAACAAACTAATGAATTATTACGTATGCAAACTGCCGATTATAGACAATTTATTTCTGAATTAGTAACAATGGAAAAAATAATGACTAAAAAGTTTTATGTTGTTGTTCCTTATATACCAGGAAGTGGTAAAAGAAAAAGCTTCTATGATAGATTAATAGGTACTTTTTCTACAGCTAAATTAATTACTATGAGTCAAAAACGTTTTGATGAATATAGTAAAGAATTAGATAAGAATTGTCATTTCATTTCTTCTAATTTAACTAGTTTAGGTTTACAAATACAAAGGTTAGATACTCAGTCTTTAATTGAATTATATTATAATTCATATAATCCTGATTTGTTTTTAAAACAACCTTTAGAGGATTTAAATAAATTAAATATAGAAACTTAATGTTTGAAACAGAAAAAATAAAAAAAATATCTCATGAAGAAGAACAAAAAGAGAATGAAATAGTTAAAAAAGATAAAGTTAAAAAGAAAGAAGCTAAGGTTGATGAAAACAAGTCTGTTCAAGAGGAAGTTGGTGTTATTCAAACTGAGAAATCATATAAAAAGGGATTAGTATCTGTTCGAGATATTATTTCTCCTTCTGCTTTTAAAATTGATTCTGATTATTTACGTTTAAATAATCTTTATGTTCGAACTATGTTTGTTATTACTTATCCTCGTTATTTATCAGTTGGCTGGTTTGCTCCTATTATTACAGAAAGCATCACTTTAGATGTTTCAATGTTTTTTTACCCTATTAATATTTCAGTAGTTTTAAAGCAATTAAAGAATAAAGTAGGAGCCTTAGAAGCTCAGGTATTATCTGATCATGAAAAAGGAGCTCCTCGTGATCCTATTTCAGAAACAGCCTTAAGAGATATTGAGGGTTTAAGAGATTCCTTAACACAGGGTACAGAAAAGTTTTTTCAATTTGCGCTTTATGTTACTGTTTATGCCAAGAGTAAAGATGAATTAGACTTAATGACTGATGAGGTAGAGAATATTTTAGGAACTAAGTTAATTTATTCTCGTAAAGCTCTCTATCAAACAGAACAAGGATTTAATTCTACCCTACCATTAGGAAATGATGAATTATTTGTTTCATTTAATATGAATAGCTCTCCTATTGCCTCTTCTTTTCCTTTTATGTCAGCTGAATTAACTTCAGACTCTGGTGTTCTCTATGGTATTAATCGTCATAATAATAGCTTAATACTTTTTGATAGATTCAGTATGCAAAATGCTAATGGAGTTATTTTTGCTACTTCAGGAGCAGGTAAAAGTTATACTATTAAATTAGAAGTATTAAGATCTATGATGGTTGGTACTGATGTTATAATTATAGATCCGGAAAATGAATATGGTCATTTAGCAGCAGCCGTTGGCGGTGCTTATATTAATATATCTTTAAATTCAGAAACCAAACTTAATCCTTTTGACTTACCAGGAGGTGTTGGTGGTAATACTAAGGCGGAAGATGTTATTAGAAGTGCTGTTATTACTATGAAGGGCTTAATTAGATTAATGATTGGTGAAATTACTAATGTTGAAGATTCTTTATTGGACAGAGCTTTAATAGAAACCTATGCTAAAAAGGATATTACAGCTGATAGTGACTTAACAAATATAGAACCACCTTTAATGAGTGACTTAGAAGAAGTTCTTTTAAGTATGGACGGGGGAGAAGATATGGCTTTACGTATTAAGAAATATACGGAAGGTACTTTTTCTGGATTATTCAATAGTCCAACTAATATTAGTGTTAATAATCAATTAGTAGTATTTAGTATTCGAGACCTAGAAGATGAATTGAGGCCTATAGCTATGTATATGGTTGTTAATTATATTTGGAATATTATTCGTAGTGAAATGAAACAAAGAATATTGGTAGTTGATGAGGCTTGGATAATGATGCAGAATGAAGATAGTGCTAAATTTATGTTTGCTTTGGTAAAAAGATGTCGTAAATATTATTTAGGAGTAACCACTATTACGCAAGATGTTAATGATTTTTTAACCTCTCAATATGGTCGAGCTATTGTTAGTAATTCTGCTATTCAATTATTATTAAAACAATCTCCTTCTGCTATTGATGTAATTCAAAAAACATTTATGTTAACAGATGGGGAAAAGTATCTTTTATTAGAATCTGGTTTAGGAGAAGGTATTTTCTTTGCAGGCTCTAAACATGCCGCTATTAGAATACAGGCTTCTTATACTGAGAACTCTATTGTTACTAGTGATCCCAAACAATTATTAGAATTAGAAGAATCTAAAAAAGAATTTGAAGAATCATTATTAGCTGAAGAGGAAGAGACTGTGCTTGAAGAAAAGCCCCCTGAAGCAGAGGCTGTAGCTGAAGAAAGTCCTCCGGCAGAAGCAGAGGCCTCTGCAGAGACAATAACAGAAACTAAAGTAGAATAATATAAATAAAATATATGAATAAAAAGAAAAAAATTATCATTTTCATTACTATCTTTATTATTATTTTTATAATATTTATTTCCTTAAAAGATAAAAAGATAAATTTAAATAGTGGTAATAAAGAAGAGGTAATACCAGAATATCAAGCAGAAAGTATTGATTTAGAATTTGATTATATTGATAGCAATGATATTGAAGAGACTAGCTCAGAATTAGAAGCTCTTAATTTAGCAAAGAATTTTACAGAAAGATTTGGTTCTTGGTCTACAGATAATCAGGGTATTAATTTAATAGAATTACTATCATTAAGTACAGCTAAAATGAAACAATATTTAAATAATATTAATTTAAATTATAATATTGAAGAATTTTTAGGATTAAGCACCAAAGCTTTAGCTACAGAAACTATATTATTTGATGAAGAGGAGGGAGAGGCTAAAGTGTTAGTTAAGACACAAAGAATAAAGACAGCTGCTGATTTAAGTACAGAAGTTTATTATCAAAATATAGAAATATATTTAATCTTTTCAGGAAATAAATGGTTAGTAGAAGAAGCTAATTGGCAATAGTATGGCGGAAGAAGATTTTACAAATAAGCGTCAGCTAGTAAAGCTAAAGAACAGTGCTAAACAGAAATTAATAGCAAAAATAAAGAAAGAAGCACAAGAAAGAATAGAAGAAGAGAAGAAAAGAATAAAAAAAATTATAAAGAGAAAACTGATTAGAAGGTGGCGAATTAGCTTAAATATATCTTTAGTTGGCTGGTTTGCTGCTTATGCGGTAGAGACAGTACAATATATTAAAGGAAATATACAAAAGAGTAAGCTTATACCAAGTTTAAAGTGGTGGGAGGTTATAATTTGGATGTGCGAGACTTATTTGATTATTGTTGTTATAATATCTATAACTACTTTACTTATAATAATGATATCAGGGGTGGTTTCTGTGGCTTGCCCAACTTGTATTGTAGCTGTATTTGGTCCAGAAATAATAAATATGTTAAGAGATATGTTAGGTTTTTAAAAATATGAATACAAAAAAAATATTATTAGTACTTGGCTTTATTATCTTAGTTATTCTAATGTCTTTAGCTTTATATTTTGTTTTCTTTAAAAAACCAGTTAAAGAAATATTAGTACCTGGATATGCTCCGGGTGAAGTGCCAGGTATTGGGGAAGGAATAACTACAGTTATTGAAGACCTTAAAGAAGAAGAATTGCCTTGGCAAGATTATTTTGGAGATAAAATATCTAGAATAGCTAATGGTGGTTTAACTGCAGTTAATAAAATAACAGACTCTGCTATTACAGGCTTTAATGGTAGTCAGTATTATGATCAAGATTCTAATCAATTCTATAGAATAAATGATCAAGGCTTACCAGAATTATTAACAGATAAGAAGTTTTATGAAGTAGAGGAGGTTTCTTGGACTAAAGGGGGTGATAAAGCTATTTTAGAGTATCCAGACGGCTCTAATATTTTATATAATTTTAATACAGGAGAACAAATTACTTTAGCTCCAGAATTAGAATCTTTTAACTTTGATACCAGTGGACATAAATTAGTTGCTGCTTGGATGAGTGGAGAGGAAGATAATAATTGGATTGTTTCTTCTAATGATGATGGAACAGGCATGTTTTTAGTAGAAGATTTAGGAGATCAATTACATAATACAGATATAGGTCATTCCCCAGACAATCAAATTGTAGCCTTACATCGTCGTTATACTGGTGTAGAAGAACAGGAGGTTTTTCCTATTGGTTTACACCACGAAAACTTTAGATCTTTTACTGTTCAAGGAGCAGGATTCACATCTAAATGGTCTGATAGTGGCTCTTCTTTAGTATATAGTGTTTATAATGAGTCTAATAATTACAATCCTAATCTTTGGGTAACCAATGGTAGCACTAATCAATTAGGGGATATAAAGGTATCTTTAAATGTAGCTACTTGGCCAGAGAAATGTTCTTTTTCTAGTGAACAAACAATGTTTTGTGCTGTCCCTCAAGGACTACCAAGAGGGGCTGGTCTTTATCCAGAAATTGCGGATAGATATCCAGATAATTTCTATCGTCTTGATTTAGAAACTGGTTTAAAAACTTTAATAGCTAGCCCCATTGGAGAAGCAGGTGGCTATTCAGCTCATAATTTAGTAGTTTCTGATGATGGATCTACTTTATATTTTACAGATAATGATGGTAATTTACAAAGTATTTTATTAGAATAAATATATGAAGAATAAAAAAATAATTTCATTTTTAATAATATTATTTTCTTTAACTTTAATAGTTAATAATGTTAAAGCAGAGCCTATTAAATTTAAACCAAGTGTTCCTATACCCGGCACTATTGTTCAAGGAGAAATAACAAGCAGTAGTATTGGAGACTATATTAATGCTTTGTATATTTATGCTGCTCGTATTGCTAGTATTTTAGCTATTTTTATGTTGGTAATAGCAGCTTGGCAATGGTTATTTGCAGCCGGTAGTCCAGATAAAATATCTAATGCTAAAAGTACCATTACCGGAGCTTTAATGGGTTTAGCTTTATTATTTGGCGGACATTTATTATTAAGTCAAATTAATAGCGGTTTAGTAGAGTTAAAGCCTATAGATATAAAGAAAATAGCAGAAATGGGCATTTGTACTAGCATGGAAGCAGAAAAGAATATTTGTGGGGAAGGTGAAAACGGTTTATTTTATTTACCAGGACCACCAGATGATACCGGCAATGAAATGACCACCAAATGTCGAGCAACAGGATGTGGGAGCAGTACAGAGGCTTGTGTTTATATAGATCCTAATGATGCAGTTAAAGACTGTACTTATGACATGATAGAGGGAACATATAATTGCTTTTGTGTAGATATTTGTAGTGGAGTAGGTGGTTGTGATTCTTATAAAACAGTATCTTCTTGTCGACAGAACACTTGTTATGGTATTAACGGTGTAACTGATGTTTGTGGCACAGAGCTAGACTCTAGTGCTTGCACAACATTAGATGGTATTGATTGTGGAGATAAGTTTTCTCTTTGTACAGATATTGGCATTGATTCAGAAGAAGTAGAGTATTGTTGTAATAAAAATAATACTTTTTATAAGGATGAATGTAAGCCTAGAATAGGCGCTGATCAATGCTGGAATTAAATTATTCTAAATGTATTTCAGTCTGTAAACTAGAGAGTAGATTTTTAAAGTTTTTATCCTTTAAATATTTTTTATTATTTAATATTTTTAGAGCCCATTCTTGGGTTCTTTTTATTAATTCTGTATCAGATAGTTTAGCTATTTTTAATTTCATTAAACCAGTTTGTTTAGTACCAAATATTTCTCCGGAACCTCTTAATTCTAGATCTAATTCTGCTAATTTAAAGCCATCATGATTATTTACTAAAGCTTGTAATCTTTTTGTATTTAATTGAGAGCTATCAGTGGTAAAGAGGAGACAGAAGCTTTCTAAATTATTTCTTCCTATTCTACCTCTAAATTGATGTAATTGTGATAAACCAAATCTTTCAGAAGATTCAATAATCATTATAGTAGCTTGAGGTATATCTACTCCTACTTCAATAACAGAAGTAGAAATAAGAATAGGAAATTTATTATTTTGAAAATCTGTCATTAATTCTTTTTTTTCTGAAGCTTTTAATTTACCATGTAAAATATTAATATCTTTTTCAGGAAAGATATCTTTTAATTTCTGATATTCACTAGTTACAGACTTTAATCCTAAAATATCACTATCATCTATTAAAGGACAAATAATAAATACTTGTTCTTTCTTCTTTATTTTTTCTTTAATAAAATTATAAGCATCAGCTCTCTTTTTTTCAGGAACTAAAATAGTTTTAATATCTTTTCTGCCTTTTATTTTTTCTTTAATAATAGAAATATCTAAGTCACCATATAAGGTTAGAGAAAGAGTACGCGGAATAGGGGTAGCTGTTAAAGAAAGAAGGTGAGGAGCAATAGTATTTTTTTCTTTTAAAGTCTGTCTTTGTTTTACTCCGAATCTATGTTGTTCATCTATAATAACTAAACCTAGTTTATTAAATTTAGTTTTTTCTTGAATTAAACTATGAGTACCAATTATAAATTTAGCTTTATTATTTTCTATAGCTTTTAATAATCTAGCTTTAGTAATATCTTTTTGTTTTCCTAAATGATAATAACTTTTTGTTAAAAGAGCTAATTCTTTAGTATATTTAGGACTTAATATTTTCTTAATACTAGCAAAATGTTGTTGAGCCAATATTTCTGTGGGGACCATTAAAGCTACTTGCAGATTATTTTCTAAAACATTTAAAGAAGATAAAAGAGCAACAATTGTTTTGCCAGAACCAACATCACCTTCTAATAATCTATTCATAGGATGTTTTTTATTAAGATCACTTAGTATTTCTTCTAAGCTTTTTTCTTGGTCAGAAGTTAAATTAAAACTTAAAGATTCTTTAACTTTATTTATTACTTTATAATCTTTATTTATTTGATAACTTTTTTGTTTTTGATAATCTTTTTTAGCTAATTGATATTTACACTGTATATAGAATAATTCTTGAAACTTTAATCTATTTATAGCCTTTTTTAACTTCTTTTTATTATGAGGAAAATGTATTTCTTCTAAAGCTTCTTTAAGCCAAGTAAAGTTTTCTTTATTCAATATATCTACTGGTAGAGGATCAGTAATATCTTCTATATTCTTTAATATTAAATTAATTAAAAATCTTAATTGTTTTTGAGTTATTTTACCACTTAAATGGTAAATAGGTACTAGACGAGCACTATGTAATGTTTCTTCTTTAACTTTTTCATAGGTAGGACTAATAAATTGCCAAATAAGATTTCTTTTACTTGCTTTACCAGATAAATATACTTCATCATTAATTTTTAATATTTGACCAACAAACTTTTGTCTAAAATACATTATTTCTATACTATCAGTATCATCAGAAGCTAATATTTTAGTAATTAACATTTTTTGGCGAGGAGATCTATATGTTTTTATTTGATCTATTTTTACTTTAATAGTTGTTAATTTTCCTTCTTCTAAATCTTCTATTTTACTAACTTTACTTAAATCATCATATCTTTTTGGAAAGAAATATAATAAATCCTCTACAGTAAGGAGATTCATTTTAGCTAAATATTTTTCTAATTTTAAAGCTATATTATGTATTTCTTTTAAGGGTGTATTTAGTTTTAACATTTATTTATTCAATAATAAAACTGAAGTTTTCTTCAGTTTTATTTTACAGGATATTATAATTTTAGCAATCTAGCTATGCTCTCACTAGTTGGTATTTCTTCTTTCTCTAAATCTTCATCAATATATTTTAAGAGTAATTCTCTAATTTCAACAGGATTTTGACTTTCTAAAGGTATGGCTAATCTAGGTTTTAATTGATTCTTTGGTTCTAAGTATAAATTTTTTATACTAGGAGGATGATAAATGATATAGAAATTTTTTATTTCTTTATAATCAATAAATTTATCATTAATTATTAAACCATCTTCTAATAATAATATTTGTATTTCTTCTGGCTCTTTTCTTTCTAAGATAGTATAAATAATACTAAAAAGTATAATAACAACAGCAAAAAGAGGATTATTACTAAAATAAGAATAAATTAAAATAGCAATAGTTATTATAATAAAAGATATATACCAATATTTATTACGTTCTATTTTTGCATAAGCAGAAAAACCCCAAGAAGCTAATACCTCCCCATAGTCTTCTGTAGAATAATCTTCTTTTTTAGACATATTTATATTATACCATATTTAATTAAATAAAAAAACAGCTTTTTAAAAAGTTGTTTTTTAACTGGCGGAGAAGGAGGGATTCGAACCCTCGATTCGGTTTAACCCGAATAACACCTTAGCAGGGTGCCGCATTCAACCACTCTGCCACCTCTCCGTGGTGGTGTTCCCGGCAGGAATTGAACCTGCGGCCTCTTGGACCGCAACCAAGCGCTCTATCCACTGAGCTACGAGAACTAATGGCGG
>CAZRZA010000001.1:5945-7947 GCA_964604515.1 uncultured Gammaproteobacteria bacterium | reverse complement strand
TCGAACCCCTGAGCCCTTGCGGCCTAACGGTTTTCAAGACCGCCGCATTCGACCACTCTGCCAACTCTCCATGGGCTGTATCATAGTATATTTTATTACTTTTGACAAGGGTTTATTTAATTATTTTTAGCGATAACTATAGCTATTATCTTATTATTATATTCTTTTAATACTTTACTAGCTTGATTTAATGTTTCGCCAGTAGTCATGATATCATCTACTAATAATATATCTTTATTATTACTACTATTAATAGTAAGGAAAGAGTTACAAATATTTCTTTTTCTTTCTTCTTTTTTTAATTTAGCTTGAGGCTTAGTATTCTTTATTCTTTTTAATAAAGGTTTATACTCTAAATTTAATTTCTGAGCTAAACCTTGAGCTAATATTTCTGTTTGATCAAAACCTCTTAAATTTCTTTTTTTCTTATGCAAGGGTATATTAGTGATAATGGTCTGAGGTTTTAAATTTATTCTTTTAGCTTGTCTATATAATATATTTATTAAATATTTATTTAAATCTTTTAAACAATTATATTTATATTTTTTAATTATCTTAGCTATTAAAGGATCATTATATTGACAACAAATATAGCAATTATCAAAATACTGATTTTGAGATTTATTCTCTAAAGGTAATAATTTGATACTTTCAAAACAAGTATTACATAGTATATATCCTTCCTTATTACAGTTTAAACAAAAATTAGGGAAGATATAATCTAAGATATTATTTATTATTTTTTTAAGCATAATTTATTGACTTATTTACTTTTATATTATATTATATAAGTAATCATTATGAAGAACGTCGTCAAAGAGGATAGTCTCGCGAAGGCGTTTTTTATTTTTTTAGCTCTCTTTTAACATCTTCTAAATATTGAATAGCTATATTCCATCCACAAGCTTTCCTTAACAAAAAAGAAGTTTTCTTTCTATTAGGGCTTAAAGCTACTTTAAATTTATTTTTATTTTTTAAATAATAAACTAAACTAGCAAAATCACCATCACTAGTGATCAATATTGCTTTATTATATTTTAATAAAAGATCAACAGTATTTAAAGTTAAATCAACGTCAATATTTCCTTTAAATTTACCATTATTATCTTGGGATATTTCTTTAAAAATTATTTCAAAACCAGCTTTTCTTAATAAAGAATAAAACTTCTTATTTTCTTTTATATACCCAATAAACCAAAAAGCTTTATTAACTTTATATTTATCTTTTAAATAAATTCTTAATTTAAAAATATCAACAGCCCAATTATCATCTTTTGTACCCAGGTATAGATTTTGACTATCTATAAAAGCATAGTTATTTTCTTTATCACTTTTCTTCATATTTATTTTATTATTTTTTTATGCATAATTTATTGACTTATTTATTTTTATATGATAATATATAGATATCAAGACGAGGGGGATCCAAACGGCTAATTACCTAAGGAGAGCCCTCATTATTTTTTTCTTTATACCTGGATTATCTAAGGAATTAAAATATTTTTTATGCATTTTTTTATATAAAGAAGATGCATATTTTTTATTTGGAAAAAGTATTTTTTTAAACTTATTTTCTGTTATTAAAAAGTCAATTAGCATTTTATAATCTCCATCTCCAGAAACTATTATTATTTTATTAAACTCTTCTTTTTTATATAATTTTTTCATTATATTAAATATAATATCAGAGTCAACATTACCTTTCTTTATTCCTAACATAGCAGTATTATGTTTTCTAAACTTTAATATAAATCCAGCATTTTGTATTTTATCATATAGAATATCATTATCATTAATTACATAGCCTAAAAAATAATAAGCTTTAGAAATATTATATTTTCTTTTTAAGTATATTCTGAATTTATTTAAATCAATATTCCAAGGAAGAGCACTAGATTTTGTACCTAAATATAGATTCTGACCATCAATAAAGGCTAAATTATTTTCTGAATCACTTTTCTTCATATTATTTTTAGGATTAAGTATTATTTTATTAATTTTT
>CAZRZA010000001.1:0-5935 GCA_964604515.1 uncultured Gammaproteobacteria bacterium | reverse complement strand
ATTCTGACCTAAATAATTATTTTTAGAAACTACTGATTTACCTATTTCTTTTTCAGTTTCTTTGCGAGCATTACCAGCTACATTACCACCTCTTTTAGCTACTTTTTTATTCTGAGGCATGCCCTTTGGTTTTTCATTCTGAGATATTTTAGTAGTTACTTTTTCACCCAACATTGTAAATATTGACTCTAATTCATCCATATGATCTCTTAAATTTATTTTTGATTTCTGAGGTAAATTTTTATGATCTCTATATTCATTTGGTGTAATACCAAAGGTAGCCTTACTTATTTCTGAAGTTAATATGGCATAGTCTATTTTTCTTTGTAAACCTCTTTCTTGCCATTCAGCAGTTAAATTTTGTCTAATAGCTATACCTCTAATTCTTTTGGCTATCCATTCTTGAGGATATCCTTTTTGTTCATATAATGATTTCATTCTCTCTTGAGCTAATTCTGGATTTTCTATTTCTTCTATTCTTTCATAACCAACTCTCGCTAACCAGATTTTAAAGGGCTCTGCTTGAGGGGAGGGTATTGATTGAATTATTCTAAAAATATTTTCTGTATTTGCGACATCTGTTAGGTATTTTTTACCATCAGCTGACTTTAATTTCAGTTGTCCGATTTTTTCGGACAACTGACTTCCTTCTTCTCTTAATTTAATTTTTAAATCATTCCAATACTTTCTAGACCTTTTGTTCTTTGTTAAGGCCTCTACAATATCAACTACAGAAAAATACCATTCATTTTTATGCCAAGCTTTTCTAATCTCTTTTTTTCAAAAAGGATAATCTTTTCTTCTTTTTTCATATTATTTTTATTATTTAATTAGATATTAATTATACCGAACAAAAACCGAAAGTCAAGTTATTTTTATTATAAATAAAAACCCCGAAAACGGGGTCTATTATTAAATTACTATTTTCTTTATCTTTAGTCAAATTACATATTCCTCAAAGTTATAATTCTTTCTTCTAAAGGAGGGTGAGTAGAAAAAGCTTTTTTTATTTTTGATCCTTTAAAGGGATTAGAAATATATAAATGAGCAGTAGCTTTATTAGCTTTAGCTAAAGGTATTTTTTGTTTACTTATCTTTTCTAAAGCCCTTGCTAAGCCTTCTGGATACCTAGTTAATAATGAACCAGAAGCATCTGCTAGGAATTCTCTTTTACGAGAAATAGCTAATTGTATTAATTTAGCAAAGAGAGGGGACAGGACAGCTAATATTAATCCAATAACAATAATAAAGCCATTACCCTTACTATCATCACCTCTTCTTCTAAAAATAAAGCTCCTCAACATTATATCTGCTAAAAGGGTAATAATACCAACACAGATGATAACAACCATCATTAATCTAATATCATAATTCTTAATATGAGACATTTCATGAGCTAAAACACCTTCTAATTCTTCATTCTCTAAATTATTAATTAAACCGGTTGTTAAAGCGATAGAAGCATGTTCTGGGTCACGACCAGTAGCAAAAGCATTCATATGTACATCTTCTATAATATATACTTTAGGAGTTGGTAAACCAGCTGTAATAGCTAAATTCTCTATCATCCTATAGATATAGGGATTGTCTTTCTTTTTAATTTCTTTAGCTCCAGCCTGTTTTAAGGCTAATTTATCTCCCGCAAAAAAAGAGAATAAACTCATTAAAGAAGCGATAATAATAGCGAAGACAGTAATATAAGTACCACCACCATAGTATAGTTCATAGCTATATGCTAAAGAAGCAATAACTATTATAAAAATAAGTAATAAAGATAAACTCTTTCTTTTATTGCTAGCTATTTCTTTATACATCTTAGAACTTAATATCTATATTTTCTTTTTCTTTTTCTTTAATTTCAAAAAAAGAAAACTTATTAAAACCTAAAGACTGAGCTATTAAATTATTAGGAAATACTTGTACTTTAGTATTAAAGTCTCTAACTTGCCCATTATAGAAGCGACGAGCAGCTTGTATCTTATTCTCTGTATCAGAGACTTCATCTTGTAATTGTAAGAAGTTTTGACTAGCTTTTAAATCAGGATAGCCTTCGGAGACAGCGAATAAGCTTTTTAGAGTATCAGAAAGCATATTCTCAGCCTGCGCTTTATCAGCTGTACCTTGAGCAGACATAGCTCTAGATCTAGCCTCAGTAACTTTAGTTAAAACACCTTCTTCATGTTTTAAATAACCCTTTACTGTAGATACTAAATTAGGTATTAAGTCATATCTTCTTTTTAATTGAACATCAATATCTGACCAAGCTTCTGCTACTCTATTCTTTAAAGTAATTAAGCCATTATATAGTCCTATTACTAATATTATTAAGACAGCTAAGACTATTAAAATAATTGTATTTGTTGTCATATTTTTTATTTAATTATAGATAATGATAGTTTACTAGATATACTTTTTTTTAGCAAATATACTATTTTGCTATTAAGATAATTATATGGTATAATATTATTATATTAAATAAACAAAACTATGCTTACAAAAGTAAAAAGTATTCATTTATTTATCTTAGTATTAATCTGTTCTACTCTTAGTTTAGTATTAATACAAAAGATTGTTTTAGCTCAATGGACCCCGCCACCCTCTGGTCCGAGCACTTACACTTCTCCTGATATAATTACTAGTCCTTTGAGTGATTCTTTAGATGCTAATGGTCATGCTTTTACTGATATTGGGGATATTAATTTTTATGATAACGGTGGAACTATATCTGGCGATGTGAATAGTATTGATTTTGATAAGAGTATAAGTATTCCAGTTGGCGGAAGTTATAAGATTGGTGATAATGAAATACTAACCTTAAATCCAAATAATAATACTTTAATTATTCCTTATAATATTAATATACAATATGATGACTATGATAATCCTTTTCAATTTCTTGTTAATGGTAATCCTATACAATCTATTGGTGAAGGTACAGGAGATGGTCTTTGGAATTCACCATTACCATCTACAGAATTTATACAGCCCGATGATAATAAAGCAATTAATACAGAATCTGATGGTGGTTATTTTCAAAAAGGAGATAGAATATTAAAAGTAACTTCTAGAAATATTTTTTTAGGAATAGAAACTGGAAAAAATACTCGTGGTGTTAATAATGTATTTATAGGTGAGCAAGCTGGTTTAGATAATACTAGTGGTGCTAATAATGTATTTATAGGCTCTCAAGCTGGTTTAACTAATACCACGGGAAGTAACTTATTAATAATACATAATGGAGGAAACCAAGATCCTTTGCTTCAAGGAAACTTTGTAAACGGTGATTTAATTAATAATGGTATGTTTCAAATTAATCATAGAATAACAGATTCTGAACAAAATTTATTATATATTAATGCGAAACAGAATTCTGCAAATGGTAATTTAATGAAGATTCAGAATAATAATTATGAAAGATTTAGAGTAGATTTAGATGGTAATATCTATGTAAATGGTGGACCAATGTTTATTTGTGAGGGTAATTGTCCTAGTCTTTCAGGCACTGAGGGTGGCTCAGGTGATACTCCTAGTGGTTAAAGAAATTTAGTTATTTATGAATAATAAAAAGAAAATATTTTATTTTATAGCAATTATCTTTATTGGTTTTTTAATCTATTCTTATTTTAGTAGTTTAGATATTAGAAAAGTAGAAATTAGAGGTAACTCTTTATCACCATATATCAATAGTGGAGAAGAAGTTTGGATAGATTATAGATATGGAAATAATAAAAAGAAAATAGCTCGAGATAGTTTAGTTACTTTCTATTTTAAAGCTCAAGATAAAGAATTAATTAAATTTGCTAAAGTAATACCTGGAGATACTTTTCATGTTGATACTATTAATAAAACATTAGTAATCAATGGTGAGTTTATGCTTAATAAAGAGAATAAAATATATAAGTTAACAGAACAGAATATGAAAATGATAGCTTTATATGAAAAAGATTTTGAGGGTCAATTAGGAGAAGGTATTTATTTTGTTTTTGGTAATTTTCCTGGTACTTTAGACTCCGGAAGATTTGGTCCAATTTTAAGAAAAAATATATTAGGAAAAGTTTTATTTAAATAATTAATATATGAGAATATTTAGAGATCATAAATTATTAACAGGTATTATAATGGGCTTTGTCTTTAGTTTTGGCTTAGTTGCTGTGGCTGATACAGCTTCTAATGCTTGGAATATAGGAGATGGTTGGTTATGGTTTGCTAGCGAAGGTGGTCAGGTTAGGGGTAGCGTTAAAATGCCTTTAAATGGTCCTAATATAGCTAATAAGGATTATGTAGAGTCTTATGTAGCTAGCGCTTTAGCTGGTTTTGATGGTACAGCTGGAGTTAATATCAATGATTTTGATTGCGCAGGAATATTGAACGGCGAAGCCTATCTTGATAATTGTGGGGTATGTGTCGGAGGCTTTACCCATTTAGAGGAATGTGTTGCAGATGATTGTGGTGTTATTGGTGGAGATGGTAGTACTTGCGATGATTGCTCTGACTTTGACAATAGAATAAGTTGCATGCACAGTGATATTGGTGCCAATGAATCTTGGTGCTTTTGGTGTGGAGACGGTTTAGATGGTAATTGTCTTAATTCTGAATTAGAATGTACTGATAATGGTGTATTTGTTTGTGAACTTGAGGGTGCTTGTTGTTGTGACCCTTTTAATAGCACTGATTCGCCATCATGTGAGATGGAGTCTATTTGTAATAATTGTGTTAATCCTGAGCAATGTAATTTTTAATTATTAATTAATAATAAATATATGATAAATTTTAAAGAAAAAAAGTTATTTATAGGAGTCATAGTAGGCTTTGTCTTTAGTTTTGGTTTAGTTGCTGTAGCTGATACAGCTTCTGATGCTTGGAATATAGGAGATGGTTGGTTATGGTTTGCTAGTGAAGGTGATGAGGTTAGAGGTAATGTTGAAACTCCTTTAGCAGATCCTAATTTAGCTAATAAAGAGTATGTAGATGCATCTGTATTTGGTCAAACAGGTGGCTCTGGTGGTGTTAGTTGTGCTATAGGAAATACAGCGTATAGCCCCGGTTACTCCTCTAATGCTTCTAATCATCCAATAATATGGTGCTGTATGTCAAATAGCGCTGGTACAGATATGATATGTATAACTGGTACCGGATCAACACCTGATTATAAATATGCAGATGGTGTTACCACAGGTATATAGTTCTTAGAGAAAGATATATAATAAAATAATCTTTAATTATATTTAATAAATATATGATAAATTTTAAACAAAAAAAGTTATTTATAGGAGTCATAGTAGGCCTTGTCTTTAGTTTTGGTTTAGGAGCTATAGCTGATGAAACTATTTTTAGTGTAGGTGACACTAATTGGCTATGGTTTACAGAAAATGATAATCGTGATATTAGAGGTAATGTTTTGGCTCCTTTAGAGGGACAAAATATAGCCAATATGGAATATGTTCAAGCTGCTACTATTAGCGATGGTGGTAGTGGTATAGTATGTGTAGCAGGGGATTTAGAGGTGGACCCAACAGGAACAAGTAATAATTCTTATAATGGATATATTTGGTGTTGTGTTCCTGATGAGCTAGGAACAGGGATGAATTGTATTATGGGGGATGGAATAAGTCCAGATCATAAGTATACTTGGGCTGATAATACTTATCGTAATACTATAGACGGGAATTAAATAATAAATAATGAAAACAAAGTTTAATTATAATTTTAATATTAAATTATTTATAGTATTTATATTATTTATAGCTTTGTTTTTTTTATCTAAATCCACTGCATTAAAAGCTAATAATATTGAAGAGAGTATTGATTTAGTAACTTTTAATGATAGTACAGAAATTAAAATGGCTGTTCATAATAGAAGTGATAATATAGGGGGTTGGGCTTGGTCTCCTAATTTTGGTTGGTTAAGCTTAAGTTGTTATAATGATTTTGATGG